>NZ_CP020474.1:1061250-1415000 GCF_002080415.1 Roseovarius mucosus | reverse complement strand
TGGAGAGATCACTAGTGAGAATGATGACATGAGTAGCGATAAAGGGTGTGAGAGACACCCTCGCCGAAAGTCCAAGGGTTCCTGCTTAAAGCTAATCTGAGCAGGGTAAGCCGACCCCTAAGGCGAGGCCGAAAGGCGTAGTCGATGGGAACCAGGTTAATATTCCTGGGCCAGATGGAAGTGACGGATCTCAAAGGTTGTTCGTTCTTATCGGATTGAACGGGCCGCTCAGAGGTTCCTGGAAATAGCTCCATCGCTAGATCGTACCCGAAACCGACACAGGTGGACTGGTAGAGAATACCAAGGCGCTTGAGAGAACTATGTTGAAGGAACTCGGCAAAATACCTCCGTAAGTTCGCGAGAAGGAGGCCCGGTTTCTAGGCAACTAGAGGCTGGGGGCACAAACCAGGGGGTGGCGACTGTTTACTAAAAACACAGGGCTCTGCGAAGTCGCAAGACGACGTATAGGGTCTGACGCCTGCCCGGTGCCTGAAGGTTAAAAGGAGGGGTGAGAGCTCTGAATTGAAGCCCAGGTAAACGGCGGCCGTAACTATAACGGTCCTAAGGTAGCGAAATTCCTTGTCGGGTAAGTTCCGACCTGCACGAATGGCGTAACGACTTCCCCGCTGTCTCCAACATAGACTCAGCGAAATTGAATTGCCTGTCAAGATGCAGGCTTCCCGCGGTTAGACGGAAAGACCCCGTGCACCTTTACTATAGCTTCGCACTGGCATCAGGATTGTGATGTGCAGGATAGGTGGTAGGCTTTGAAGCAGGGACGCTAGTCCCTGTGGAGCCTCCCTTGAGATACCACCCTTCGCACTCTTGATGTCTAACCGCGGCCCGTTATCCGGGTCCGGGACCCTGCGTGGTGGGTAGTTTGACTGGGGCGGTCGCCTCCTAAAGCGTAACGGAGGCGCGCGAAGGTTGGCTCAGAGCGGTCGGAAATCGCTCGTTGAGTGCAATGGCAGAAGCCAGCCTGACTGCGAGACTGACAAGTCGAGCAGAGTCGAAAGACGGCCATAGTGATCCGGTGGTCCCAAGTGGGAGGGCCATCGCTCAACGGATAAAAGGTACGCCGGGGATAACAGGCTGATACTGCCCAAGAGTCCATATCGACGGCAGTGTTTGGCACCTCGATGTCGGCTCATCTCATCCTGGGGCTGGAGCAGGTCCCAAGGGTACGGCTGTTCGCCGTTTAAAGAGGTACGTGAGCTGGGTTTAGAACGTCGTGAGACAGTTCGGTCCCTATCTGCCGTGGGTGTAGGATACTTGAGAGGAGTTGCCCCTAGTACGAGAGGACCGGGGTGAACGAACCACTGGTGGACCTGTTGTGGCGCCAGCCGCAGTGCAGGGTAGCTATGTTCGGACAGGATAACCGCTGAAGGCATCTAAGCGGGAAGCCCCCCTCAAAACAAGGTATCCCTGAGGGCCGTGGTAGACCACCACGTCGATAGGCCGGAGATGTAAGCGCAGCAATGCGTTCAGTTGACCGGTACTAATGGCCCGATAGGCTTGATTTGATCCAGTAATAGCAAGACTGTTACAGAACAAATCAAAAGCATACACAAAACACAGAGTACTGACTTGGAAACCAATCCCCAACCGGAGCAAGACGGTTGGAGATACCCGTCCTCAACTAGCCGATAGGCGATAGGACAAAAAATGTCCTCAAGTAGCCCTCCGGGCGGTAGGACACACATAACGAGGCTTTTTCCCGGTTTGGTGGCCATAGCACAAGCGAAACACCCGGTCCCATCCCGAACCCGGCCGTTAAGCGCTGTCGCGCCAATGGTACTGCGTCTCAAGACGTGGGAGAGTAGGTCGCTGCCAAACCTGGTAAAAGCCTCGTAAAACTCATGTATCTCTCAAAAACGATCAAACCCTATTCCCATAAAATAGGCGTCAAAAAACAGCGCATAAACATGCGCCTAAAATAGTCCGAAAACCAATACCAATCAGGACTATACACCGTCGCGGGATGGAGCAGCCCGGTAGCTCGTCAGGCTCATAACCTGAAGGTCGTAGGTTCAAATCCTACTCCCGCAACCACCGTTTCCGACCCAGCCCGTGCAAAAAGCGCGGGCTTTGTCGTTTCCACATCCCCCAAAGACAAAATCCCCGCCAATTCTCCCGCAAGTTCAATGCGATGCCCGTTCAGCGCGTCAGAGGCAGGCACCATCCGGATCTCCGATATCAAGCCGCGCAGAGCTTCCGTCGCCTCCATCTTGAGACCGGGGTCTTGCAATGCCGATGACAGATTGCGAATCTTGCTCCGGTAAAGGTCCGACAGACTCGGGTGCAGCCGCAGGGCAGGGGGCTCGGGGCTTTGCTCCAGAGAGCGTTGCAACGTGGCTTTCTCCGCCTCCAGCTCGGCCATCCGGTCCTTCATGCTCGGCTGATACAGCCCGTCCTCGATGGCTGCCAGAATGCCCCTGATCTTCTTGTCGATCTGGCCGAGGTCGCGGCGGGCCTTTTCCCTGGCGGCATCCGCGCCGGCGGCTTCCGCATTGAAGGCGCGCCGGTAGTCCTCGACGAAGGTTGCAATCAACTCAGGCCGCAGCAGGCTGTCGCGCAGGCCGGTGAGCACGCGGTCCTCGACCACTTCGCGCAGGATTGTGGCGCGGTTGGTGCAAATCGCCTCGCCCTTGTTGCGGGCCCCGGCGCAGCCGTAGCGGGTTTTATTGATGAGTGTGTAGCTGGCCCCACAACAGCCGCAGACCAGAAGACCAGAAAACAGGTAGCTCGGGCGACGGGCATTCTCGGGCCGGGTATTCCCGCCCTTGACGCCGGCCGGGTTCATATCCTCGCGGATGGCGGCCTGCCGCGCCTTGACCCGCTGCCACAGCGCATCGTCGACGATCTGCAAATGGGGGACCGCCTCATTGACCAGCCCCTCTACGTCGTTCAGCCGTGATTGCCGCCTTTGTGTCTCGGGGTTCTTAGCATAGTTGAGCCGGTCCCAGATCAGCCGCCCGATATAAAGCTCGTTGTTCAGGATCCCGGTGCCCCGCTTCCAGTTCCCTGAAATCGTCGATGGCCCCCAGGTGCCAGAGCCCCTATTGCTTCTGGGACTGGAAATGCCCTCCTCGTTCAGCCTGGCCGCAATGGCACGGGCCGAATGACCGGCATCATACTCCCGAAAGATCCGTGCGACGATTGCGGCTTCTTCGGGGATGATATCGCGCTCGCCTGTCACCGGCGTGCCGTCTGCTTTAAAGGCGCGTGTTACGCTATAGCCGTAGCTGATCCCGCCCGCCGATTTGCCCTTGCGGGCGCGCCCTTCCAAACCGCGGTGGGTCTTTTGGGCGAGGTCTTTGATAAACAACGCCGACATCGTGCCCTTCAGGCCGATATGGATCTCGCTGATCTCTCCTTCCGCGACCGTCACAACCGGAATGCCAAGATACTTCATCTGCTTGTAGAAGGCGGCAATGTGTTCCTGATCCCGGCTGATCCGGTCGAGGCCTTCTGAGACGACCACATCAACCTTGCCGTTGCGCGCATCCTCGAGCAGGCGCTGATAGCCGGGCCGCATCAGCGAGACGCCGGAAATGCCTGCATCAGAATAGGCCAGCGCCAGCATCCAACCCCGATCGGTGATCAGCCGCTGGCAAACGCGCTGCTGATCCTCGATCGAGGCATTGGACTGCAGGTCGGTGGAATACCGGGCATAGGTGGCCGCGCGGAGTGTCTTTGGGGGCATCAGTTTAGTCCTCCGCTTTGGCGCGTTGATCTGCGATATCCGCTAGTGCTGCCTGCCGTGCCAACAAGCGCACGAGCTGAACAAGGCAAGCATGCGGGGCACTTTGGGGCATGGCAATAGGGTCGTTCGGAGGGGGCGTGGCGGACGATGATCTGGCACCCGGCGGCAATGCCATTGCTGGCAGCCCCGCCTTTTGCGCATATCTCTTCCGGTCCCGTGCCATTGGCCGAGTGCTCCTGCCCGTCCTGAATCTGGCTCAGGCGGGGTATCTTGATGTTGATCCGGCCGGAAATCTGTCCGGCGGTGTTGAGATCAATATAAAGCATGGCGAGCCTCAGGGATCGGAGGAAAGAGTATCAAATTGCGGGTGGGTGTTGAAATACTGTGGATAACCAATGGGTTGGAAAAACTGTGGTGCAAACTTTGCTTTGAAAACGAGGCAAAGAAATAACCGAGAAAAAGAAAAAACTTAAAAAGACCAAAAATCCGTATTTTCTGTCCTGCCCTGAAACAAAGAAACTGAAAACAACTTCATCCTGTCTTTGCAAGAACGGAAAAACCCTCTCCCTTCCGCAAAAACCGAACAACCAAAAAAACCGAAAAACCAAAACCACCTGAACAACCCCAAGAACAAAAAACGCGGTCCATCTTCTAATTCAGAGCACCGTCTTGTTGCGGATCGAAGAACTTGGCCTGACCGTTATGTCGGCTCGTCCCTCAATCGCTCCAGATCGACAATCCCGCACCTCAGCCGCTCCGCCTCATCGCCGGGTGCAACTTGCCCTGGATAGCCCAGCGAGACATTGCGGATCCGGGTTCGGCCTTGGCGTATCTCGGCCGCATGGTGCGTATGTCCGAAGAGCCAGACATCGGGCTGGAACCGATCAATCATCGCGCGCAGGTCAGAGCCGTAGACCCCATCGAGATCACAGGGCGTCTCGCCGATCAGATCGGGGTGGGGGCAATGATGGGTCACAACGACCGTCTGCCCCTCGAAAGGAGTGGACAGCTGGGTCTCGATCCAGGCCCGATGATCGGCGTGCAGGAACGCCGTATCGCTCGGGCGAATACGCCCATGTCCGGTCGCCGCCATGCGGATGTAGCGATAGTCGTTCATCGCGTCCCGCGCGCGGATCATCGCGAGGTCCGGATCACCCGCCACCGCGAAATCCGTCCAGAGCGTGCAGCATAGAAAGCGGGTGCGTCCGATCACCACCGCGCATTTTTGCACGAAGCGCGCCCCGGCCTCAGTGCAGATCCGGTTCAGCCGGTCGTCACCGTCGAGCACGTGATCATAATAATCATGATTGCCGGGAAAGACATGGATGCGGTCTGGCGTGATATAGCGCGAGATATGAGCCAGCAGTTTTGGCCAGCGGACTTTCGGTTTGTTCGACAGATCGCCCGCGATGATCAGGGCCTCCAGACCGGCCCAAACCTCGGGGTCCAGCGCGGCCAGAGGGTCCCGCCCGGTTGCCAGCCACATATCGAGATGCAGATCCGCAATGATGAGGATTTTGCTCATGGCCGAGCTCCTGCATGGGTATAGCGTGATGCGGTGTCGGTGCTGGCATCATCGCGTGCCGCATATCTTGCGATTGCGGCCTTGAGCTTGTCCCCCTCCTTGATCAGCTCCTGCTGGGCCAAGTTGCATGCTCTGGTAATCTGCGGAAGCGGCGCAGGATCACCGATGTATTGGCACCAGCCCAATTGAGCGGTCGAGAGCCATCCGGTGGCTGTCACGCCGATCACCGGATAAAGCTGGTCTTCGACCAAGATCTCGGGGAATGCGCCGGGCGGGCGGATGCGGATCACGCTGACCGTGAGGCCGGGGCAGGTGATCGGTGGCGGATCATAAGCCAGGCGCGTCAGCGCGTCGAAATAGCTATCGTCATATTTGGCGGTCATTACGAGCATCCTCATTAATTGGAAAGAAGATCAAGGTGGGTAGAGGTGATCAGACTCTGTATCTTGGTATTCCTTCGGGTGATGGGCGGGGATCGTTCTGAGAAGGGTATGAGGGACTTCAGAAAATGCGGGGATCTATTGGAGGAATGGGATCAACGGGACTCTGAGTGCATTATGTCAGCCTGCTCCGGGTCTTGACGGTTGCCCTCGGCCATTGCCGAGGCTGTCACTTCGCGGATATCACGCAGATGTGCCGCGATCTGGTCGCTGTTCAGGCTGCGCTCCTGCCACAAGGCGCGCGCCAAGCCCTCCAGCATGGCGCGGTGCTGCGCCAAGATCACGCCGGCGCGCTTCTCGGCGCGCTCGATGCGTTGGCGCACCCGGCCGCGCAGATGGGCGTTTTGCAGCATCAATGCCTCGGGCGCGTCATGCCAGACCGGGCCTTCGGACCCAAGGCCGTAGACCGTCTCGATCCCCAGAGCGCATTCGGTGGCCTTGGCCAGATCTGAAGTCGCGGGGCCACCCGCGCCCGCCGAAATCGACCCCAAGACCAGACGCTCCGCCGCGCGCCCGGCGAGGCTATAGGCGATCTCGGCCTCGAGATCCGTGAGCAAGCTTTCCGACCGGACGGGGCTGCGCAGGATCTCGCCGCCCGTTGGCGTGATCTTCAGGCTGGTGATCCGACCGAGGCCAAGGGCGGCACCCACAATGGCGTGACCCGCCTCATGCACGGCGACGCGCCAGATCCGGGCGGGGGTGTCGTTGGCCATGTCGATGTCGAGCTGCGCGTAGAGCATCGCAACGCTCAGTCCCGTTCCCGCATGTCGCGCATCCGAGCGTGCGCCGCGGATGGCCGCGTCGATCTCGGCCGGGCTGCAGCCGACGGATGCACGGGCGAGAGCGGTGAGATCCTCATCGGCGATCTCGTCACGCAGATGGCGGCGCAGAAGGGCGAGCAGGCCCGCAGCATCCGGAAGCGGCACCTTGATCTTGAGATCGAAACGACCGGCGCGCAGGACCGCCGGATCGATGCGGTCGATAAAATTGCACGCGCCCACCACGATCACGCCCTCGTGAAGCGCTATGGCGTTCATCTCACCCAAGAACGCATTGATCACTTGGGTGCGATAGTTGGAATTGTGGGGGTCGCGGCTGGCTCGTGATCCGACGGCATCGATCTCGTCGATGAAAAGAAGGCAGGGCGCGCGGCTCCGCGCCTCGGCAAAGGTCTTGCGCATCTCGCGCAGCATATCGCCCAAGTGGCCCGCCGCCTGCCATTCCGCGAAGCTGCCGGTGACGCAAGCAAGGCCCGCGCCGGCGCTCATTGCGCGCGCCAGCCACGTCTTGCCGGTTCCGGGTGGGCCGTAAAACAGGATCGACCGAGAGAGCTCAGACCATGCGACCTGACCGGCTTTCCAAAGCAGAAGATCGGCAACCAGACGCCGCGCCGTCAAAAGGGCAGGGCTGTCGCCGGTCATCTCTTCGAGACGGGGCACATCTTTGCGGTCGGTCAGCGTCATCGCGGCCAGCCGTGCGCTCACGTCTGGCAATGTGGGACCGCGCAGGGCGGTGCAGACATGGGCGGTGCTGAGCTTGGCCAGCCGTGCGTCATCCGGCAGGGCCAGCCGGAAGGCCGCTTCATCCGTCAGCGCGACGCCAAGATCGCCCGCTCGCAGCTGTGCCATCAGTATCTCGCGCGACACGGGCGGCAGTCGCCAGAGCGGCAGACCCGCTTGCCGGATATGCTCTGGCAGCGGCGCGCCCATCGGGCAGAGGATCAGCGCCGATGAATAGAGATCCATCGCCGCCTCTATGAGGACCGCAAACCGCAGCGCCTGCGATGCGCTGACCGCGCCCTCCGTGATGGGCGGTGCAACCACCGCCCACCCTGCATTGGGCACGCAGAATTTGAGCACATCTGTGACAAGTTCCAGATCGCCGATGGCGAAATCCGCGAGGATCGTCACCGCCCGCGCGTCCTGTGCGGCACGCAGAGCGTCCTCAGATCCGAACGCCACCGCCAGCCGCAAGGCGGTCAGCACCTGCCGCGCCGGGACAGGGGCCAAAGGCATGCCGACCGGATGCTCCAGCTCAGGTTGGCCGTCATTGAAGCGCTGGAAGATCTCACCGAGCGCATCATCCGTGTCACCTTCCTGGTTGTCCGATTGGGCATCGGAGACAAGGTGGCCCCGGCCTGCATGATGCAGCCGCAGGCGCTCGATCAAGACGTGAGCAAAGGGCAGCCATGTAGGCTCTTCGCGCGAACTTTTGATATTTGGCTGGGTCATGGCGCAGCTCCCTGTTTTTAATGCGGCGGCAAAGCCCATCTGTCTCCGGGCGCGTGACCCGGAGCTAGATGGGCTTGTTGGAAAGAGAGGCCCGCTTCAGGCGGCGGTTGCACTGGCCTCAAGATCATCGAGCAGGCCGAGGATCACCGGCGTCAGAGATCCATCATAGATCTCCGTCTTGACCCGGATCTGCCCTTGCCACGCTGCAGGATCGAGGGCTGCAGCGGGATGTGCCTGTTTCAATTCCCTGTGCATGGCCTTCTCGGCGCAAAGCGCGGCATGGCCGGTGGCCATCGGCACGACCCGCAGGATCTGGCAGGGCATCTCGTTGTCGCGCCGAAGCTGATAGGTCAGGCGGCTCTCAGGGTCGCGAGAGAAGCCGAGCTTCACGACCTCCCGGCCAGACGCGAGCGTGAAACCCATGGCGTAGACATAGCTGGCTGCACCGGGCCAGTCCTTGCCACAACCGCCGCAGGAAAACCGCCCGCTTTGCATGTTCGCGCGCGCGATCCGCTGGTCGTGACCACAGGCTGTGTGCGTGTAAATCCGGTAGTTCGGATTGCCCGAAGGATCCGCCGAGGTCAGGTGCCAGCCGCGGGCTTCGGCTTCCTCCGCCTCAGTTGCGGCGTGGCAGGTCTCGCAACGGACGCTCACGACGCCTGCAGCCATCCGCTTGACCAGTTCGAACTGGCGACGGACCTGATGGCCACAGGGCGCCAGGTAAAACGCATAATGGCGATGCGCGGGGTCGCGCCGCAAAAATGTGAGACCCGCGGCGTTTGCATCCTTGCGCCAGTCTGCCAGAAGGCACGACTGACAGAGCGGTTGCGCCGACATCAGCGTGAAGAGCCGCACCTTCTGTGTGGCCCCGCAACGGCGGCAGCGCAGCGCCAGATGCAGGCGGTCGATGATGCGTCCGACGATGTCGAAGCCCTTGGCCTCTGCTGCTGCCGCCCATTTGGGCAGAATGGCACCGTGGAAAACGGGATGCGGGATAGCGTCGATGATCAGCGTGGTTGGAGAAATGATTTGCGTGTTCATGAGAACGTCCTTCATTGGGGAAGAGGCGCGCCGACACATCCCGATCCAGAGGCCGGGTGCGTCTTTGCTGATGGTTGCGGTGGGGCTGCCTAGAAAAAGGCGGGCGACAGATCGTCGGCGGGCGCCGATGCGTCCGGCGCGATGGCGCAGTCTGGGCTGTAATCGAAGAGCGGCAAGCGCATCATGGCGTCGATCAGATGCCGTGCCTGAATCAACATCGCGTTGCGGGAATGTGCCGTGGGGCCGAAGCCCTGAACCTGAAACTGCCGGAAAAACACCAGCTTCATCTGCCGATGCAAATACTGCGGGCGTTCCGGGGCACCGTCCTTCAGCATGGCGTCCGCAAGCAATGCCATCCGGCGCAACGGCTGATCCTCGGGACGCTCGACGCGCAACCCGTGGACGTGCCGAAGCGTGCTATCCAGTCTCATCCGCGCGACCTGCGCATCGCGGTGCCAGACCCCATACGCCGGGTCGTAGCTGTGACAGATATCATCAAGATCCCGCTCCGCCTCGATGAAATCCGCGAGGCTGGGCAAAAGTGCTGCGAAGGCGATGGAATACACTGTGTCATGCGACGGTTCCAAGCGGTCTGCGTTTGTCGCGGCGGTCAAAGGAGTGAAAATGGTCATGCTAGGCCTCCTTCGCGCAGATGGGCTGCATGTGCCCGTGTTGCGATCCGCCCGAAGGTCGACAGGAAGCCGACTTCGATGCCGGAACGAGGGCGGCACATCGCCATCATGTCGAAGACGGCCCATTGCAGGATTTGAGCCGTGTTCTCTGCTACCATGTAGTCCAACGCGGCCGCTGCATAGCGGGCACCGGTGGCACAATCAGCGCCGTAGTCGCCGGTCGGGGCAACCTGCCAGAAACAGCGCGGTGCAGCCCCTGACGCGCGTTCCTCTGTCGTCACGTCACGCACGAAGGGGAGGGAAAGGATCGGGTGGTTGAGATGTTCGGCACCCGGCAGGACTGGGGTGTCATCGGCCAAGGCTGCCGCGAACGCCGGCATCGGGCCGGTGACCGCAGCGGTGGAATAGGACAGCCCGCGCAGCACAGCGCGGCGGGTAAGGTCTTTCTGCCCATCAGGCAGCATGTTAGAAACGGCATTAGCCATGTGCGATCTCCTCAATAGATCGGGCTTCGGTTAGGGCCGGAAAGGTGTCTTCAGCACCGTTTCGGCCCGTTGTGTTTGTGTCGCAGGTTCTATACTATGTCTATACATCAAAGGTGTCAAGACAGTGTCTATACATGAATAAGAGAATCAAGACTGCGCAGGTCAACTTGCGCATACGGCCAGAATTGAAAGAGGCGGCAGAGCGAGCGGCCTCGGAAGATCAGCGTTCGCTGACTTCCTTGGTAGAGAAGTTGCTAACTGACCATTTGCGGGAAAAGGGTTACCTGTCGAAAGTGGGCGGGGAAACACCAGACGCGGAATGAATTTTCCAACCGGCAAGAGCATGGTCTGTCAGAGAGTGAACAGCCTACGGTTCATGCAAATGGCCACCGCATGGACTTTGTTCTGTGCGTCCAGCTTTTTACAAGCATTGGCGATATAGGTCTTAACGGTTGTCTCAGTGAGGCCGAGTATTTGAGCGGTTTCCCATGCGGATTTTCCATGAGCGGCCCAAAACAAGACCTCGCGCTGGCGAGGTGAGAGCCGTGGCCATTCGGATGGCAGGGATATGGGCGGGTTGAGCGTCGTCGCGTCTGACGGGAAATTGAATTTGGGGGTGATGTGATCTGCGCCATCGGGCGCGAGTCTATTTTTGCTGGAGCTTTTCGCTTGGTATTGCTTGTTGAATTTGATGCACTCCTGAACTCTTGAACGGATAACTTTGCTTTTCTCTGCAAGCGGACATCTATCCGCCCGCCGATATACATAATATAGTTGATAAACTTATAATATGTAAACTGCCATCTGTGACAGATGGATATGAGAGAGCTCGTCGGCCGAAATTTTGCACGATTGCGCAACCAGAAGGGCCTGACGCAGGAACAGGTCGCTGAACGGTCAGGCATCAGCCAGCAGTATCTCAGCGGGCTGGAGAACGGACGCCGCAACCCGACGGTCATCACCCTGCACGACCTCGCCGAGGCGCTTGGTGTCAAGCCCGTTGACCTGATCGCGCCGAACGGCGACGCCTAGTGCGCTGCAGCTGACACAAGATGCCTGCGCGAAGGCGGGCTTGAGCTCAGGAGGCAAGTAGTCCGAGTGGAACTGTCAGATGACGGCACTCAACCCCAGTGCGGACCCACATGCAGGGTGCAGCATGTATCGGGGCATCGACACGCAGGGCGGAAAGCAGCCGTTTGCCGCAGGCGCACTTTCATTTGAGTACATAGCGACACCCGACATTCGCCTAGGCTATGCCGCCAGACTAAGGGTGGTCGACACGGAGGCGGTAAGCGGAATGACGGCGGCGAGGAATAGGGTCGCGGCAATATACAGTATCTGGACACGATTGCGGCTCATCTTGTGGCCATAGCCAGAGGTCGGGCTGCTGGCACAAACTGGACTTACGACAACGCTTGCACAGAGCATCCAGAATTTTGATTATAAACAAGAAAATTGATCCGCGGCCTCTTTTTCTTGCCGTTCTCAAAGTGTACAACGTGTTGAATATTTGATCTCTTCCACTCGACCATGTCGCATGGATGTGCCTGAAACCATCAAGCTATCCCCGGACGATCACGAAAGCATTAAGTAATGGACATACTTTCCTACAATCCGGGACATGATGGTGCCGTCTGCCTGATCAGGAATGGGCGACTCGTCTTTTCTGTTGAGGCTGAAAAGGACTCGGGATATCGCTACTCATATCTCACTGTCCCCGAACTGTTGGACGCAACTACCAATCTCGACAAGGTGCCAGAAGTCCTGTGCATGAGCGGGTGGTGGCCGCTAGATCATCACGAGTATCGGTTCGGCTCACATCGGAACGGGGGATACCGCGGTACTCGGCTCGAAGACGCTATAATGGACGCTGGTCGCCTGTTCAGCGGGAAGACAGATTATTTCTCGTCGTCTCACGAACGTGCTCACATTCTTTGCGCGTACGGCATGTCGGAGCTGCCTATGGGAACCAAGTGCTACGCCCTGGTTTGGGAGGGCGAGATGGGCTCTTTCTACGAGATCGACCAACGCTTGAATATCACTCTCGTGGCTGATGTCATGACCCAGCCGGGGAACAGATATGGTCTGGCATATGGGTTGGCAGACCCCACCTTCCCGAAAGACGGTCCGTATCCGCGTAGCTCTGATGCAGGCAAGCTAATGGCACTTGCCTCTTTCTCGACTAGAGCTGCACCGACCGCAATTGAGCAACAGCTGATTTCCCACCTCCTTGACGGCCCCTACTGCAAGCTGGCCGATTTCGAGAAGCTTCCCGAAGTTCCACATCTAAACATTGGGCTGAACGACACTGAATTTAGGAATTTCGCCGGTATTTTTAGCGATGCCATTTTCTCCCGTTTTCATAATTTCGCGGAGAAAAACCTTGAAAGGGGAAGGCCTTTGATCATCGCAGGTGGCTGCGGGCTCAACTGCGACTGGAACAGCAAGTGGGAAAAGTGCGGTATATTTTCCTACGTATTCGTTCCTCCGGTCGCCAATGATTCAGGTGTCGCCATTGGCACTGCAAT
Source organism: Roseovarius mucosus (assembly GCF_002080415.1). Lineage (NCBI taxonomy): Bacteria > Pseudomonadati > Pseudomonadota > Alphaproteobacteria > Rhodobacterales > Roseobacteraceae > Roseovarius > Roseovarius mucosus. Next base: position 1,402,412 of record NZ_CP020474.1, on the reverse strand, counting down.
CGATGCACAATTTCGATATACTGGTAACGCAAAAATCGACTGGGATGTCTATTCTGGCTTGAATTTCCGTTACGCGGGTGCAGTGGAGCTGGGCGATTACGACGTCTTCGACGGTGAGCCGGGTGTTGTAGCTCGGCTGCTCCAAAGCGGCCTCATACTCGGATGGGCGCATGGGAAGTATGAGATAGGACCAAGGGCCCTTGGGAACCGCTCAATACTTGCTGAGCCTTTTCGTGAGGAAACGCGGGTTAGGCTTAACGAGATCAAGCAGCGCGAGCAATTCCGACCGATTGCACCAATATGCACGAAGGAGGAAGCCGAGCGATGGTTTGATTGTGACACAGACAGTCCGCATATGCTTTACACGCACTACGCAAGAACGGATACCTTGGCCGCTGTCACGCATGTGAACGGAACCGCTCGCCTTCAAACGGTGACGCCAGCCTCAAATGCACCTATGTACGACCTCCTAAACGCCTTCCAAGAACTGACTGGCTTTGGCGTCTTGTGCAACACGTCACTGAACTTCAATGGGAAGGGCTTTATTAACAACCTGACCGACCTAGACGCATACGCGAAGGAGCATGGGCTCGACGGATTCGTGGTCGATGGAAAAGCCTACCTCCTAAAGATTTCTGATTCCTATAGGCATTTCCTTCAATCATCCGGTGAGGTGGGTAGCTAAGAGCGGAAACAATGTCGCAACCGTATTCTTAATTCCCCCCAATGATGACTCATTCGCAAACGGCGCCCCTTGTCTGCGTCCGCCATTCGGAAAGGCAAGTGATGCCATGACCAAAAAACCAAATGCTGAGGTTGAGGCTCTGAGGTCAACTTTCGTTCGTAGGCTGATCCTTGAGCAGGCAGAACGAATAATCGGTGAAGAGCGTTTGCATTTTGATTCAGGTGAGAACGCGATTCCTAGAAAAATCCTCCAATACTGGCACGACCTATCCGATCTTCCCACCGACGTGCGCGAATGTATGGCGAGCTGGGAACAGTTGGCGGAAAAGGGTTTTGAGTTCTTCCTACATGATGATGTCAGCGCAGCAGAATACATAGCGAGAAAGTATGGGAAGAGGGAGCAAGATGCATTCGCGCGCTGCGCACATCCCGCAATGAGAAGCGACTATCTGAGGTTATGCTTCATTGTCGAAGAGGGAGGTCTCTACGTAGACTCCGATGACGTATTGATCGGCGAGGGGTGGAGCCAGTTGTTCGATGGCAACCGGCTGAAAGTTCAGCCGCTGTGCTACGACATCAACGCTGGCGGAATGATGGCCGCAGGCGACATCTGGAACCCGGAGCTCGGCAGCGACGGCCGCGTCTATTACGTAAATAACGATCCCATCGTTGCTCCAGCACGGCATCCGATGCTGATGCTGGCATTGGATCGCGCTACCGCCAAGCTTCTCGGTGACGAATCAGATCCAGAGATACAATCCACTACTGGACCAGGAAACTTGACCATCGCCCTTGTGGCTCACGCCAAGCGGTTGCAGTCATGTGGCCAACCGTTAGATTTCGAATTCCTCAAGGGATGGGATTCTATTGCCGAGATGCGATGGCAGCTTTCCTACAGGGAAGACGAACGGAATTGGCGGAACGTTTATGGATGCTGAGCGCTCCTAACTTGCAGGAAGATTCATGAACCTCCGGAACACATTTGGCTGGCTGCGGGCTAATGCATTCAGAGTTCTTAATGCCCTTTTGAGTCATCTCCCTGCCCGAAAGTTTAGTTCCTTTGGCCTCGCTCCCGGACAGATCGGAGCGATATTTATAATTAACCTCGAACGACAACCGTTAAGATTGCATCGCACGTTGCGAGAGTTGAACCGATTCAGAACGGAATCGGGAATATCACTGGTCTCGATCACCAAGACACAGCCTGCTGTTGATGCGAGAGACGGGCGAAACGTTGCGTCGACCGCAGATGTCGACCCCGAGTACTTACTCGGCGATCAGCTCTACGTTCAACCCAACGAACTTCTCGAACATTTCTTCGGCGTCAACGAGCCCGTGACAATGACGCGACAGGAGGTGGCGGTTGCCCGCTCCCACATAGAAGTTTGGAAGGCAGTCGCCACCGGAGAAACTGAACACGTTTTAATCCTTGAGGACGATATTTGGTTCCGACCGGGAGCGCGCGCACTAATCGATCGTGCCTGGATAGCTGCACAGAGCCGCTTTCCGGACTCGAAAGGACCCGATCTGCTGTACTTCTCCTACCAGAATGCCGATGGGACGGCCGAGCGACGGGATGTCTGCCGAAACCTTTTCCGGCCAGGGCGGGGCTTGTGGTTCCTTTCTGGATACGTCCTTTCACGAGAAGGAGCGCAAAAGCTCCTGCTTGCGATGCCGGTCAAAGGACCGGTGGACATGTGGATGAACCGACGCTTCGATGAACTACGAACGTTAGCGTTGTCCTCACCTGCAATCCTGCAGCGACGCGATGGGGGATCGGACAACAGCTATTCCGTTATTCCTTATCTCGCTCGAGCCGGGGTAATCGACGCAGATGAGGTTGCCCCGCCACCTAGAGTTGCGGCTGGCCCGCTGCTTGTTTGGTGTAGTGGAGAAGCCAAGGAAAGTGTAGCGATGGCCCTTTCGATGCTCGGGCTTCGCGTTAGGGTGTTCGATTTGGGTGACGCGATGATTGGCGTGGATGATCTATCGGCAATACTCGCGGATTTTGACGCACTCGTAGCCCCCAAGATCGAGTCTCAGCTTCTGGTGAAACTCGCCGAAGACACGAAGTTGAAATTCTTGATCGACAGGAGCGACCGGCGCCCGTTTGATATCAGCGGCGTAGCACGATCGAACGTTGCCGAATTCTGTGATGGTGGAACGGATTCCGCGCGTTGGGCCATTCTGTGCGATTTTCTTGGCCTTCCCCAGCCGATTGCAGCCTATCCGGACGCCCGCCCTTTTGAGTGGAGGCTCTTTCGCGACGATCGCGACCACAAGATTTATTCGAGAAAGAGCGTGGAATGGCTCGCACCGCTGTCGGACAGCTCTGCCTGGGCCCTGAGACCGGCATCCGGTTGGCCATCGGAACCGGATCCCATGTCGAGCGCACTAACGGAGATCTATCCTTTGGTCGATTCCTCTATCGGACAAGATTTATCTGATTTTAGTCCCTTAGACGAGACTTTTCCCGGAAATCTAGCTTCGTTTGAGCACCAGTGCGTCGAGCAAGAACTTGGGGCCGCAACCTTGACGCTGCGGGCCTGTCCGAACCCGAAACTCACGCGTCCCTATCGTTCTGGGGCCCTTGTAAGTTATGCAAGTCATCAGCACGGTCGCTTCGAGGCGGACATCAAGGCGGCTAGAGGCGGGGGGCTCGTGACAGGTTTCTTTCTACATCGAGCCGGTCCGAGACAGGAGATAGACTTTGAAATCACGGGAAACGATACGACAAGCGTGCTGCTCAACGTATTCTTCAATCCGGGCGACGCGGGGACCAACGCGGCATACGGTTACCGGGGCTCCCCATGCCGCATCCCACTGGGATTTGACGCTTCCAACGATTTCCACCGATATTCGATCGAGTGGAGGCCTGACAGCATAACGTGGGCGGTGGATGGACGGATCATACACCGGCGCGGTAGTTGGGATCCGACACCAGTTCCCCATCTTCCAATGAAACTTCATTTTAATCTTTGGGCATCTCGCTCTCAAGAATTTGCTGGGCAACTCGAACCAGCCTGCCTCCCGGCGGTAGCGCAAATAAGGAGTATCCGGATATCGCGGTGAAGCTTCGGTTTTGCTTGAAGAGTGATCTAGAAAAATGCTGCGCCCCGTACCAAGCGACCGCTTTCGGAAGCGGCATCGCAGCGATTGCGCTCATCCTGAATGACGGCTCAGGGCCGGGCGTGTCGATCACTTGGGTCATCGCTGTAGGCATCTTGGGTCCGTGCCGCGCCGCCGCAAGTCCGCTCTAAGCCCGTTTGGATAAATGCTGCAATTGGCAGCAACGGCGGCAATGCGGAGTTCGCCAGTAAAATCCCCAAATGCTGTCCCCTGTTTGTCATTTGATCGCATCCTACACTTTCCCCATATTCAAGACATCCTAAACACGAAAGGAAATCAGGATGTCAAAAGCAAAACCCATGAGCCCGAAAGCCGCGGCCCGCATTCAGGCCGCAGGCGCAGCCAAGACAGGTGGTCAAACAGCTAAGGGAGGTTTTGTCGCACGTGCGCAACGTGCCGCCGCAAAAGGTTCTAATCCCTTCAGCGCCAAGAAATGAACTGTTCGGGATGGTGGCAGAGTCACCATCCCGCTATCGAGGTGCAATATGTACTATTCGCAAGACAAAGAGTTAAACAAGTTGATTGAAGACGAGGTCATTTCAGGCGCACGTTTCGCACACGGGAAGAAACATGCAAAACTATTTCTCGCTGGAGGGGGCCTGCTGGTATTCTCGCGCACACCCAGTGATCGAAGAGCATTTCAGAATGTGAAGGCAGACCTCGCCAGACTGCATCGACTACAGGATCAGGCATAATGGTTTCTGATCTTACCCCTATTCCCCAACCTTCGGAAATCGCGGCGTTTTTGATCCGAGCAATGTCTCATGTCGACGACGCTGGCGAGGCAGCTCTGAAAAAGGAGCTACAACGCCTTCGTATGGGTAAGCCGTTGTCTCCCGATGCTGCGAACGACCTTCTGAAAAAGCACCTGCAATATTTTCATGATGCAAACGGCAACGAAGAGTGGGGAAAAACGGACTTCTTGCCAATGTTGCAGGGATACGCTCATTTGTGTCTTCACCTTGATTGCGCGGCTTTGCCCGCTAAGGTTGTGCGTGGAATTTTCGACAGGGTCGCATTCGGCTGCTTCCAAGAGCTTTTTCGGGACATCTTGCCCGTCACAGGAATTTCGCCACACGACATCCTTGGGCAGCCAAAACAAGCTACACAACTTATATGGCAATCCCGCCTAAAAGACTTTGGAATCACGCAGCTCGCGGTCGAAATCGATCGTCTAAGCGGCCTGCATAAAGGGGTGGAGAACTGGGAAGCTTCGATCGACCGGTGGTCAAAAGGCGAGAACGACATTCAAATCTATACCATCTTGGCGCTGATGAAGAACTATGATCGAAAGTTCGCACGCGCGCTGTTGGCAGTGAGGCTATACCGGCGGTACTGTGACCTGACTTTGGTCGATTTCCGGAACCATGTTCCGGGGTATGAAATCCCCTTGTGTTACCATGAAGTTCAGTCGGCCATTGCAAAGCAACTTGAGGCTCCAGAGTTTTATAACATCTGCGAGCTTAGCGAAGCACAACAGATCGCCGTCAATGAAATTGCGCGACTTACGGACCCATGTCGCGAAAAGGTGGATGGTGATGCGGCCGCCGCTGAATCGCTCTTCAAGAGCTTAGAGATCTCTTTGCATGGGCAACCTCGCCTGGCCGGTCTTGGCTTCTTCAAGGGACGATATTTCGCACAGCTGGGAAAACTCGAAGACGCCCTAAATCAGTTCGATGATGCCGCTACTTGGTTTCAGTTTCGCAGTGCCGTTCAGTTGAGGCGCTGTCTCCACTATGTTTTGAACATTTCGCAGATGCTTGGGAAGCGAAAGACCTATGCGAAGTGGGAAGGTTTCTGTGGGGGACTTGATCTTGGGATTGATATTCCAGACGCAAGTCTGGCCTTAGCAAGAGACTTCCCAAGCCTGTTTCCAGAAGCTGCTCCTGTTTTCAAATCACATCCTGGGGAAGACTATCTCATCAATCTTACAAAATGGGAAAACCGCCCGGTCGACGTTCGATACCCGAACCGAACCATCAAAGGGTATGGCCAGAGCCCTACGCCACAACTTGCGCTTTTTGCTCATCTCAGACAAGTCGACAAGGTCCAGCAACTGCTAGCGGCTGGCGCTGACCCGAACATCCTTGATCAAAACGGCGGCTCAGCGCTTTTGAACGCATTGCAGGGTGGTAGTGATGCGTGTTTCTGGACGCTGCTTCCAATGACGTCCAAAGAGGTGATCAACAGCCGAACCAAGGGTGGTAAATCTCCTTTGCTCGAAGCGATATCCAATGGGCGAGCAGACATCCTTCAAGGCCTTATCGACCGTGGCGCAGATGTTGAAATGACGGGAGCCAGGCAACAAACGGCCCTTTTCGAAGCAGTAGCCCAGTTTGCGGACTCAGACATTTTTGTCCGAGCAGCAATTCAAACCGTTGTGACAGGTACCGATCTCCCTGCGGTTTTGCGCAAGACAAGCTCTCCTTTCCCTGATGAGGAAGCCCACGTGCAATCGATGTCTCGTTACACCGAGTATGAGTTGGCCATTCTGCCGGAGCTTGCGAAGCGTTTTGTCAAAGGTGATACCTCGGCCACACGAAAAACTGTTCAACTTCTTTTAAATTTTGGCGCCGATGTAAATGCAGTGAATGGAACGGACAAACTTACACCGTTTTTGTATGCGGCTGAAATTGGAAACCCATGGCTTCTAAGGACACTGATAGACTATGGTGCCGACATCCGTTCTATGGATGCGCGCGGTGGAACTGCCTTGTCCCGCCTTCATTATTTTGGTCATTCGCGACTGGCCTCTGACTTTCTTACTTGGGTAGAACCGACAGAGCGGATTTGGTTGAGAGAGGCAGCGATGCCTGGTCGGTGGATTTGAGGACTGAGATAACAGCGTGCAGCTTGATCGTGAGAGGACCCTATCGAATTTCTTTCCGCGCTCCATGCGATTCCAGAAATCCATTGTAAGGCTGCGACCGTCCGCAAGGTCCCGCATCTTACCAACTCGCGACGCGCGCGGCGAAGGTCAGCTATCAAAAACTCACGTCTAGGACTGGTGCTTCGCCGCGGGGCTGAGGGCAGTCAGTCTCTGAAACGACCCTATGCTCCCCCCCTACCTCTCCACCTGCGCCACGATCCTCAACCCGATCTCTGGGCCGACGAGGGTGGCATAGCCGCTTGCGCCGAAGCTGTGGCGGTTGAGGGTGCCGGTGAGGAGGATTGTGAGGTGGGAGAGGTCCTTGGGGTCGGTCTTGGCTTGGCGGTAGAGGCCGCCGGTGAGGGTGACGGGGTGGGTCACGCCGCGCACGGTCAAGAGGCCGGTGATCCGGGCCTTTTGCAGGGTGCCGGTGATCGCTGTCGAGCGGAAGGTAATGCTGGGATGGCGGGCGGTGTCGAGCAGGTCTGGTCCTTTCATCGCCTCTGTGGCGAAGAAGAAGCCCGCGCGAGTGCCGGTGGCGTCGAGGGTGACGTCGACCCGGCTCGCGCCGAGATTGCCCAGATCAATCCGCATATCCGCCGATGTGATCGGCATTGTGCCACGATTGTTGCCGATGGCGGCGTCATAGGTGAAGCCCACGGTGGAGGTGGCCGTGTCGAGGCGGTAGCGCTCGGGCGCGGCGGCGGCCTGCGTGGCGATGAGGCAGAGGGTGAGGGCGAGGCGTCGGATCATAAGGTAAGATACGCGCGGCGCGGGGCAGTGGATGTCACGTTTGCTTGAGGGCCCATGCGCCGGGGCGGCCAGTGAGGTGCCATTCAGCGGGGGGCGCTGTGCGGGCGCGGCGGCGGGTGAGGTGCCAGCGGTCGGTGCCGGGCGTATGGGCAGGGGCCATGTGCCAGCGGGTTTCCACGCCGGGTGCGCCCCCATCGCCCGGTGTCAGGATCAGACCCAAGGGGCGGTTGTGGCCACGTGCTGCCCCTTCTTCGGCGGCGAGATGCAGGCGGCGCACCGGGGTGAGGGCGGGTGGCTCTGGCAGGTCGGCGATGATGAGCGGGGCCGCGCCGCTGCGCAGCGCCTCTTCCATGCACCACAAGAGATCCTCGCGTCGCTCTGGTGCGACGAAGATCAGGCGCTCTGGCCCGTTCTCGGCCCCGGTGAGGGGGCTGATGCCATCGGGGTTGAGGTGGTCGCGTGCCCATGCGGGGGCAATCCAGAGCACGGGGCCGCGCAGAGCACCGATGAGGAGCATCGCAAAGCTGTGGCGGGCGGGGCCGGTGCATTCGTGCTGGCGGGTGAGCGGCAGGTCAAGCGCGCCCAGAAGGCGGAGGGCGGGGCGATGGCTGTCACGGGCGAGAAGTGGAATCGTCATGGGCAGAGAATAGCGTGTTCGCTAAATGTTCTCAATCGGGGTGCGAATAGCATTATACAGATCAGCGTCTGTGTCCCGTGAGGGGGGCAGACGAGAGCTCAGCAAAAAGCTAAGAGTGCTCTAAAGCGCGTCGCGTATGATCAGGTTCTCATCGCCCCGGCTCCCGAACAGGGGCCTTCACGCTGACTTGGCGAGGTCCCGGGTCAGGCCCGGGATGGGTGTGTTTCGATGGAGCGCAACACGCCCTAGTGCAAAATCTCTTCCTCGCGCACGAACATATTGGCCCAGGCGCGTTCGATGAGTTCGGGGGTCATCTGATAGGGGATGCCTTCGAAATTGCAGATCGAGATCATCTGGTCGATCAGAAAGACCGGCTGATAATTGGCATAGACATTGTCGATCGTGGGGTATTTTTCCTTGATCAGGTAGATCAGCGCGGCTTCGTCCAGCGGCATGCCTTTCTTGCGGGCGACCATGGCGAAAATCTTGAGGAAGTCGGATTGGCAGGGGCCGTCGATCTTGATCTTGTAGAAAATCCGGCGCAACGCGGCCTTGTCGAAGATCGAGTTGGGGTGGAAGTTGGTCGAGAAGATCACCAGCGTATCAAACGGAACCTCGAATTTCTCGCCGGATTGCAGGGCGAGAATATCCTTGGCCTCTTCCAAGGGCACGATCCAGCGGTTGACGAGGGCCTGTGGCGGTTCGGCCTGACGGCCAAGGTCGTCGACGATGAAGATGCCGCCGGTGGATTTGAGTTGCAGCGGCGCCTGATAGGTGCGCGCCGTGGGGTTGTAGACGAGATCGAGCATCGACAGGCTGAGTTCGCCGCCGGTGATCACGGTCGGGCGTTCGCAGCGGACATAGCGGGTGTCGAAGGTGCGTTTGCGGCGCAGGCTGCCGGGATCGTCAATCTCGACCTCGGCCTTGGAATGGACGATGGGATCGTAGACGGTGATGACCTGCCCGGAATACTCGATGGCGCGGGGCACGTAAATCTTGTCTCCCATGGCATCGCGGATGCCGTTCGAGATCGAGGATTTGCCGTTGCCGGGCGGGCCATACATCAGGATCGAACGGCCAGCGCTGACGGCGGGGCCAAGGTGATCAAGCAGAGCCTTGGGCAGGATCAGGTGGCCCATGGCATTGGTCAGTTGTTCGCGCGTGACCTGAATATTGCGGATCGACTGGCGTTTGACCTGTTCGCGGTAGACCGAGAGCGGCACCGGCATAGCCCCGAAATATTCCGATTGGCTGAGCGCGTCGAGGGCGCGGGATTTGCCCGCGTCGGTCAGTTGATAGCCCATTTCGCCGCTGGAATTGGCGTTGAGCGTGCCGGTTGCCTCGATCAGCTTTTGCACGCGGGCCATGTCGATCAGCTCTTGCGTGACCGCACGCGGCAGGCAAATCGCCTCGGCGATGTCGATGGCGAGATCGAGGTTCTTGCGGAACATGGTCTTGAGCAGGATGTCCCGCATCATCACGACCGGCAACCGCATTTCTTCTAGCCGAGACGGGGGCGGGGGCGGCTGAACGCCGGTGCTGGCCTGCATGTTCATCTGGTCTGCCTGTGCTGGGTCGGACTGCGTTGCCGTCACCGTCGCATCAAAAGGTGCAGAAATTGTGGAGAGTGTCGGGCAGCTCTGGGGCGCTTTGACCCTTTGATCGCGCGCAATCTAGAACCGAAAAAGTCACGCAACGTTTTCTGCGAATGCTTTAGGCCCCATAGAGCGCGCCCAGACCCAGATAGATCGCAAGCGTGCCGCCCAAGGCAAAGCCCATGGGGAACTTTTTGCCCGCGTGCCAGCTCTGCCAGTCGGGGGCAAGTCGGCGCAGGGGGCTATACATGATCACCCGATGTGTCACAAAAGCCCCGAGCAGGGTGGCGGCAAAGATAAAGGCGAGGGTCGCGGCATCGCCAAGTGCCGCAAAAGGGGCGGCCGCAGCGATGAATTTGGCATCCCCCGCGCCCATCAGACGGACAGCGTTCATCGCGATGCCCGCCACCAGCATGACCGCCAGATGCGAGAGCCGCCACGCATAATCCACGAGCGGCAGGGTCATCAGCCCGATCACGAGGAAAATCCCCACCAGCGTCAGAACGGCGGTGTTGGGGATTTTCATCCGGCGCAGATCGCTGAGTGCGACCCAAATGCAGACCGGCAGGACGAAAGGCAGGAACCAGAGGGCCGATTGCGCGGTGATTTCGAGCGACATCGGGTGGTCCTAGCCTGCGACCTTGGTTTCGAGCGCGCGCAGTGAGCGCACGGCATCCTCGAAATGCTGCGGATGGGTTTCGACGGCATCGCGCAAGAGCCCTTCGCCAATCGCGGTATCGCCCTGTTTGATGGCCGACAGGCCAAGCGTATAGAGCAATTGCGCGCGCTCGGTCTGGCTGACCGGAAGCACGGGCAAGGAGTAATTGCGCTGTGCGCCGCGGGCCAGAACGAGGTTGTTCTTGGCGGTGAAGAGTGCCGGGTCTTGGCGCACGGCATCAGTAAAGAGCCGCTCTGCTCCGGGGTAATCGCCGCGCGTCAGCTTGGAATAGCCCCAGTTGTTCATCACGCTGGCGGGTTGGGTCGTGAGGCCAACGGCGATTTCATAGAAACTGTCGGCCTTGGTCCAGTTTTGCTTGCTGTCGGCGACCATCGCCTCGAGCCGGTAGCGTTTGAAGGTTTCATGAGTGGGCGGAATGCTGTCCAGCGCCGTCTTGGCGCGGTCCCATTCGTTGTTGCGGATCAGGGCATCGGCCAGATCGACGCGGTCCTCATCCGTGGCGTCCTTGTGTTCGGTGACGCGGGTCCAGATCGAGACGGCCTCGGTGTTGCGTTTGGCGCGCACGAGAGATTGGCCCAAGCCGCGCAACAGGTCGATACGATCTGGCTTTTCGCCCACGGAGCGCTGGAAATAGGCAACCGCCTCGTTCGGGTCGCTGGCGGTTAGCATCACGTCATTAAGGTTGGTTTCGTCCACGACATTGATGTCTTGGAAAGCGCGGTCTACGTCATTCCCGCTGGACTGCTCACAGGCGGACAGGGCAAACGCCCCTGCCACGCACAGGGAAACAAGAATAGGGTGGCGCATTTGTGCGTCCTTTTACTGCCTCGGCCTCGTCATGGTATCTTGCGGACCAGAAAATCGCCACTGCCCCGCCGTACCAGTTTATAATCTTGCTCTTCCGGTTCACCATAATCGGAATTTTCCGATTTTGCGAGTGCTAAGCGCAAATTGTCGCGGATTGCGTCACTTTCGCCATTGTCGAGGGCGTAGGCGCGGCGCAGCATTTGTTCTGCCTCGGGATACTCGCCCTGTTCGACCAGCACGACCCCGAGGTTGTTCCAGGTTTCGGGGGTGGCGTCGGTCTTTTCGATGGCTTCGCGCAGAAGGCGTTCGGCGGTGCCAAGGCGCCCAAGGGCAAGATTGGCGCTGCCCAAGCCTGCCAGCACATCGGCGGTCAGGCCTTGGGTGACGGCGGCGCGGGTATAGGCCTTGTGCGCAAGTTCGTATTCGCCCGCATCCATCAGGCGATGCCCAACCAGAAGCCCATCTACGGCCTGTCCGCCGGGGGCCACGCCGGGGGCGAAAGGCCCATCATGTTTTGGGGGTGTCAGGCAACCTGCCAGAGCGAGTGTGCCCACCAGAAATACCACCGCCCGCCCTATCATGTCGCTCCGCTCTGTTATTTGCTCATTGCCAGCAGGTCCATGATACCCAGAACTGACGGCCCGACCAGAATGATCAGCAATGGCGGCACTGTAAGCATCATCGTGGCCAATGTCATCTTGGTTGGCAGCTTGTTGGCTTTTTCCTCGGCGCGCATGACGCGTTTGTCACGCATTTCGCCAGCATAGACGCGCAGCGCCTCGCCGATCGAGGTGCCGAAGGTTTGCGACTGAACCAGAACGGTCACAAAGCTGGAAATATCCTGAACGCCGCAGCGTTCGGCCATTTCGCCCAGCACTGACGGCTTGTCGCGGCCAGCCTTGATCTGAAGGGCGACGATTTCGAATTCGTCGGCAAGCGCGGGGTAGGAGGCGCGCATTTCGCTGGCGACGCGGATGATGGATTGGTCCATGGATTGACCGGCCTCGATGCACACGAGCATCATGTCGAGACTGTCCGGGAAGCCGTCCTGAATTTCCTCTTGGCGTTTCTGCTGGCGTTTGGTGACCCAATATTTGGGCATCATGTAGCCGATACCGGCAGGCCCGAGGATATACATCAACGTCTCTTGCGTGCTGGTCTCGGTGCCCGATTTGACCAGGACATAATAGATCACCCCAAGGATCAGCAGGCCAACCCCGAGCGCGAATTGCGCGAAGTGGAAATAGCGCACCGCATCGCGATGCCGATAGCCTGCCTGCATCAGCTTGAGGCGGATCTGGCTGAGTTGCTTGGCATCCTGCGGTTCCAGGAAGGTCGCGTAGCGGTCGAGTTTCTTGTTCTGTACGCCGGCGCGCAAGCTGGTCTTGGTGCCGACCGAAGTGGAACTGCGCTGGTTCTCTTGTTTGAGTTTTTCGAGGGGGTCCTGCTTTTGCCGCAACATCAGGGGGATCGTGAGCAGGATGAGCATCACACCCAGACCACCCACGGCGATGAGAGGGCCAAAGGGACCAAGCGCGCCGGTCAGGACATCGTTGAGAACTGAGAGAATTTGCATGATACGTTCCTCAGACCTTGATGCTTACGAGGGCGCGCATCACGATCAGGTTCAAGACCAGAAAAACGCCGACGACCAGAACAGCGGGGATAAAGAAGGGATGCTCCATCGCCTCGTCGTAGTAATCGGGCTTGAGCAGCTGAATGCCGACCAGCGCGAGCAACGGAAAGGCGGAGAGGAATTTGCCGGACCATTTTGCCTCGGCGGTGATGGCCTTGACCCGGCGGAAGAGGCGAAAGCGGGCGCGGATCACCTGGGCCAGACCGGCGAGGATCTCGGCCAGGTTGCCGCCTGATTGTTGCTGAATGGTCACGGCCACGGCGAGAAAGCGCAAATCCTGCATATCGAGCCGTTCGGCCATTTCCTTGAGCGCCTCGCCCATGTCGCGACCATAGGCGGCCTCGTCCGCGATGATGCCGAATTCGGTGGCGAGCGGATCGCCCACCTCGGTGGCGACGATGCCGATGGCCGATGAAAACGGATGGCCGACCCGCAAGGATCGCACCATGAGTTCGATGGCGTCGGGCAATTGTTCCTCGAGCAGCGCCATACGTTTGGATGCTTTCATGCTGATCCAGGTAAAGATGCCGCCCACGCCAATGCCCACAGAGGCAATCGCGCGCACCGGGGCCGCGGTATCCGTGGCGACCGACAGGCCGATGAAGGCCAGAACGCTGAGACCGACCATGAGAAGGATCAGTTGGCGGGGGGTAAAGGCGATGGCGGCCTTTTGGGCCTTGTCCGAGAGGATCGCATAGAGCGGGAGCCTGCGCGCCTTGAGATGCTGCTGCATTTCCTTGCGCAGCTTTTCCATCACCTCTTCGCGGTTGCCCGATTTGTCGAGCATTTCGAGCCGCCGGTTGACCCGGTTGTTGAGGCTGATCGAGCGGCCAAAGACGGTGAGATAGATCCCCTCGACCAGAACGAGGACGCCAACGAAGATCAACGCATAGATGATGGGTTCGGCACTGAGGGTCATCTGCGTTACTCCGCTGCGATGGGTTCGTAGATATGGGAGGGCAGATCATAGCCCCAGAGCCGGAAGCGTTCTGAATAGTGTGAGCGCACGCCAGTGGCGGTAAAATGGCCGATGATCTTGTTGTCGGGGGTCAGGCCCACGCGCTGAAAGCGGAAGATTTCCTGCATCGAGATGACATCGCCCTCCATGCCGGTGATCTCGGTGATCGAGGTCATCCGGCGCGAGCCGTCCTGAAGGCGGCTGGCCTGAACGATGAGGTTGACGGCGCTGGCGATCTGGCTGCGCACCGCCTTGAGCGGCATTTCGAGCCCAGCCATGGCGACCATGTTTTCCAGACGGCTGATGCCGTCGCGCGGATTGTTGGCGTGGATTGTGGTCATCGACCCGTCATGGCCGGTGTTCATGGCCTGCAACATGTCGATCACCTCTTCACCGCGGGTTTCGCCCACGATGATCCGGTCGGGGCGCATCCGCAGCGCGTTCTTGAGACAGTCGCGGGGGGATACCTCGCCCTTGCCTTCGACGTTGGGCGGGCGGCTTTCCATTCGGCCGACGTGGATCTGTTGCAGTTGCAATTCGGCGGTGTCCTCGATTGTGAGGATGCGTTCATCATTGGCGATGAAAGAGGACAGCGCGTTGAGCGTGGTGGTTTTACCAGAGCCGGTACCGCCGGAGACGATGACGTTGAGGCGGGTGGCGACGGCGGCCTGGAGATAGGCGGCCATTTCCTCGGAAAAGGCCCCGAATTTCACCAGATCGTCGATCCCCAGCTTGTCCTTTTTGAATTTCCGGATGGACACAAGGCTGCCATCCACCGCAACGGGGGGCACCATCGCGTTAAAGCGCGAGCCATCGGCAAGGCGGGCGTCAACATAGGGGTTGGATTCGTCCACGCGCCGACCCACCGCCGACACGATCTTGTCGATGATGCGCAGCAGATGCTTTTCATCCTTGAAGGTGACGTCGCTGAGTTCGAGCTTGCCCGCGCGTTCGATAAAGATCTGGTGCGGGCCGTTGACGAGAATGTCGTTGACCGTGTCATCCTTGAGCAGGGTTTCAAGAGGCCCGAGGCCCTTGACCTCGTCATAAAGCTCTTGCGTGAGCTGCATGCGGTCTTCGCGGTTGAGGACGATGCCCTTTTCTTCGAGAATTTCGCCGGCGATAGAGCTGATTTCGCTGCGCAGATCGGATTCTGTGGCCGAGTCGAGTGCGGCGAGATTGAGGTGGTCAAGCATCGCGCGGTGCAATTCGATCTTGATCTCGCTGATCCGATCTTTGCGCTTGCGCTCTTTGTCCACGCCGACGGCCACCGCTGCGACCTTGGGCAAGGGTTTGCGGAAGGACGGTAGGGCTGCGGCATCGACCGGCGCGGTCCGGGGGGCCGGTGCGGGTGCGGTGGAGGCCTTGGGGGCGGCCCGGTCACTGGGCGATTTCTTGTATCGAGAGAACATCTGGTCCTACCTTTGGTTAGGCGGCTTCGGCGTCGCTCTTGCCAAGAGCATGCAAGGAGCTGGCCAATTTGGCGATTTCGCGGCGCAGCGGGTTCTTGGCGGCACTGGAGGCCAGCGGTAGACCGTGATCCGAGCTTTGGCAGACGGCACGCCCGCCATCCGGCAAAAGCAGTTCGATCCGGATTTCCAGGCTTTCGGCCATGCGTTTGACGCGGCTCTTGCCGTTCAAATCTGTGAATTTTGGCGAGCGGTTGAGGCAATAGCGCAGCTTGTCCACGGGCAGATCCTCGGACTGCATGGCCCGTTTGATCCGCAAGGCGTTCTGGGCGGAGCGCATGTCAAGCTCGAGCGTCGCAAAATAGATTTGTGAGGCGTGCAAAACCGCTTCTGTCCACTGGACCAGCGATCCGGGCATGTCGATCACGACGTAATCGAAGTGTTTGCGCGCGAGGCTGAGAAGTTTGTTCACATCCTCGGAAGAAATCATATCAAGCGGAAGCACATCGGCGGGGGCGGTCAGCACCCAGAGTTTATCCTCAAAGGCGACAAGCGCCTGCCGGAAGATGTCATCATCGAGGGCCTCGGTATCGGACCACATTTCGAATACGACATCGCGGCGCGGAAGATCGAGATATGTCGCGACCGATCCGAACTGCAGGCCGAAATCCAGAAGGCACACGCGCGGCGGGCTGGCTTTTTCGACATTGGCCAGTTCCCATGCGAGATTGACTGCAAGGGTGGTGGCACCTGTCCCGCCCGATAATCCTTGCACCGCAAGGATCACGCCATCGCCAGCGGTTGGATTGGCGAGGGCAGGATGGGTTTGGGCCGCACTTTGGCTTTGAGGCATGGGCGGGGGCGCGTGGCGCAGGCGGTCGATAGCGGCCTGAAGCTCGCCCTCGGGCAGGGGGTAGGGGACAAATTCATCGGCACCCTGACGCAGCAATTGGTGCAGAGCGGCGGGGCTGACATCCTCGGCGATCAAAATGACCTTGATGCCTTTTTTGCTGGCCAGCGAGATAATCTCACCCAGCATGACGAGATCGTCTTCGTCGGCCTCGTCGATGGCGACGGCCACGAATTCCAAAGTGTTGGCCTCGGGCTGGTTGAAAAAGGCCAGCGCCTCGGCAAAGCCCAAATCGCCCCAGGATTCACCCAAGGCGGCCTCCATATCCTCGATCAGCAGGTCAAAGTTCTGCACGTCGCGGCTGATGGTGCAGGCAACGATCGGGTTGGGATCAGACTGTTTCGCTACACTACTCGTCATTCTCTCGGTCCTGTTCTTGCCGTCGCCCGGCGGTGATCGCCAATACGCGGGCTGGACATGGAAATACGGCCATCCAGCCCGGCACCGCATGCGACGGAAACCTTTGGCTAGGATGCAAGATGCGCGGGAATATTGGCGACATTTGGGCCAAAAGATCGTAATTGTGCGGTCTTTAGCGACAAAAAACCCGCCCAAAAGGGGCGGGTTTGAGGTGGTCCGGACAGAGCCGAACAGGGAGAAACTGGTGTTGGCGCGTTATCCGCCAGAGTCGTCGGAGCCAGAGGACGATTCGACATTGAGCAAGGTCGAGCGTGGCACAGCGCTGTTCACGTATTCGCGATAGACGACCTCGGCGTATTTGCCATCCATGATAATCGGATGCGATTGCACAAAGCCCGAGACTTCGGTCACGGTGCGCCGGTTGCGGCGTTCGCGGCCTTGGGTCACGATCAGCGGTTGGGTTTCGCCAAATGATGCCACCGCCTCGAGACGGGCACGGCTTATGCCCTGGCTGGTGAGGAAGGCGACCACGGCCTGAGCGCGGCGCATGCCGAGACTCTTGTTATAGCTGTCGGAGCCAACCGCGTCGGTGTGGCCATAGACGCGAAAGCGCACTTCGGGGAATTGACGTATCCACTGGGCCTGTTCGCGCAGGGTATCGCGTGCGCCTGCGTCCAGCTCTGCTGAGTTGAAGGCGAAGTTGACGGTGCTCATCACCTCGCTGGCAAAGCGATTGGCGAGATCGAAGGTATAGCTGCGCTCGCCGGTCATCACGAGGTGGTTGTTCATCACCGCCTCGCCGAAATGGCCATTATCCACATGCGCGCCCGCCTCTCCAAAATAGGATCGGTAGACCGCATCCTGCGAGGTACAGGCAGTTGCGGCGATCAGCCCGGCGATTGCGAAAACATGTTTCATTGCCCGTTTCCCCCGCTCAATCCATCACATAGCCGTAGGACCCGGTGAAATCCTGCTTGGCAACCTCGCCAACGGGTCCCTTGTCACTCACGCCTCTGGCGACGCGGCCATTGAGGAAGAGATCTTTCTCTGAGGGCAGTTTCACGCGATCCGTGGGCAGGGCCAGTGCCTCGCCCCGGGAGGGTGAGACGAGATGGGCCGATACGATGATCACCAGTTCTGTCTGCGAGCGCTGGTAGTCGGCGCTGCGGAAAAGGGCACCGAGAACCGGCACATCGCCCAGCCAAGGCACCTGACCGGCATTGTCGCGGAAATCATCCTGAAGCAGGCCTGCGATGGCAAAGCTTTCACCATCGCGCAGCGCCACAGTGGTTGAGGTGTCGCGGCGGCGGAAGGCAGGGATGGCAAAGCCGTTTGAAACCAAGGAGTTGGCCGTGTCGATGGAAGAAACTGCAGCGGCCATTTCGAGGTTGATAATGCCGTCGTCCACAACGCGCGGCACAAAGTTCAGCTCGACGCCGAAAGGTTTGAATTCGATCGACGTGGTGTCATTGTCCTGAGCCACGGGCACAGGGAATTCGCCACCTGCGAGAAACTTGGCCTCTTGGCCGGAGAGGGCGGTTAGGTTTGGTTCCGCCAAAGTGCGCACAACGCCTTTGGTTTCCAGCGCCTCGAGCAGGATGCCCACCTCGACCGAGCCTACGTCAAAGCCAAAGGCAAAGGCGGCGTTGTTCTCGTTCGTGCCCGGAATAGCCCCGGCAAGAGTGCCCAGCACACCGCCTTGTGTGTTGGTGGTGTTGGTGCCGCCGATCACGCCAACGCTATTGGCCCCGCGTGCGTCGATCGACAGCGAGGATGACAGCGCCTTGGACACGCTGCGTTGCATTTCGGCAAAGCGAACCTTGAGCATGACCTGTTGCTTGCCAGAGACCGACATCAGGTTGGACACGCGTTCAGGCGCATAGCGTTCGGCAAGATCAAGGGCGCGCTGCATGCGCGACGTGCTCGAGACCGTGCCGGAGATGACAATGCCGTCATTCGCGCTGCGGACTTCGATGGGTTCGCCCGGAAGGATCTGTTTCAGGCGTTCCTTGAATTCTTCGATATCGGTGCTGACATGCACGTCGATATTGGTAATGAGCTTGCCCAAGCCATCAAACAGGCTGAGCGTTGTTCGGCCCGGTGTCTTGCCCAGCACATAGATTGTGCGTTCAGACAGGGTGGAGAAATCAGCAATCGCCGGGTTGGCAATGCTGAGCTCTGCGAAGGGAGAGTCGCTCTCGACCACAACGGCACGGTTCATCGCGACGCTGAGGGCGCTTGAAGTGCCATTGCGCACCACGCGGATGCTTTCCGCTTGTGCAGGTTGCGGCGCATGGCCTGCAACAAGCGCCAGCCCAAGAAGGGCCGCGCAAATATGTCTACGCAATTTCATGTGACCTGCCTTTCCGATCACGCCTCATTTTTCGGGTCTTAGCGCCCGCATTTGATTTACTTTGGGACAGTTCGGAATTTTTTTCAAGAATCAATACAGTTTTGCGTATTTTTCTTAGGAGTGTGTCTAATTTCCTGAACACGAAAAAGGCACCCGTGTGCGGGTGCCTTATCTCGACAATATGCAGCGTGTCAGTTGGTGCAGGGGATCGGGGTTTCGATCACCTCGGCACCCCGCCTTGTGCGGATGGTGCAGGTCTCGGGCAGGGGGGCCTGTTCGATCACAGCTTCGGCGGTGATGCCAAGCAACCTGTGTTGATCCACTTCGATCACCTCGGCCACGGTATCGTCAAGCGCGCCCACAAGCGACAGCGACAGACGCCCGGTCGATTGGGCCTGAGCAAGCGCCGCAACCTGTTGCGGTTTGACGGCGACGGTTACGGTGCGGGCGATGACCGTCTCGGAGGTATCCATGTCGGCCACCTGATCCACGGCAATCAGCTTGACCCCGTTTTCAATAAGTTTGGTCACTTCGCCCATGGAATTGCCTTCGGTGCGCATGTTCCCCGCGCCGACGCTGCCGGTCCAATAGATGTCGATGGTATCGCCGGGCCGAAGAAAGCCCGAAACACCGCTGGTCACATCGACCTTTATGGCAAAGGCGCGCATGCCGCGTTCGAGTTGCGAGGTGATGCCCACCTCTGCACCCGGCTCTGTCACCTTGACGGCCAAGATAGGCTCGTTCATTTCCATCCGCCGCAGGGCGCGGCGCGCGACGGTCTCGCCTTTCGGGAAAAGCTCTTCTGTCGCTTTGAACACGCCTTCGGGCAGGGATGTTTTGGGAAAGGCGGTGAGGCGCACCGCGTCTTTGTCGAGGGCCTCGCCATATTGCAAGGCGCGGGTGGCGACAAAAATGTCAACGGTTTCGATGACGGGGGCGCGTTGCTGACGCTCTGCCTCCAGTTGCCGCTGATATCCGTCGATGTAATTCTTGGCCATGTAGACAGCAAATCCCGCGAGCCCGAGGCCCACGATCAGCACCAATCCGAAAACTGCTCGCATGGGGTTTCCCTTTCATCGCAAGACGTGGTCCGGCATGTAACCGGAGATCAAAGCCTGTGATATCGCGCCATTGTGTCAAAATCAGGGACAAGCGGGGGCGATATAGCGCCATTAAGACGCGCGGGACATGGGTGGGGCAGGCAAGGAAATGGCCACGGATAGAACCTATCCGTGGCCATTTTAATTGAGTGCCCGATCCTGTGTCAGGCTCGGGCGCCTGGATTACTGCTGACCCAGGGTGCCGAGGTCGACAACTGTCGAGCCGCCCACTTCGGTGCCGATTGAGGTGGCGAGGTTGCCGATGCCGGTGCTGACGGTGGACACGCCGGCGATGCCGAGGCCAACGACTGCTGCGGTCAGCACGACCCAGTCAACCGTTACTGCGCCGTCTTCGTCTTTCGAGAAGTTTTTGAAGAATTTAATCATGGTTTGGTCCCTCCAAAGGATCAGTTGCTTGTGTTGTTACACCCGCTTCAGTTCAGGACCCCCAGTGTTTTATGGTCCGTTGCCGTCGTGGTGTGATGCCATATAGCCGGTCAAATCGGGCGGGAATTTGGCGTCACTGGACCAATTTTCGTGCACTCCAAAAATAGTTAGAGAAAAATCTTAAGATACTGAAAGATAACAAAAGAAACTCTGAAAAATTGTTTGAAAAAGGCTTTGAAGCAGGAATTGTGGCGCAAATGTGGGTGGTTCAGGTCATGGTAAGGAACAATGCTGGCGTGAAGCCCGGATATTTGCGATACTGGCGACAATAAATCAGAGGCAGAGCAGCGCCCGCTATGAGATTTTTATACCTTTTGGTGTCTGTTGCGATTCTCGCAGGGGCAGGCCCGCTTGCGGCGCAGGCGCCGCAGCCCTTTGCCGACTTCACCTTTAAGAGGGAAAAGGCGCCCGCACCGGGAACGCGGCGCGGGCCCTTGGTGCAGATTGAGCCTGCGCCGCCCGAACCGCCGCGCGCGGCGGTCGCGAACAAAGAGCCAGAGGCACCCGCCACACCGCGCGGGGCCGCCTATGGCTGGTTCTGGGAGAATGTGCCCGCCGATATCGGCACGGATGGCGCGCTGCGCCTGCGTGCGGCGATGGAGCATCTGGCCAAACCGCCCGCAGGCAAGGGCGTGAGCGCGCCGCGCCTGCAATCGGTGCAAGAGATTGCGCGGGCCGAAGGCGGGCATATTTTGAGCCAGACCATCGGCACGCAGATTTCGCCGGCATTGGTGTTGGCGGTGATCGCGGTTGAATCCTCGGGGCGGACGGCGGCGGTCAGTTCTGCCGGGGCGCAGGGGTTGATGCAGCTTATGCCGGATACAGCACGCCGCTTTGGTGTGACCGACAGCTTGGCACCCGCCGAGAATATTCGCGGCGGGGTGGCCTATCTTGATTGGCTGATGCGCGAGTTCAAAGGCGACGTGGTGCTGGCACTCGCGGGCTATAATGCAGGCGAGAACGCGGTCAAAAAGCATGGCGGTGTCCCGCCCTATACGGAAACCCGCGATTACATCCCCAAGGTTCTTGCCGCCTATGAGGTGGCGCGGGGCCTGTGCAAGACGCAGCCGGAGTTGATCACCGATGCCTGCGCGCTCAATCTTGCCATGAAGTAAGGGCCGGACCCTTGCGGTGCCCGGCCCTTGGATTCTGGGAAACGATCGTCTGGTGACGATGGTTAAGTGACAGGGGTCAATTGACGATGGTCGCCTCGGTTGCGGCGCGCAATTCGTCTTCGGTGACACCTTCGGCCAACTCAACAATCTTCAGACCGCCCTCGACCACATCGAGCACACCCAAGTTCGAGATGATCCGGTTGACCACACCTGTCCCTGTCAGCGGCAGGGTGCAGGATTTGAGCACTTTCGATTCGCCGTGCTTGTTGGTGTGGTCCATGACCACCACCACGCGGCCCACGCCCGCCACAAGATCCATGGCGCCGCCCATCCCCTTGACCAGCTTGCCGGGGATCATCCAGTTGGCGAGATCGCCATTCTCGGCCACTTCCATCGCGCCAAGGATTGCCATGGCAATCTTGCCGCCCCGGATCATGCCAAAGGAAGTGGCGCTGTCGAAATAGCTGGTGTCGGGCAGTTCGGTGATGGTCTGCTTGCCCGCATTGATGAGGTCTGCGTCCTCCGTACCTGCAACGGGGAAGGGCCCCATGCCCAGCATGCCGTTTTCCGATTGCAGCGTGACATGCACGCCCTCGGGAATGAAATTGGGCACCAGCGTGGGAATGCCGATCCCGAGGTTCACATAGGTCCCGTCCTCGAGTTCGAGCGCCGCGCGGGCGGCCATCTGATTGCGATCCCAAGCCATTATGCTGCCCTCACGGTGCGTTGTTCGATACGTTTCTCATGCGTGCCTTGCACCAAGCGGTGAACATAGATGCCCGGCAGGTGGATTTTGTCGGGGTCCAATTCGCCCGGTTGGACGATTTCCTCGACCTCCAGCACGCAGACCTTGCCGCACATGGCGGCAGGCGGGTTGAAGTTGCGCGCCGTCTTGCGGAAGATGGCGTTGCCGGTGGTGTCGGCCTTCCACGCCTTGACGATAGAGAGGTCGGCAAAGATGCCGCGTTCGAGAATATAGGTCTCGCCGTTGAACTCTTTATGTTCCTTGCCCTCGGCCACCTGGGTGCCGACGCCGGTCTTGGTGTAGAAACCCGGAATGCCGCAGCCGCCCGCGCGCATCCGCTCGGCGAGCGTGCCCTGTGGGTTGAATTCCAGCTCAAGCTCGCCGCTCAGATATTGGCGCATGAATTCGGCGTTCTCGCCCACATAAGAGGACATCATTTTGCGCACTTGCCGCGTTTGCAGCAGGATACCGATGCCGAAATCATCCACGCCCGCATTGTTGCTGGCAAAGGTCAGATCCTTGACGCCCGAGTCGCGGATCGCGGCCAAGAGCAATTCGGGAATGCCGCAGAGGCCAAAGCCGCCCGCTGCGATCAGCATGTCATCACGCAAGAGCCCGTCCAGCGCTTCGGCGGCCGAGCCGTAAACCTTGTTCATGTGGAACCTCCTCCAGACAGTGGTTTGCCCCCGTATGCGGCGCAAGCCGGGCACGAGTCAACGCGGCCCGCGTGCCATCGCATCGGAATAGGGATTTCTACGTAGGTGTGGGGGCCGCGCCGGGTTATTTCCCGGCGGCGGCGCGTTTGGCGGGGGCCTTGGCCGCGGCCTTGGTGGTGGTGGCCTTTTTGGGCGCAGCCTTTTTCGCGGCCGGTTTCTTGGCGGTCGTGGCTTTGGCGGCGGTCTTTCGCGCTTTGCCCGGCTTTGTGGCCTTGGCGGCAATCGCGGCGACGGCCATTTCCATGGTCACATCGTCAGGTTCTGTGCCCTTGGGCAGGGTGGCGTTGACCTTGTCCCATTTGATATAGGGGCCGTAGCGCCCTTCGAGGATCTGGATCGGGCCGCCATTCTCGGGGTGTTCGCCCAGATCGCGCAGCGCCTTGGCCGCCGCGCGCCCGCGCCCGCCGGGATTGGCACGTTTGGCGGCCAAGAGTTCGACGGCGCGATTCATGCCGATTTCAAACACGTCGTTGGGGTCTTTGAGATTGGCGTAGACGGGCTTGGCCTCGTCCGGCAGTTGATGCATGAGATAGGGGCCGAAACGCCCGAAATTGGCGGAAATCATCCCGCCCTCGGGGTGTTGGCCCACGTCACGCGGCAGGCTGAGCAGGGTAAGCGCCTTTTCCAGCGTCATGGCCTCGGCTGTCCAGCCTTTGGGCAGGCTGGCGCGGTCGGGCTTTTTGTTCTCCTCGGTCGCCTCGCCGCGTTGCACATAGGGGCCAAAGCGGCCAGAGCGCAGGGAAATTTCGTTGCCCGCCTCATCTTGCCCCAAGATACGGTCGCCATTTTCCCCAGCATCGCCGCCAATCGGGCGGGTGTAGCGGCATTCGGGATAATTGCCGCAGCCGACAAACCCGCCGGAGCGCGAGGTTTTCAGATGCAGCTGACCCGTGCCGCAGAGCGGGCATTGGCGCGGGTCGCTGCCATCCTCACGCGGAGGATAAAGCGTAGGAGAGAGGGCCGCGTCGAGCACATCGAGCACTTCGGTGATGCGCAATTCCGAGGTTTCGGCAATTGCGGCGGAGAAATCGCGCCAGAAGCGGGCGAGGATTTCTTTGTAATCCGCCTCGCCGGCGCTGACGCGATCCAGATCCTCTTCGAGATTGGCGGTGAATTCGTAGCCCACGTATTTGCGGAAGAAGTTGATCAGAAAGATCGTGACAATGCGGCCCTTATCCTCTGGGAAGAGGCGGTTTTGTTCCTTGCGGACATATTCACGGTCCTGAATCGTGGTCAGGACGCTGGCATAGGTCGAGGGGCGGCCGATGCCCAGTTCTTCCATTTTCTTGACCAAGGTCGCCTCGGTGTAGCGGGGCGGCGCTTGGGTAAAGTGTTGCAGGCCAAGAATGGATTCGTTGGGCGAGAGCACGGCGGCGGTTGTTTCGGCCCAATCGCTGGCGCGGGCAAATTCGCTGCGCAGCGAGGATTTGGCAAAGGCGGCGGGCTCGCCCTGCATGATCTGGGGCAGGCGGCCATCGTCGTCGTCTCCGGTGGGCACATCATCGCGGCCCTCTTCATAGACTTTGAGAAAGCCCTCGAAGAGCATCACCTGACCGGTGGCGCGCAGGCCGACCTGACCATCATTGCTGCCGATCTCGACGGTGGTGCGCTCCATGCGAGCGGCCTCCATCTGGCAGGCGAGGGTGCGTTTCCAGATGAGATCGTAAAGCTTGCGCTGATCTGCGTCAGAGGTTTTGATATGGCCTGCGTCGCGCGTCATGTCTGTGGGGCGGATACATTCATGCGCCTCTTGGGCGTTTTTGGCCTTGTTTTTGTACATGCGGGGCGATTTCGGTAGATATTCCGGGCCAAACCGATCCTTGATCGCATCGCGCGCGGCCATCACGGCCTCGGGCGCCATGTCGATCCCGTCGGTACGCATATAGGTGATATATCCCGCCTCATAGAGCCGTTGCGCGGCGGACATGCACTGCTTGGCGCCCATGCCGAATTTGCGGCTGGCCTCTTGTTGCAGCGTCGAGGTCATAAAGGGGGCGGAGGGATTGCGGCTGGCCGGTTTCGCTTCGACCGAGGTGACGGTGAGGGCGCGGGAGGTGATGGCCTGCACCGCCATTTCGGCCTGAGTGGCGTTCTCCAGATCGAATTTATCGAGCTTCTTGCCCGCAAGGGAGACCAGCCGCGCCTCATAGTCTTGGCCGCGCGGCGTGGTCAGCAGCGCCTTGACGGACCAGTATTCGCGGGCCGTGAACGCCTCGATTTCCATCTCGCGCTCGACGATGAGGCGCAGGCAGACCGATTGCACACGCCCCGCCGAGCGTGCGCCGGGCAGTTTGCGCCAGAGCACCGGGCTAAGGTTGAAACCCACGAGGTAGTCCAGCGCGCGGCGTGCGAGATAAGCCTCGACCAAGGGCGCATCGACCTGACGGGGATTTTTCATCGCCTCGGTGACGGCGGATTTGGTGATGGCGTTGAACACCACGCGGCTAACGGGCGTGTCTTTGTTGATCGCCTTGCGTTTGCGAAGGGTCTCTTCAAGGTGCCAGCTAATGGCCTCGCCTTCGCGGTCGGGGTCGGTGGCGAGGATGAGGGCGTTGTCATCCTTGAGGGCGTCGGCGATGGCCTTGACGTGCTTGCGGCTGTCGGGGCCCACCTCCCAGGTCATGTCAAAGCCGTTCTCGGTATCGACCGATCCATCCTTGGCGGGCAGATCGCGCACATGGCCATAGCTTGCCAGAACCGTGTAACCGTCGCCCAGATACTTGTTGATCGTCTTGGCTTTGGCGGGCGATTCGACAACGACAACGGGCATGGGCACTCCTTCCGGCTCTGGTCGAGGCTTATGGCGGCGCACCATGTGGGCTGGCAAGGGGAATTGTCAATCTGGCCGCAAGGGTTGCAAGAGCGCGACCTTATGACCCTATGCAGTGTATCGGCTACTGCGCGAGGGCCAGAAGGCCGCCCGGATGCCGTGTGATGCGCCCGTCAAGTTCGAGATCAAGAAGCGCGGGGGCGACCCGGTGGGCCGGGGTGGCCAGATCGCGGATGAGCTGATCCTCGGCCAGAGGAGAGGGCCCGAGACGGTTGAGGATCTGGGCGTGCAGGCCCGCGATGTCGCGGAGTGTGGTCGTGGGGGGCAGGGGCAATTCGGTCTGGGATGCTGTTGCGATGCTTGGCACCTGTGGCAGCGCGTCTATCACATCCTCGGCGTTGCGGATCAGGGTGGCCCCGTCGCGGATCAGCATATTGCAGCCGCTGGCGCGGGCATCAATTGGGTGGCCGGGCACGGCCATCACCTCGCGCCCTTGATCGAGCGCGGTGCGGGCGGTGATGAGCGAGCCGGATTTCGCGGCAGCCTCGACCACGACCACCGCCTGTGCCAAGCCACTGACCAGCCGGTTGCGGCTGGGAAAGTGGCGAGCCTGCGGGATAAGGCCGATGGGCTGTTCAGAGAGGCGCAGGCCGGAGGCGAGGATATCGCCCGCGAGTTTGGTATTCTCTGCCGGATAGATGACATCCACCCCGCCGGCCATGACCGCGATGGTGCCCGCCTCAAGACTGCCCAGATGGGCCGCGGTATCAACGCCACGTGCGAGGCCTGAAACGATCAGATAGCCCCGTGCCGAGAGATCGGCGGCCAGTGATCTGGCCATGCGCGTTCCCAAGGACGAGGCGTTTCGCGCGCCCACAAGGGCGATCATCGGGCGGGCAAGAAGGGCCGCATCACCCATCACCCAAAGGAGCGGGGGGCAATCGGAGATGTCCTTCAACTGGGTTGGAAAGCCGGGGTCTGCCAAGGTGAGGAGCCGTGCGCCGACTGCGTGGCCTGCGCGCAACTCGGCCTCGGCCACGCCGGGGGGGCAGGGGGTGTAATCGGGCACACCGGCGGCGCGGGCCACCTCGGGCAGGGCGGCAAGCGCCGCCTGAGCGCTGCCATGTTCCGCCAGAAGGCGGTGAAAGGTGGCCGGACCGACCCGGCGAGAGCGCAAGAGGCGAAGCCACGACACCCGGTCATCTTCCGTGGTGGGTGGGAGTGGGGGGTGAGTGGAAGGATGAGTAAGTTTGGGCATCCGTGACCTCGCCTGCTTGCAAGACCATGGATAACCTGAAGAGGGTTAACGCATGGTAAACCGTGCCTGGGTGAGTCATAGATTTTTGGAAAAAATTACTTAAGTATATGATATTTAATATTGATTATTTTTGGTTTGAGGCTTGGGGCAGGTCGGCAAGGCGTCCGAGGCAGATGGCAGGCAAGGGGCCAAAGGGCGCATGTGTTAAGCGATGGGGCGATGCATTCTGAGAATTAAGAGGTAGAGGCCGCCGCGTTTCAGCGATCCGGCGTCTGATCAGACTGCCCAACGCTATATTGTGCATCCAGCTTTGCGCGATCTGTGTCGGTCACGGCCCGGTTGCGCACGCTTGTTGCGAAACGTAGGACGTAACCATCCGGGTCCATGATCAAAAACTGACGCCGCGTGTCCATGCAGTCCGTTTTCCAGATGTCGGCTTCGTAGATGGCGATCAATGGCTTCGCGCCGCGAGACAGGACCGTCTCATACAATTTATCGACGTCCGGAACCATGAATTGAAAGTTGACGCCTCGGCCATAGGGGTGATCCATGTGATCTGGTTGCCACGGCACCCAAGTGCCATCCAATTGCCAATGCGCGAGCATGATTTGCGCGCCGTGTAATGTCAGATAGGCGTGGGGGTCGTGCCCTCTTTGTTGGGCGACCTTGAAGCCAAGGGTATTGGTGTAAAATTCTAAGGAGACCTCGAAGTCTGAGCACCACAACTCGGGCACCAGAGGGTTGATTGCAAATGTCATCCCGTTCTCCGCAGACGCACGCTTGTGTCTAATAGCGTCGTATCTGACCGCTAGAGGTCAAGGAAAAAGGGGGGACGATACAGGCTGACAATGGCTGTTCATAAGGTGAGGGCGTTTCGCGCCTTGTTCCTCACGCCGCCGACCCCCCTACCGTCAACCCGCCGATCAGCACTGTGGGTTGGCCGACGCCCACGGGCACCCATTGGCCCTGTTTGCCGCAATTGCCCATCCCGGGATCAAGCGTCATGTCATTGCCCAAGCCCCGGATTTGCTGGAGCGCGGTGGCGCCGTCGCCGATGAGGGTGGCCCCTTTGACGGGCGCGCCGATCTTGCCGTCTTTGACGCGGTAGGCCTCGGTGCAGGAAAAGACGAATTTGCCGTTGGTGATATCGACTTGCCCGCCGCCAAAGCCCACGGCATAGATGCCGTCTTTCAACTCGGCCACCAGATCGCCCGGTGTGGTGTCTCCGCCCAGCATATAGGTGTTGGTCATGCGCGGCATGGGCGCGTGGGCATAGCTTTCTCGGCGTCCGTTGCCGGTGGGGGCCACGCCCATCAGGCGGGCATTCTGGCGATCCTGCATATAGCCCACCAGAATGCCATCCTCGATCAGGACATTGCGGGCAGAGGGCGTGCCCTCATCGTCGATGGTGATGCTGCCGCGCCGGTCGGGGAGGGTGCCATCATCCAGAACGGTGACGCCGGGGGACGCGATACGTTGGCCCATGAGACCGGCAAAAGCAGAGGAGCCTTTGCGATTGAAATCGCCCTCAAGCCCGTGGCCGATGGCCTCGTGCAAGAGGATACCGGGCCAGCCGGGGCCAAGCACAACATCCATGGTGCCTGCGGGTGCCGGTTCGGCACGGAGGTTGACGAGGGCCACGCGCAGCGCCTCTTGGGTCTTGGCCTGCCAGTCGGCGGGATCAAGCAGGCCGTCAAGACCTACGCGCCCACCGCCCCCGGCGCTGCCGCTTTCGCGGCGGCCCTCTTGCTCGACGATGATCGAGACATTGACGCGGGTCATGGGGCGAATGTCTTGCAGGTCTTGGCCATCGGGGCGCAGGATCACGACCTCTTGCAGCGACGCGGCAATCGAGGCTGTGACCTGCACCACGCGGGGATCAAGGCCGCGCGCGAAGGCGTCAATCTCGCGCAGCGTGTCGAGTTTCACCGGGAAACTGGCCCCGGCGATGGGATCGGCATCTGTATAGAGGCGGCGATTCGTAGGCGTGGGCCCGGCTGCCAGGGTGCCCCCGCCTGCGCCGACGGCCAAGCGGGCGGTTTCCACCGCGCGTTTGAGCGCGGCCTCGGTCACTTCTGAGGAATGGGCATAGCCCGTAACCTCGCCACGCACGGCGCGCAGGCCGAACCCCTCGGAGGCGTCATAGGACGCGGTCTTGACCCGGCCATCGTCGAACATCAGCCCCTCGGCGCGGCGGCGTTCAAAGAAGAGCTCGCCATCGTCGGCCCCATGGGTCGCCTCACGCAGGCGGGACAGGGCGGTAGCGCGGTCGAGCAGGGTCTCGAAAGGGCGAAAGGCGGTGTCGGTCATTGGGATTCTCTCTCTGCGGCGCGGTCCGGGGGCGCGTTAATTTGATTTAAATCAAAAAAGCGTCCGTTTGCCGCAATGGTCTTTCTTGTCGTTTCAGGCAGAATATGGTTTTAGACGACACCGAGACAATGGGATTCCGCCGGGCGGCGGGGTGACCTTCGCAAAAAGACATGAACCGCTTTAACCGATCAGGGTGTAAAATGCGACTAACTTCCAGCCTTATGGCGGCCATGACCGCCTTTCTCGCCCTTCCTGCCATGGCTCAAGAGGGGCTTGAGATCGTAGGAAAGCCCGTTGACGGCAAGATGGGCTTTCAGCCGGCGGCAACCGAGCTTGCGCGGGATTTGCAATGGCTGGACGGGATGATCAACGTGATCATCATCGCGATCGTGATCTTTGTGACCGCGTTGCTGGTGATCGTCATGATCCGCTACAACCGCAAGACCAATGCAACACCGGCCAGTTTCACGCATAACTCGCCGATCGAGATTGCCTGGACGATCATTCCCATCGTGATCCTTGTCTTTATCGGGGCCTTCTCGTTGCCGGTGCTGTTCAAGCAGCAGGAAATTCCCGAGGGCGAGATCAACATCAAGGTGACGGGCTATCAGTGGTACTGGGGCTATGAATATACCGACCACGATTTTGCCTTTGACAGCTATATGATCGGTGCCCCGGCGACGGGTGGCGACAACCGCATGACCCCCGAAGTCGAGGCGCAGCTGATCGAGGCCGGTTACAGCAAGGATGAGTTCCTGCTGGCCACCGATACCTCGGTCGTCGTGCCCGTGGGCAAGACCGTTGTCATGACCGTGACCGGCGCAGATGTGATCCACAGCTGGACCATCCCCGCCTTTGGCGTGAAGCAGGATGCGGTGCCGGGGCGTCTGGCGCAGCTTTGGTTCAATGCCGAGAAGGAAGGCGTGTACTTTGGTCAGTGTTCCGAGCTTTGCGGTCAGGCCCATGCCTATATGCCGATCACCGTCAAGGTGGTGAGCGAAGAGGCCTATGCCGAATGGCTGGATGGCGCGATCGAGGAATATGCCGGTACGCCGCGTTCCGTGGATGTGGCGCAGGCCGACTAAAGCAGACCGGGGCGCGCGCAATCTGTCCGCGCCCCAATCATGCCACGTAAGGGGCGCAGCCCTTGCGCCCCTTGGCCGGAGACTGAAATGAGCGATGCGAGCCTGAACACAGCCAGCCCCGTCAGCCGCGCCCAAGAGGGTGAGGCCGGATTTGGCGATTTCTTTGCCCTGCTCAAGCCGCGGGTGATGACGCTGGTGGTGTTTACGGCGCTGGTCGGTCTTTTGGCGGCGCCGGTGGGCGTGCATCCGGTCATCGGTTTTGCGGCGATCCTCTTCATTGCTGTAGGCGGCGGTGCTGCGGGCGCGCTCAATATGTGGTGGGAATCGGATATTGATGCGCTGATGAAGCGCACGCAAAAGCGGCCCATTCCGGCGGGCAAGGTCACGCGGGACGAGGCCTTTGCCTTTGGGATCACGCTGGCGGTGATGTCGGTGGTCATGCTGTGGCTGGCGACCAACGCGTTGGCGGCTGGCATCTTGGCCTTTACGATTTTCTTTTACGTGGTCATCTACACCATCGGGCTGAAGCGTTGGACGCCGCAGAATATCGTCATTGGTGGTGCTGCGGGTGCGTTCCCTCCGATGATTGGCTGGGCTGCGGCGACGGGCACGGTGAGCCTTGAATCGGTGCTGATGTTTGCGCTGATTTTCATGTGGACGCCGCCGCATTTCTGGGCGCTGGCACTGTTCATGCGCGGCGATTACGACACGGCGGGCGTGCCGATGCTGACGGTGACGCATGGGCGGCGCGCGACGCGGGTGCATATCCTTGTTTACACGGTGCTCTTGGCGGCGCTGGCGATTGGAGCTGGGTTCACCGGGATCGGCGGGCCGGTCTATCTGGCGGTTGCGGTGGTCTTTAACGCGCTCTTTCTGCGGGATGCGATTGCGATCTGGCGGCGGGATGAGGATCAGGCGGAGGCCGATAACTACCGCGTCGAAAAGCGGGCGTTCAAGCTGTCGCTCTGGTATCTTTTCGCGCATTTCACGGCCATTCTTGCCGAGGCGGCGCTGGGCGGGTTTGGCTTGGGTGGCTGGTCATGAGCTTTCGCGAGGAACATGAGCTGCACAAGCGCCGGTTTGGCCGCAATCTGGGCCTTGGCCTTGTGCTGGCAGGGTTTGTTGCGCTGGTGTTCGGCATGACGATTGCCAAAGTCTCGGACGATGGATTCGCCGTGCCCAAGATCGAACAGGGGGAGAATTGATGGCGCTTGATCCGAAATTCAAGACCGTGACCCAGACTGTTGGCGTGGTCGTCCTGATGGGCGGGCTCGCTTGGGCTTCGGTGCCGTTCTACGACTGGTTTTGCCGCGTGACTGGCTTTGGCGGGGCGACAGGCGTGTCAGAAGTGGCAAGCGACGATGTTCTGGAGCAAACCGTCAAAGTGCGGTTCGACGCCAGCAAAGAGCGCGATATGCCTTGGGAGTTCAAACCCATGGAGCGCCAGATGGAAATTCGCATCGGTGAGACGGGGCTGGCCTTTTACGAGGCTTATAACCCCACTGACCGCGCAGTCGCCGGATCAGCCAGCTATAATGTCACGCCCTATGAGGCGGGTGGCTTTTTCACCAAGATCGACTGTTTCTGTTTTGAACAACAGGTGCTACAGCCGGGTGAACGGGTTCAGATGCCCGTGACCTTTTACGTCGACCCAGAGATCGTGACCGACCGTGACGCGAAATACGTACATACGATCACGCTGTCCTACACGTTCCACGAAATTGACCTGCCCGAGGAGCAAGCCGCGCTTGAGCAGGGGACCAACAACGATAAAAACCTGAACTGAGCCTTCGACGAGGGATAAGACAAAGATGGCACACGAGAAAAACCACGATTACCACATTCTGCCCCCCTCAATCTGGCCGTTGCTCGGCTCTTTGGCGGGGTTCGTCATGCTCTTTGGGGCGGTCCTGTTCTTTCACGATCATGGGCCTTGGATGCTCTTGGCGGGTCTGGTCGGCGTGCTTTACGTCATGTTCGGCTGGTGGGCCGATGTGGTGAACGAGGGGCAGACCGGCGATCACACCCCGGTCGTGCGGATCGGCCTGCGCTATGGCTTTATCATGTTCATCATGTCCGAAGTGATGTTCTTTGCCGCGTGGTTCTGGAGCTTTTTCAAGCATGCCATGTATCCGATGGGCGAAAACTCTCCGATGGTCGATGGCGTCTGGCCGCCTGTCGGGATCGAGACCTTTGATCCTTGGCATCTGCCGCTGATCAACACGCTGATCCTGCTCTGCTCGGGCTGTGCTGCGACATGGGCACACCATGCGCTGGTGCATGAGAACAATCGTCAGGACGTAAAGCGCGGGCTGATGATCGCGATTGCGCTGGGTGCGATCTTTACCGTGTTCCAAGCCTATGAATATAGCCACGCGGCCTTTGGCTTTTCCGGCAATATCTACGGCGCCAACTTCTTTATGGCGACGGGCTTTCACGGGGCGCATGTGGTGATCGGTACGATTTTCCTCTTTGTCTGCCTGATCCGGGTGCAAAAGGGGCATTTCACGCCGCAACAGCACGTGGGCTTTGAAGCGGCCGCTTGGTATTGGCACTTTGTCGATGTGGTCTGGCTGTTCCTGTTCGCCGCGATCTACATCTGGGGCGCGTGACGATCTTTTTACAGTAAAGCTGGCGTTCCAAGCGCGGGTATTTAAACCAAGACGAAGATGCGGGGGGTTTTCTTTCCCCGCATTTTCCTTTTGAGAGTGTGACATGCGGAAAAGCGTTGTGATCCCCCTGATCTTTGGCATTGCCGGTGTGGCGGTGCTGATTGGGTTGGGCAAATGGCAGGTCGACCGGCTGGCATGGAAAGAGGGTGTATTGGCGGATATCGCGGCACATATCGCCGCGCCGCCGGTGGGGTTGCCCGACGCCGCAGAGCCAGAGGCAGATCGCTATCTGCCGGTTGAGGTTACGGGGCAGATTGGCGATACGGCGCTGCGGGTGCTGGTCAGTCAAAAGCAGGTGGGCGCGGGATATCGGGTGATTTCCGTTTTGGACACCGGGGCGCGCCGGGTGCTGCTTGACCGGGGGTTCATCAAGGTGAGCGCCGATATTCCGGCCCCACCGGAGGGGATGGTCACGGTTCAGGGCAATCTGCACTGGCCCGACGAGCGGCTGAGTTCCACGCCCGAAAACGATGTGGCGGGCAATATCTGGTTTGCTCGCGACATCGCACAGATGGCTGACGTGCTGGATACAGAGCCGGTTTTGGTGGTGGCGCGCAGGCTGTCGGTGCCGGAGGTGGGCGTGTCGCCCTTGCCGGTAGACACAAGCGGTATTCCCAACGATCACCTGAGTTACGCGATCACATGGTTTTCGCTGGCCGCCATATGGGCCGCGATGAGTGGGGTTTTTATCTGGCGCATGCGGCAGGCAGAGAGAGGCAAGACGTGAAATATATCTCGACACGGGGCTGCGCGCCCACGCTGAGTTTCGAAGAGGCGATGCTGACGGGGTTGGCGCGCGATGGTGGGCTCTATCTGCCCGAGAGCATTCCGGTGATGCGCGCCGAGGATATGCGCGCACTCGAGGGCGTGAGCTATGAGGAGGCGGCGTTTCGGGTGATGCGGCCGTTCATCGGCGATGCCTTTACCGACGAGGAGTTTCGCGGGATCATCGCGCGGGCCTATGCGGGCTTTGGCCATGCGGCGCGGGCGCCGCTCAAGCAATTGGATAGCGGTCATTTCCTGCTGGAGTTGTTCCACGGCCCGACGCTGGCGTTCAAGGATTTCGCCATGCAGCTGATTGGGCAGATGTTCGAGTTCTCGCTCAAGCGCTCTGGCCAACGGGTGAGCATTGTGGGGGCGACCTCCGGCGATACCGGCTCTGCGGCGATTGAGGCGTTTCGGGGTCTGGATGCGGTGGATGTGTTCATCCTCTATCCGCATGGCCGGGTGTCCGAGGTGCAGCGGCGGCAGATGACAACGCCGGTTGAGGGCAATGTGCACGCGCTGGCCATCGACGGGCATTTCGACGATGCCCAGGCGCGCGTCAAGGACATGTTCAACGATTTCGAGTTCCGCGACGGCGTGCGTCTGGCGGGTGTGAACAGCATCAACTGGGCGCGGGTTCTGGCGCAGGTGGTGTATTACTTTACGTCGGCTGTCAGTCTTGGTGCGCCGGACCGCAAGGTCAGTTTCACGGTGCCGACGGGGAATTTCGGCGATGTCTTCGCGGGCTATATCGCCAAGCGGATGGGCCTGCCGATTGACCGGCTGGTGGTGGCGACCAATCAGAACGATATTCTGCACCGTTGTCTGAGCACGGGAGAGTATCGCCCCGATGGCGTGGCCCCGTCGATCAGCCCGTCGATGGATATTCAGGTGTCTTCGAATTTTGAACGCGCGCTCTTCTATGCCTATGGGCAGGATGGGAACGCCGTGGCGCAGGAGATGGAGGCATTGAAGGCGGGCGGATTTAGCGTGAGCCAAGGCGCGCTGGAGGCGCTGCGCGAGACCTTCGACAGCGGGCGTTGTAGCGAAGAGGACACCCGCGCCGCTATTCGCGATACATGGGCCACGAGTGGCGAGTTGCTGTGCCCCCATAGCGCGGTGGGCGTGCATGTGGCCGAGGTCGAGCGGCGTGAGGGCGTGCCGATGATCACGCTGGCCACAGCGCATCCTGCGAAATTCCCGGCTGCGGTGGAAGAGGCGAGCGGGATTCACCCCCCCTTGCCCGAGCGTATGGCGGACCTGTATGAGCGGGATGAACGTGTGACGCGGGTCGAGAACGACCTGAGCGCCATTGAAACATTGATCAAGGAACGGATCGCCAATTGAGTGTCCAACTGACCACCCTTCCCAACGGGTTTCGCATCGTCTCGGAGCATATGCCCGGCCTGCAATCGGCGGCCATCGGCGTCTGGGTGCTGGCCGGCGCGCGCCATGAAGAGGCCAGCCAGAATGGCATCGCGCATTTTCTGGAGCATATGGCCTTTAAGGGGACCAAGCGGCGTTCGGCCTTGCAGATCGCCGAGGCGATTGAGGATGTGGGCGGCTATATCAACGCCTATACCAGCCGCGAGGTGACGGCCTATTACGTGCGCGTCCTCAAGGAAGATGTGCCGCTGGCCTTGGATGTGGTGTCGGATATTCTGCGTAACCCGGTCTTCGATCCGCGTGAGATCGAGGTTGAACGCGGCGTGATCCTGCAAGAGATCGGTCAGGCGGCGGATACGCCGGATGACATCATTTTCGACTGGTTGCAGGAAAAGGCCTATCCCGATCATCCGCTGGGACGCACCATTCTGGGCGCGGAAGAGCGGGTGCGCGGCTTTGACCGGCCCGATCTGGAACGGTTCGTGGATCAGTATTACCGGCCCGGTCAGATGGTGCTGTCGGCGGCGGGGGCGGTAGATCACGAGGCCCTCGTGCGCATGGCCGAAGGCGTGTTTGGTGACATGATCCCAAGCCATGCGATCGAGCCGCCGGTGGCGCGGTTTGCAGGGGGCGAGACGCGGCATGTCAAGGACCTGGAGCAGGCGCATTTCGCGCTCGCCTTCGAGAGCCCGGATTACGCGCATCCCGATATTTACACCGCGCAAATCTATGCCTCTGCGCTTGGTGGGTCGATGTCGTCGCGGCTGTTTCAGGAGATCCGCGAGCGGCGGGGGCTGTGTTATTCGATCTATGCGCAGGCCGGGGCCTATTCGGATACCGGCATGATGACGATCTATGCAGGCACGTCGGGCGAGCAATTGGGTGATCTGGCAGGGATCACCATCGACGAGATGAAGCGTGCCGCCGAAGATATGAGCGCCGCCGAGGTCGAGCGGGCGCGGGCGCAGATGAAGGCCGGATTGCTGATGGGGCTGGAGAGCCCGAGCAACCGGGCCGAACGGCTGGCGCGGATGCTGCAAATCTGGGGGCGGGTGCCAACCCTGCCAGAGGTTGTGGAACGCATTGACGCGGTGACGCTTGCGGATGTGCGGCGGCTGGCCGAGAGCACGGTGGCGCAGGCCCCTGCGGCGCTGGCGCTTTATGGTCCGGTGGAACAGGCCCCGACGCTGGCCGCCCTTGATGCGAGGCGCGCTGCCTGATGATGCTTTTGCCGCGCCGCAAGCTCAGGATCGAGACCGAGCGTCTTAGCCTGCGGCAGCCGGTGATCGGCGATTATCGGGACTGGAGCGCGTTGCGCGCGGAGAGTGCGGATTTCCTGACCCCGTGGGAGCCGCTCTGGGCCGTGGATCATCTGGCGCGCAAAGGGTTTTCCAACCGGGTCTGGTGGGCGCAACGTTCGATTTCCAATGGCAGCGCAATG
This sequence comes from Roseovarius mucosus, assembly GCF_002080415.1. Classification (NCBI taxonomy): domain Bacteria; kingdom Pseudomonadati; phylum Pseudomonadota; class Alphaproteobacteria; order Rhodobacterales; family Roseobacteraceae; genus Roseovarius; species Roseovarius mucosus. The sequence continues at coordinate 1,365,823 of NZ_CP020474.1, read as the reverse complement.
CCGCTTTTTTTGGTGCGGCGCGAGGATCAGGCGTTATTGGGGGCGATCACGCTGGACAATATTCGGCGGGGTCCGGCGCAGGCGGGCACGCTGGGCTATTGGATCGGCCAAGCCTATGCGCGGCAGGGCTATATGCGCGAGGCGATTGCCGGGGTGGTGCACTATGCCTTTGACCGGCTGGACCTAAGCCGAATCGAGGCGGCCTGCCTGCCGGAAAATCAGGCGTCGCGGGCGCTGCTGGAAAAATGCGGTTTCAAATACGAAGGTGTCGCGCAGAGCTATTTGCAGATCAACGGGCGTTGGCGGACGCATGTTCTTTATGCGCAGTTGCGGGCAGACCGGCGCGGGCGCACGGATGTGGGGTGATCCCACGGGTTACTCGCGGAATGCCTTGGCCAGATAATCGGTGAAGGGTTTGACCAGATAAGCCAGCGGTGTGCGGTCGGCGGTGCGGATGAACGCTTCGACCGGCATGCCGGGGATAAGGGTGGTGCCCTCGGGCAAGCGGGCCTGCTCGCCTTCGCTCAGCACGATTTCGGCGCGGTAATAGCTGGCGCGCGTGGCCTCATCCTCGAAGGCATCGGCGGAAATCTGGGTGACGCGCCCAAAAAGTTCTGGCGTGGTGCGTTGATCGAGCGCAGAGAAGCGCAGCGTGACTTCCTGTCCGACAAAGAGTTTATCGACATGGATGCTGTCGACGCGGGCGTTGATCACCAGCGGGCGGTCCTGTGGCACGATGAAGAGCACCGGATCGGCGGGCCGGATGACCGAGCGTTGGGCAAAGACCTGGAGGTTATAGACCACGCCCGAGACTGGTGCGGGGATGTCGAGCCGCCCCATTTGTTCGATCAGGGCGCGGCGTTGTTCGCGCAATTCAAGCTCGCGGAACTGCAGATCCCGCAGGGTGGTGATCGCCTCTTCGCGCCGGTCTGTGCCCAGTTTGAGAATCGAGATTTCGATTTCGGTGATGCGGCCTTCGGCCTCGGCCTTTTGGGCGGCAAGATCGCCCATGGTGCCGCTGAGGCGCGCCTGTTCGCGTTGCAGCCCGAGCACGCGGGTCGCTTGCGCCAGCCCACGATCCAGCAGCGATTGTTGATCGGTCAGTTCCAGTTCGATCAGTTCAAGCTGGCGGGCAAGGGCCACTTGCTGGGCCTCGATGCCCTCGATCTGGTTGGAAATCTGGCCGCGCCGCTTGTCAAGTTGGTCAATCTCGGCGGCGACGGTCTGGGCGCGGGCCTCGAACAGGGTCTTTTGCCCGGTCATCAGATCGGCGGCGTCGGCGTTCTGCGCTGACAGTTCAATGAGGAGCGGATCGAATTTCAGGGCATCGCGCCCGTCGCGCTCGGCCTCTAGGCGGCCACGGCGGGCCATGAGTTCGGCAAGCTGGTTTTCGATGATCGAGAGTTCGGATTGCAACTCGTTGGGATCAAGCCGGACAAGCACCTGACCGGCGCTGACCTTGTCGCCCTCTTTGATCTCGATGGCGGAAACGACGCCACCGTCGGGGTGTTGGACGACCTGCCGATTTTGATCCACCTCTATGCGCCCCGGTGCGATAATCGCCCCGGAAATCTGGGTGAACGCGGCCCATGTCCCAAAACCGCCCACCAGCAGAACAAGGCCGATGAGACCGATGATCAGCGGCTTGCGCGCCGACCATGCGCTATCGTTCGGGGCGCTCATCGCACACCTCCGGGGCCAGTGGACTCGGTGACTTGTTGATGGTTCTGGAGCACATCCTTGAGCACTTTTTCACGCGGGCCAAAGGCGCGCATAACGCCGGCCTCAAGCATCAGCAGCATATCGCATTCCTTGATCGCGGCGGGACGGTGGGCAACCACGATCACGGCCTTGCCTTCGGCCTTGAAGCTGCGGATGGCGAGATTGACCGCTTCGCTGCCTTCATTATCGAGATTGGAATTGGGTTCATCCAGCACGAGGATCATGGGATCGCCATACATGGCGCGGGCAAGGCCGATGCGCTGCATCTGCCCGCCCGAGAGCCGCCCGCCGCTGGTGCTTACGCGGGTGTCATAGCCGTTGGGCAGTTTTAGGATCATCTCATGGGCGTCGGCCTTGCGCGCGGCGGCGACGATCTTGGCGGGGTCCGGCTGGGCGGCCAAGCGGGCGATGTTGTCGGCGATGGTGCCGTCAAAGAGCTGCACGCGCTGTGGCAGATAGCCGATCAACTCACCCAGCACATTGGGGGCGTATTGGTCGAGGGTTGCGCCATCGAGGCGGATCTTGCCGCCCGCAGGCCGCCAGACGCCGGTGATGGCGCGGGCGAGGGTGGATTTGCCCGCCCCGGAGGGGCCGATCACGCCCACGGCCTGACCCGGTTCGATCTTGAAACTGAGTGTTTTGAGCACGGCCTGGCTTTCACCCGGCGGGACCATGGTAAGTTGGCTCACTTCCAGCCGCGCCTTGGGGCGGGGCAGGGGCGTGCGCGGTTGTTCAGGGGGAACAGAGCCGAGGAGTTCCGCTAGGCTTTCCCAGCCTTTGGCGGCGCGTTGCACCAGCGCCCATTGGCCGATGGCCTGCTCGATGGGGGCAAGCGCGCGGCCCATAAGAATCGAGCCTGCGATCATGGCACCGGGCGTCAGCTCTCCGCGCAGCACGAGCCACGCGCCCAGACCCAGCATCGCCGATTGAAGAAGAAGGCGCAGCGCCTTGGTGGAGGTGGTGAAGGTGCCGCCCAGATCAGCGGCCTCGATCGCGGTCGAGAGGGCGCGGCCACGCGCGGCTTGCCAGCGATCAAAGGCCGCGTCGCGCATGCCCATGGCCTGAATCATCTCGGATTCGTTGCGTAATTGTTCGGAAATTGATTCGGCCTGAACGCTTGCGTTATTGGCCTGTCCGGTGGGTTTGCGGGTCACGACCTGATTGATCAGGGTGACAACAACCAAAAGCGCCCCCCCGGCAAGAGCGAGAATGCCAAGCCAAGGGTGAAACACCCAGATCGCGGCCAGAAAGAACGGGGCCCATGGCATGTCGAAAATCGCCAGAAGCACGGGCGATGTCATCAGCCGCTGGATTGATTCCAGATCGCGCAGGCCGGTGGCGGTGTTGGCATCGGGCTGGATGGCCGATTTGCGAATCACCGCGTCGAATACCCGCCGGTCCAGACGCGCCTGAAAGCGCGCGCCGACCCGCCCCATGATGCGGCCACGGGCATAATCGAGCAGGCCCATCATCGTATAGAGAAATAAAACCAGCACCGAGAGTGCGATCAGGGTTTCCACCGAGCGGCTGCTGAGGACGCGGTCATAGACCTGCAACATGTAGATTGGGCCGGTCAACATCAGAAGATTGGCGAAAAAGCTGAAGATGCCAACAAACCAGTAGAGACTACGGCTTTCGCGTCGGGCCGCGCGCAATTCTTGGCGGCCCGCTTCCAGTTTCATCTTGTCCAAATCTGTATTCCGTCTTTAGTGTTCAAGTCTTTAAGTGATCCAAAGCAATCCTGTCTTCCCTTACAGGGAATGTCACCATTCTGCCACAGCATTGTGAACATGGGGCGTAGGATGATGGGTTTGTTCGGGCTATAGTTTATGTAAGGCAGAGACTCGTTTAATGACGGATAAACCATTGCAGTTGCCATCTTTCCATATCTCGTCCGGTTCCGCGTTGCGGGTGATCGCCCTTACAGGTGTCGTCGCGCTAAGCGCCTGCGCGCGCCCTGATCCGTCAGAGGCCACGCGCGATGTTTTCGACCCGTATGAGTCGCAAAACCGTGGTGTGCATGAGTTCAACCGAGGGTTTGACCGTTCGCTCGTGCGGCCGGTGGCCAAGGGATATAGTGCGGCCATTCCCGACGATATCGAGACGGTCATCGGGCGGTTCTCGACCAACCTATCGCTGCCGAGTGATATCGTGAACAATGTCTTGCAGCTGAATATGCGTGGGGCGTTTCAGGACACCGCGCGTCTGGTTGTAAACACCACCTTTGGCCTTGGCGGTCTGTTCGATCCGGCCAGCGAAATGGGTATGGCCGCGGGCACCAATACCGACTTCGGCGAAACTTTGCACGTTTGGGGCGCGCGGGAAGGGGCCTATGTAGAACTGCCGGTCTTGGGCCCTTCGACAGAGCGGGATACCTGGGGCATTGCGGTTGATCTTTTCACCAACCCCTTGAGTTACATACTTGAATCGCCGGCTAATCTGGTTGGAACCGGGGCGGGTGTGGCCGCTGGCCTATCCAAGCGCGAGAAGTTCAGCGAGACGATTGACGCCATTCTTTACGAGAGTGCCGACAGCTATGCGCAGTCGCGCTCGATCTTCCTGCAAAACCGACGCTTCAAACTGGGCGGCACGGCTGATAGTGTCTATGACGACCCTTACGGTAGTCTTGAGCCGTCCACACCTTTGGAGGATCCCTATGCTGAGTGACATCAACCGCCGCCATTTCATGACCTCGGGTTTTGCCGTGACCGCGTTGGCTGCCCTGCCCCGCACCGGGTGGGCGCTCGATGATGCGCGCGCGCGGTCGCTGGTGGATGAGGTTGTGGTGAACATCAACCGCGTCATCGCATCGGGCAAGCCGATATCGGGCATGATCGCGGATTTCGAGCGTATTTTCAGCACCTATGCCGATGTGAATATCATTGCGCGGTCTACCCTTGGGGCGGATGCCAACCGGGTATCATCGGCGCAGATGCGTGCCTTTACCGAAGCGTTCCGGGGCTATATCGCGCGGAAATATGGCAAGCGGTTCAATGAATTCGCGGGGGGGCGCATCGAGGTGAACTCGGTCAAGCCGGTGAAATCGTGGCACGAGGTGAAATCCACGGCCTATCTTCGCGGGCAATCGCCGTTCGAGGTGAGTTTCCTTGTGTCAGACCGCTCGGGCAAGGATCTGTTTTTCGATATGATCATCGAGGGCATCAGCCTGCGGCTGAGCGAGCGCACCGAGATTGGCGCGATGCTGGATCGCCGCAATGGCGATGTGAACGCGCTGATTGCGGATCTCAAGCAAGCGGGCTGAGGCGTTTTACATTTTGGTTCGTCGTGAACGGCGCCCTGTTTGGGCGCCGTTTTCAGTTGCCGCCAAAGATGCTGCGCAGGATGTTTTCGATCGGATTGTCGCTGGCCACCGGCGCGCGGCGTTGCTGGTCCTGCGGGGCTGGCGCGGGTGCCGGGGCGGGGCGGGGTTGTGGGCGCAGCATCGGCAGGGGTTTGGGATCAATGCCCTCATGCACGCGCATCATGGTTTCCTGCCAGATTTCAGCCGGAAGACCGCCACCGGTGACGCCGCTGAGCGGGGTGTTGTCATCATAGCCCATCCAGACCCCGGCCACATAATCGGCGGTAAAACCCAAAAACCAAGCATCGCGGGCGGCCTGTGTGGTGCCGGTTTTGCCAGCAGCCTCGCGGCCCGGCAGGCGGGCGCGACCGCCGGTGCCACCTTCGATCACCTTGGTCATCATGTAGATGAGTTCCTGCGCGGCACTTTCCTGAATGACGCGCTCGCCGATGCCACCGCCGGTGCCCATCAAGGGCTCGTTCTCGCCCAAGAGCTTCAGTTCGACTAGGCCATAGGGCGTGACAGAGGAGCCGCCGTTGAGAATGCCCGCATAAGCGCCTGTCATTTCCAGAAGCGTGCTTTCAGAGGCCCCAAGCGCCAAGGCCGGGCCTGCGGCCAAATCGCTGTCGATGCCAAAATCGCTGGCCACTTTGCGCACGAGGTCACGCCCGACACTCTCGGAGATTTTGACCGCCGGGATGTTGAGGGATTGCGCGAGCGCCTCGGTCAGCGACACGCGACCTTTGTAGTCGCGGGTGTAGTTTTCCGGGCACCAGCGGCCAGAGCCGGGGATATTGAGGCAGTAGGGTTCGTCCACGACAACTGAATCGTAGCTGTAGCCAAGTTCCACGGCCGTGGCGTAGACGAAGGGCTTGAAGGCTGATCCGGTCTGGCGTTTGGCCTGTGTGGCGCGGTTGAAGGCACCCACCACCTTGGTTTTGCGCCCGCCCACCATGCCACGCACCGCACCATCGGCGGACATGACGACAATCGCGGCCTGCGCCTTGGAACCTTCGCGCACTTTTTCGTCAAAGATATAGGTCAGCGCCTCTTCGGCAGCGGTTTGCACGCGTTGATCCAAGGTGGTGCGGATGATCACGTCTTCGGTGGTGTCGCGGGTGAAAAACTCGGGCCCCGACGCCATGACCCAATCGGCGAAATAGCCGCCTGCCTGCCGTTCGGCGGCCTCGGAGAGTTCGGCAGGGTTGGCGAGGGCCAAGGCCGCCTCTTGATCGCTAAGATAGCCTTGACGGCGCATCAGGCCCACCACGACCGAGGCACGGTTGCGCGAGCGTTCGAGATTTGCGGTCGGTGCGAGGGTCGAGGGTGCTGTCAAAAGCCCTGCAATCATCGCGCCCTCGGCGGGGTTGAGCGTGGCGGCGGACTTGCCGAAATAGCGTTGGGCTGCGGCCTCGGCCCCATAGGCCCCGCCGCCCAGATAGGCGCGGTTGAGATAGACCGAGAGGATCTGATTCTTGGTGTATTTTACCTCCATCGCCAGGGCGTAGACTGCCTCGCGGGCTTTGCGCGAGAGAGAGGAGCGGCGACAGTCGGCGATGTATTCGGCCTCACTCTTCCATTCGCTGGCATTATAGGCATTGCCAAAGCAGAGCAGTTTCGCGGTCTGCTGCGTGATGGTCGAGCCGCCGTTGCCCTGCAACGGGCCGCGCCCCTCGTTCAGGTTGATGCGGATGGCGCTGGCAATACCGATGGGGTCAACGCCGGGATGCAGATAAAATCGGCGGTCCTCGGTGGCGATCACGGCATTCTTGAGATGCGGGCTGACGGTTTCGGCGGTGACGATGCCACCAAACTGATCGCCGCGCCAGGCAAAGACCTCTCCGTCGTGATCCAGCAGGGTGACAGAGCCCTTGGCGCGGCCATCCATCAGGGTCTGGAATTCGGGTAGGCTGGTGTAGGTGATGGCCACCATCACGCCCACGACCACAGTGACCACGGCCGTTACCCGCCAGGTAATCCACCAGAGCACGCCGAATATCCAGCGCAGCAGCCCGCCGACCAACCGCACGACCACGTTATTGGAGCGCGCACGGGCGCGACGCGGCGTGCTTTTGGCCTTGCGCGCGGGTTTTGGTTTGGACGGCGCCTTGGCGCTGCGCTTGGGGGCCGCCAGAGGCGGTTTTTTCGGTCCTGTCGTGCTCATTACTGCCCTGCTCGGCCTTGTGTGTTTGGGACAGTTTATAATGCGGGATCGCAAAAGTAGAGACCCCGCGCGCGCGGATCGTGATTTCCGATGTGCGTAAAAAATACGCAAATTAATATTTCAGCACAAATTTTAAGCATATGGGGTGAATTTAGGCGGCGGATTCCTGCCTTGACCCTTCCAGACTCTGCCATCTGCGCCTTTTCTGCATGTGCAAACAACGCGCTGAGACACCGCAAACCGAAAGGGGCAGACGTGAAACTCATCATTGCAACGATAAAGCCGTTTAAGCTGGAAGAGGTCCGCGAGGCGCTGACCGACATCGGCGTACGCGGCATGATGGTGACAGAGATCAAGGGCTTTGGCTCGCAATCCGGCCACACGGAAATCTATCGCGGTGCGGAATACGCCGTGAATTTCGTGCCCAAGATCAAGCTGGAAATCGCGGTTTCTGCCGCGATGGCCGATCAGGTGGTCGAGACCATCACCAAGACCGCCCGCACCGGAAAGATCGGTGACGGCAAGATCTTCGTGCTCGACATCCAGCAAGCCGTGCGCGTGCGCACCGGCGAAACCAACGATGACGCGCTTTGAGCGCGCAGGGGAAAGGATAAACACAATGAATTCCATGCTAAAACTCGGCCTTGCCGCAACGCTGATTGCGCTGCCGCAGATGGGGCTGACCCAAGAGGCGGCGGCTGAGGCCGTGCCCAGCTTTGATGAAATCGGCCCCTATATCATGACGACGCTGCTGTTCTGCATGGCGGGCTTTTTGGTGTTCTTCATGGCGGCGGGTTTTGCCATGCTCGAAGGCGGGCTGGTGCGGTCCAAGAACGTCACGATGCAGATGACCAAGAACATCGTCCTCTATTCCTTTGCAACGATCATGTATTGGCTGGTCGGCTTTAACCTGATGTATCCCGGCGATGGCTGGCTGGTGGCCGGTTGGGTCGGGCCGTTCTTTGCCATGACCGAGCTGGACCCGGTAGGGGTTGCGGCGGCGGATGCGGCGCTTGATTATGCCTCGATCGGTTCTGACTTCTTCTTCCAACTGGTGTTTGTCGCCGCCACAGCGTCGATCGTGTCGGGCGCACTGGCGGAGCGGATCAAGCTTTGGCCTTTCCTTGTGTTTGTCATCGTGCTGACCGGGTTCATGTATCCGATTTCCGGGTCCTGGCAGTGGGGCGGCGGCTGGTTGTCTGAGGCTGGGTTCTCTGACTTTGCTGGCTCGACCGTTGTGCATTCCGTGGGTGGCTGGGCTGCTCTGGCGGGGGCGATCATCCTTGGGCCGCGTCTTGGCAAATATGGCAAAGATGGCAAGGTCACGCCGATGCCGGGTTCGAACCTTGCGCTTGCCACTTTGGGCACATTCATCCTGTGGCTGGGTTGGTTCGGCTTTAACGGTGGTTCGCAATTGGCGATGGGCACTGTGGGCGATGTTTCGGACGTGTCGCGGATCTTTGCCAATACCAATATGGCGGCGGCTGCGGGTTCGATTGCTGCGCTGATCCTGACCCAAGTGCTCTACAAAAAGCCTGACCTGACCATGGTTCTCAACGGCGCATTGGCGGGTCTGGTGTCGATCACCGCAGAGCCGCTTGCACCGAGCCTGTTCGGCGCACTTTGGATCGGGGCTGTTGGCGGTGTGATCGTGGTCTTGGCCGTGCCCATGCTTGACAAGTTCAAGATCGACGATGTGGTTGGTGCCATCCCGGTTCACTTGCTCGCCGGTATCTGGGGCACGCTTGCCGTGGTCTTCTATGGCGAGGCCAGCCTCGGCACGCAGCTTCTGGGGATCTTTGCCTACGGTGCCTTTACCTTTACCGTCAGCATCGTGATCTGGCTGATCATCAAGGGCACCATGGGTCTGCGGGTCGATCAAGAGACCGAGATCAACGGGCTCGACATGGCGGAAATGGGCATGGAAGCCTATCCTGAATTCTCCAAGAGCTGATCCTTCTCCTTCCTGACAGATCTTGAGAGAGCTTGCCCGGGCGTTCGCGCCCGGGCTTTTTATTCTGTGCGGGGTTTGATGCCCTCTCTGGCAGAATCGTGGCGATCTGTGCTAAGTCTAGCGGTATGAACAGCCACAACCCCAAGATACGCGCAGACCGCCCCCAAATTCGTCAGTTGGACGAGGGGGCGATCAATCGCATTGCGGCGGGAGAGGTGGTGGAGCGGCCTGCCTCGGCGGTCAAGGAATTGGTGGAAAACGCGCTTGATGCCGGGGCCACCCGGATTGAAGTGAGCTATGCCGATGGGGGCAAGACGCTGATCCGCGTCAGCGATGATGGCTGTGGCATGACGCCGGATGAGTTGCCACTGGCGCTTGCGCGGCATGCCACGTCCAAGATCGACGGCTCGGACCTTTTGAATATTCATTCCTTTGGGTTTCGTGGCGAGGCGTTGCCGTCCTTGGGGGCGGTCGGGCGGCTGACGATTGTGTCGCGTGCGGGTGCAGAGGCGGCTGAGATGACCGTTGCCGGTGGGCAGATGGGGGCAGTCAAACCCGCCGCGTTGAACAGTGGCACGGTGGTGACGCTGCGTGATCTGTTTTACGCCACGCCCGCGCGGCTTAAGTTCATGCGCTCGGACCGGGCAGAGGCGCAGGCGATTGCCGATACGGTCAAGCGGTTGGCGATGGCGGAGCCGTTTGTGGGGTTCACCCTGCGCGATGTGTCTGGCGGGGGCGAAGGGCGGATCGTGTTTCGTGCCGATCCTGAAAGTGGCGATTTGTTTGACGCGCTGCATGGGCGATTGGCGCGGGTTCTGGGGGCGGAGTTCGCCGAAAATGCGCTGAAGATTGATGCCACGCGCGAGGGGCTGCGCCTGACCGGCTATGCCGCGCTGCCCACTTATGCGCGGGGATCAGCCGTGGCGCAGTATCTTTTTGTCAATGGCCGCCCAGTGCGGGACAAGATGCTTTATGGCGCGCTGCGTGCTGCCTATCAGGATGTGCTCAGCCGGGACCGGCACCCGGCTGCGGCGCTGTTGCTGGGCTGTGATCCCACGCTGGTTGATGTGAACGTGCATCCGGCGAAATCCGAGGTGCGGTTTCGTGATCCGGGGCTGGCGCGGGGGCTGATCGTATCGGGGCTGCGGCATGCCTTGGCGGAGGCGGGGCATCGGGCGTCAACCACGGTGGCGGGGGCCACCTTGGGCGCGTTTCGGGCGGAACCGGCGGGGCGCATCTATCAGATGGACCGCCCGTCGCCGCAGGCACGCAGCCTGGCCTATCAGGCACAAGCGGCCGGTTTTGCCGATATGGGCGCGGATTGGAGCGCGCGGGTTGAGAGCGCGCCAGAGCCGGAGGTAGAGGAACAGCCCGCCACGGCGTTGCCGCTTGGGGCCGCGCGGGCGCAGGTGCATGAGAATTACATCATCGCCCAGACCGAGACCGGCATGGTCATTGTCGATCAGCACGCCGCCCATGAGCGTCTGGTGTATGAGCGGCTGAAACGCCAGATGGCCGAGAGCGGGATCGCGGCGCAAGCGCTGCTGATCCCTGAGATTGTCGATCTTTCCGAAGCCGATTGCGCGTTGTTGATGGACCATGCCGAAGAGTTGGCCGGGATGGGGCTGGGGATCGAACCGTTTGGGTCGGGCAGCCTTGCGGTGCGCGAAACCCCAGCCATTCTGGGGCCTGTCAACGCCAAGGCGCTTTTGCGCGATATCTTGGACGAGTTGCAGGATCAGGGCGCAAGCGGCACGTTGAAATTGCGGATCGACGCGATCCTCAGCCGCGTGGCCTGTCATGGCTCGGTCCGGTCAGGTCGCCGGATGAGCGCGGATGAGATGAACGCCCTTTTGCGCGAGATGGAGCGCACGCCGATGTCGGGGCAGTGCAACCACGGGCGGCCGACCTATGTGGAATTGCGGCTATCGGATATTGAACGGCTGTTCGGGCGCACATGATCCAGATTGGCGGTCAGACCTATGCGTTTGACGATCCCGCCGTTCTGGCAGTGGTGATCGGCGCGGCGGTGTTGCTGCTGATCCTTCTGCTGCTCATCCTTGCGCTGCGCGCCGCCAATCGGTCGGCGCGGCTGGCAGAGCCGCTCGCCTATCAGATGGGGCAATTGGGGCAGCGGGTGCAGGGGCTGTCGGATGGGCAGCATCAGCTTGCCGGTGGCCTAAACCATGTGTCCGAGGCGCAGGCGGCGGCGCAATCGCATCTGTTGCAACTGATGGAAAAGCGGTTGGCGCAGGTAAGCCATGCCATGACCGAGAACCTGCAAGGCACCTCGCGGCGCACGGCGCAATCGCTTGGGGAATTGCAGCAGCGCCTGCAAGCCATCGACAAGGCGCAGGACAATATCACCAAGCTGTCGGGTGATGTGCTGTCGTTGCAGGATATCCTGTCAAACAAGCAGACGCGGGGGGCGTTTGGGGAAATCCAGCTGACGGATATTGTCACCAAGGCGCTGCCGTCGGACAGTTACACGTTGCAAGCGACGCTGTCGAACGGGCGGCGGGCGGATTGTCTTATTCATCTGCCCAATCCACCGGGGCCAATTTGCATTGACAGTAAATTCCCGTTGGAGGCCTATGAGGCGCTGCGCCGGGCCAAGACAGACGGGGAATTGGCCGAGGCGGCGCGGGGTATGCGCACGGCGGTGCGCAAGCATATCAAGGATATTTCCGAGAAATACATCCTTGAGGGCGAGACCGCCGATGGCGCGCTGATGTTCCTGCCCTCTGAGGCGGTCTATGCCGAGTTGCACGCCAATTTCCCCGAGGTGGTGCGCGATGGCTTTGCCGCGCGGGTTTGGATCGTGTCACCCACAACCTGCATGGCCACGCTCAACACCATGCGCGCAATCCTCAAGGATGCGCGCATGCGCGAGCAGGCGGGGGCAATCCGGCGGGAACTAGGCCTTTTGTTCGCGGATGTGGAGCGGTTGGGCGCACGGGTTGAAAACCTGGACCGGCATTTCACTCTGGCGGCCAAGGATGTGGCGGAAATCCGGATTTCGGCAGACAAGGCGGGACGGCGGGCGCGACGGCTGGATAACTTCGATTTCGAGGAACTGGCCCCCGAAACCGATCCGGCCATCGTGCCGCTGGTCAAGGGCAGCTAAGGGGCTTTCGCTCTGGTTCTGCAAGGTGACGTCGCGGCAAACCGTGCTATTTTGCTCAAGACCAAGAGGAGGGCTGCTGATGATCCGACTTGTCTTGTTCGTTTTGATGCTGGCCGCGCCTGCCACCGCGCAGGATCGTAGGCCAAGCCATTGTATTGCGCTTGCCGATGCGACGCCGGGGATGGAATACCTGCACCGGGCCAGTTTTCGCGCACCGCTGCCCGAGTATACCGTGCGGCTGCGCTATATCGCGCATGCGTCCTTTCTCATTCAGGCGGGCGGATACAATGCCGTGACAGATTTCACCGGCTTTATCGGCAGCGCCAATCTGATCCCCGATGTTGTCACGATGAACCACGCGCATGAGACGCATTGGACCGCCTTTCCCGATCCGGCAATCCCGCATGTGCTGCGCGGTTGGGGGGAATATGGCGTGGGGGCCGATCATCACCTTGATCTGGGCGGGCTGGTGGTGCGCAATGTGCCCACCGATATCCGGTCGGGCGGCGGGGTGGAGCAGAATGGCAATTCGATTTTCGTCTTTGAGGCTGAGGGGCTGTGCATCGCCCATCTGGGGCATTTGCATCACGAGCCGTCGGACGATCAATATGCCGCTCTTGGCCGGATGGATGTGGTGATGGCCCCCGTTGATGGCGGGTTTACCATGAATATCGAGAATATGATGAACGTGCTCAGGCGGGTGAAGGCGTCGATCGTGCTGCCGATGCACTGGTTTGGCGATAGCACGCTGGAGCGGTTTCTGGCGGGGATGGAAGGCGAATTTGCCATTTCCCGCCCCGGTGTGAGCGAGATTGAGGTCTCTTTGCGCAGCCTGCCAGACCGGCCTACCATCGTGGTGCTGCGGCCTGCGTGGCTGCGGGATAACGAGTGACGGGCCGGTCGGGCGGTAGCAGACGGTGGCAGGATCTTTTGCTGCGCAGTCAGGCGATCAAGATCACTCCTCTGTGGGCGGATTTTGCACCCTGTTGACCACCCAAAAGAAGATACCTGCAAAAACGCCAAGGACACCCCAAGTGATCCCGTTGGCGATAGCAAAGCGTGCGGTTTCGCCAAATGAGATGCCATCTGAGGACAGATTGATCAGGATGTAGAGGAGCGGTGCTGCAAAAAGGCCGAATCCAGCGCCACCGGCGGCCCCCAGAATGGCCCAAGTCATATAAGAGTTCGTGGTCATGCGCGTTTCCTGTGTCTCGGTTTCGGTTTTCCGCCGTTGGCGGCGTGGTCTAAGTCGACAAACCCGTTCCCGCCGACTCCCGTGAGCGCAAGATGCCTGCACAGGCGGCTGGTTTCATAAAGCGCGGGAAGGCTGTGGATTTATCGTGTGTCCTGCCGGTGAGATAAGTCACCGAGACACGATATCAATAATTTAACAGGCACCGGGCCGGTTCAATTTCTATGCATGCGGCGGGAGCTGTGGGTATTCGGCAGCTTTCCTGCCAGCCCGCATCAGGCCGGCACGCGCAGCACCCGTGGCACCTTGAATTCGACGTTTTCCTGGGCGGTTTCCACCTGTTCGACGGTCACGTCATAGCGCGCGCGGAAGGCGTCGATGACCTCGTTCACCAGCACTTCGGGGGCAGAGGCCCCGGCGGTGATGCCGATACTGCGGATACCGCCCAACGCCCGCCAGTCGATGTCGGTGGCGCGTTGCACAAGCTGGGAATAGGCGCAGCCCGCGCGCGCGCCGACCTCGACCAGACGTTTGGAGTTTGACGAATTGGGGGCACCCACGACGAGCATGGCTTCGGCCTTTTCGGCCATGGCCTTGACCGCCTCTTGGCGGTTGGTGGTGGCGTAGCAGATGTCTTCTTTGTGCGGGCCGACAATGGCCGGAAACCGGGCCTGAAGGGCGGCAACCACCTCGGCGGTATCGTCGACCGAAAGGGTGGTTTGGGTGACAAAGGCGAGGCGGGCAGGATCGCGGACGTCGAGCGTGGCCACATCGGTGGGGGTTTCGACCAAGAGCACTTCGCCTGTCGGCAATTGCCCCATGGTGCCCACGGTTTCGGGATGGCCCGCGTGGCCGATCATCACGATTTGCAGCCCGTTGTCATGGTGGCGTTCCGCCTCGATATGTACTTTGCTGACCAGCGGGCAGGTGGCATCGACATAGAGCATTTGGCGGGCGGCGGCCTCTGCCGGGACGGATTTGGGCACGCCATGGGCGGAAAAGATCACCGGCCGGTCGGTGGGGCACTCATCCAGTTCTTCGACGAAAACCGCCCCCTTGGCGCGCAGGTCATCGACCACGAATTTATTGTGCACAATCTCGTGGCGCACATAGACCGGCGCCCCCCATTTCGCGAGCGCCATCTCTACGATCTTGATGGCGCGGTCCACACCGGCGCAAAAGCCGCGCGGGGCGGCGAGGTAGAGGGTAAGGGGGGGCTTTGTCATCGCGGATCTCCTGCTTGGGGACAGAGGTAAGGCAGGTGGGCGCGCGCGTAAAGGGCGGGGTGGGAAATAGCGGCGTCGGAGGTGTGGTGGTAGGGAATTACAAGCCGGATCTCTTGTCTATGACCCGCGCGAATAGCACCGAAGGTGCCGCGCGGATCGCTGGGCCGTCTGGCGGCCTAGCGATTTTGAGAGGGCGCGGATCGCTGATGGGTCACACGGATTTTGCTGGCATAAAGTGGCAACCACGACTGTTGCTTCGCTAGTCCCCGGCCAAGCATTCCGCGCGGTCCTGTTCTTGCTGCACGCGACAGTAAAGTCACCGCCCCCTCAGCCCATCGCCTGTGCCGTGATCCAGGCCAACACGATATAGCGCCCGGTTTTGGCAATCGTGACCAGCACGAGAAAGAGCCAGACCGGCGTGCGCAGAACCCCGGCGATCACGGTAAAGGCGTCGCCCAGAGGTGCCCAACTGAGCAGCAAGGTCCAGACCCCCCAACGGGCATACCAGCGTTCGGCCCGCGCCATTTGCGCTGCATTGGCGGGAAACCAGCGGCGGTGACGAAACCGCTCGATGCCGCGCCCCATGACATAGTTGACCACGGCCCCCAGCGTGTTGCCGATGCTGGCCACCACGACGAGCGCGGTCAAGGATAGGGTGCCCGCCAGTTGCAGGCCGACAAACACCACTTCGGATTGAAAGGGCAGGATGGTCGCCGCGCCGAATGCAGCCGCGAAAAGCCCGGCCATTTGCGCAAAAACGCCCGGATCACCCATGCTCATGCAGGGGTGATCCGGGCGCTGATGTGGTGCCTAACGGGTAGGTCACTCGGTCTCGGCATAGGCCTCTTGGCGGTCGTTCTGGATGTCGCGCGGCGGTCGGCCGATAACATCCTTGAGATCTGCCAATTCGATGAAATTGTCCGCTTGGCGGCGCAAATCGTCCGAGATCATCGGCGGCTGGCTCCGGATGGTCGAGACCACGGAAACACGCACGCCCTGACGTTGCAGACTTTCGACCAAGGGTCGGAAATCGCCATCGCCGGAGAACAGCACAACATGATCAACACGCGGTGCGAGTTCCATCGCATCCACCGTCAGCTCGATATCCATGTTGCCCTTGACCTTGCGACGGCCTTGGCTGTCAGTGTATTCCTTGGCCGGTTTCGTGACCATGGAGTAGCCATTGTAATGCAACCAATCGACCAAAGGGCGGATCGGTGAATACTCGTCATTTTCCAACAGTGCAGTATAGTAAAAAGCGCGCAGCAACTTGCCACGGCGCATGAACTCGGATCTCAGCAACTTGTAGTCGATGTCGAACCCAAGCGCCTTACCGGCGGCATAGAGATTCGATCCGTCTATGAACAAGGCTAAACGCTCGTCCTTGTAAAACATCTTAAATGTCCTTCCGAATGGTCATGTCTTGCCTGGGAGTGTGTGAGTGGTGTGAGTGGTGAAGGCAGGACAGAGTAACAGCGATAATTAGGGGTTTAGAATTCTGCATGCAAGGGCATGTTACGTCAGGATAAGATAGGGGAGCGATGACTTTGGATCAACAATGCTTGATCGCGATGGGTGGAAACTTGCCGTTCGGTGCGTCGCGCCCCGAGGCGACCCTCACCGAGGCCCTTGTGCGATTGCGCGAAGAGGGGGTCGAAATTCTCGGTGTGAGTCGGTTTTTTCGCACACCGGCCTTTCCCGCCGGGGCGGGTCCGGATTTTGTGAATGCGGCGGCGGTGCTGCGTGTTGCGCAAGAGCCAGAGGCGTTGCTTGCGCTTTTGCACCGGGTTGAGGCGGCCTTTGGTCGCAGGCGCGAGACGCGGTGGGGGCAACGGACGCTGGACCTCGACCTGATCGCGGTGGGGGGGCGTGTGCTGCCTGATCTTGCGGGGTTCGAGGCGTGGCAAAGGCTGACGCCCGATGAGCAGCAAAGCCGCGCGCCCGACCAGCTGATCCTGCCGCATCCGCGCCTGCACGAGCGCGCTTTCGTCTTGGTGCCGCTTGCGGATGTCGCCCCGGACTGGGTGCATCCCGTGCTGGGGCGGTCGGTGCAACAGATGCTGGACGACCTGCCACAAGCCGCGCGCGACGAGGTCGAGGTGCTTTGATTCTCTGCTTGTAAATCCCGGTTTGACACCCTAAATACAAGGCTTCTTGAAATCTGCCCTAACCCGTCCCGGAGGTCTGATGGCCCGCGTTACCACAGAAGATTGCGTTGACAAGGTTCCGAACCGTTTTGATCTGGTGATGCTTGCCGCACACCGCGCCCGCGAAATTGCGGCGGGATCGCCTTTGACGGTGGACCGTGACAACGACAAGAACCCCGTTGTGGCACTGCGTGAAATCGCAGAGGAAACGCAGGCGGCGGATGATCTGCGCGAGCGGCTGATCGAGTCGAATCAGACTCAGATCGAAGTCGATGAGCCGGAAGAAGATTCCATGGCCCTGTTGATGGGCGGCGATGTGGACAAGCCTGACACCGACGACATGTCGGAAGAAAAGCTGCTGCGCGCCCTGATGGAAGCACAGGGTCAGGGGTAACTCCGGCCCCTACGGCAAGGCGCGACCCCGATGATCGCCGTTGACGACCTGATCACGCTGGTGCGCCACTATAATCCCCGCACGGACGAGGCGTTGATACGCGCGGCCTATGATTTTGGCCGTGCCATGCACGAAGGGCAGTTTCGCCATTCGGGCGAGCCCTATTTTACCCATCCCGTTGCCGTGGCCGCCATCCTGACAGAGCAGCGGCTGGACGATGCGACAATCATCACCGCCCTCTTGCATGACACGATCGAGGATACCAAAGCCTCGTATCAGATCGTGTCAGACAAGTTTGGCCGCGAGGTGGCTGATCTGGTGGATGGCGTCACCAAGTTGACCAATCTGCAACTGTCGAACTCCGAAACCAAGCAGGCCGAGAACTTTCGCAAGCTGTTCATGGCGATGTCCAAGGATTTGCGGGTCATTCTGGTCAAGCTGGCCGACCGTCTGCACAATATGCGCACCATCAAGGCGATGCGCCCTGAGAAACAGGCGCAAAAGGCGCGCGAGACCATGGATATTTATGGTCCGCTGGCGGGGCGCATGGGTATGCAATGGATGCGCGAAGAGCTGGAGGATCTGGCCTTTCGCGTGCTCAACCCCGAGGCACGTGCCAGTATTATCCGTCGCTTTATCACCCTGCAACGCGAGACCGGCGATGTGGTCGAGCGGATCACCGGCGACATGCGGCACGAATTGGACAAGGCGGGCATTGAGGCGGATGTGTTTGGCCGCGCCAAAAAACCCTATTCGATCTGGCGCAAGATGCAGGAAAAGGAGATGGGGTTTTCGCGGCTGTCGGATATTTACGGCTTTCGCGTGATAACCCGGTCTGAAAATGATTGCTACCGTGCGCTTGGGGCTATTCACCAACGCTGGCGCGCGGTGCCGGGGCGGTTCAAGGACTATATCAGCCAACCCAAATCGAACGGCTATCGGTCGATTCACACCACCGTTTCGGGGCGTGACGGCAAGCGGGTCGAGGTGCAGATCCGCACGCAGGCCATGCATGACGTGGCCGAAACCGGCGTGGCTGCGCATTGGTCCTATCGCGATGGGGTGCGGTCTGAGAATCCCTTTGCCGTCGATCCGGCCAAGTGGATTTCGAGCGTCAGCGAGCAGTTCGACGCCGAGGAGGATCACGAGGATTTTCTCGAAGCGGTCAAGCTCGAGATGTATGCGGACCAAGTGTTCTGCTTTACCCCCAAGGGCGATGTGATCAAACTTCCGCGTGGGGCCACGCCGATTGATTTTGCCTATGCCATTCACACCCGGATTGGTCATGCCTGTGTCGGGGCCAAGGTGGACGGGATGCGCGTGCCGCTCTGGACGCGGGTCAAGAATGGCCAATCGGTCGAGGTGATTACCGCCGACGGGCAGACGCCACAGGCAACATGGCTTGATATTGCCACCACCGGCAAGGCCCGCGCCGCCATCCGGCGGGCTCTGCGCGAGCTGGACCGTGATCGCTATATCAAGCTGGGGCGGGAATTGGCGCGTTCGGCGTTCGAGCATGTGGGCAAGAAGGCCACCGACAAAGCCTTGGAGGCTGCGGCGCGCACGCTGCGTCTGCGGGATGCCGATGAGGTGCGCGCGCGTTTGGGCAGTGCCGAGTTGACCGCGCATCAAGTGTTGCATGCCGTTTACCCGGATCTCATGCCTGAGGCGGGCAATGAGGTGACGCGCGACCGCGCGGTGATCGGTCTGGGCGCGGATCAGAGTTTTGAGCGGGCCCGCTGCTGTCAGCCGTTGCCGGGCGAGCGTATCGTGGGCATCACCTATCGCGGGCGGGGCGTGGTGATCCATGCCATCGACTGTGAAACCCTGTCGCAATACGATCAGCAGCCTGACCGTTGGATGGACCTGCATTGGCACACTGGCACGCATCCGGCGGCCTATGATGTGACGCTGGATCTGACCATTGGCAACGATGCCGGGGTTCTGGGGCGGATTTGCACCTTGATCGGCGAGCAGAAGGCCAATATCTCGGACCTGACATTCGTGGACCGGAAACCGGATTTCTATCGTCTTTTGATTGATGTCGAGTTGCGCGATGCCGAGCATTTGCACGGTGTGCTCTCGGCGCTTGATGCGGAAAGCGATGTCGCCGCTGTCGAGCGCTATCGAGATCCGTCCCGCGTGGGGGCGGGCTGACATCAACCCGAGGAGCCGCGCAGGTGGTATTCAGACGTCGTGACAGACGCCCCTGGTGGAAGGTTATTGCCGGGTTTCTCTGGCCCAAGGGCGGGTGGGGGCGGGCGTTCAGCTATGTCCGGCATCGCCTGAACCGTTTGCCCGATCCGCCCGACCGCATCGCGCGCGGTATTTTCGCTGGTGTCTTCACGACCTTTACTCCGTTTTATGGCTTTCATTTCATCGTGGCGGCCACGCTGGCGTGGATTGTGCGCGGCAATATTCCGGCGGCCCTGTTGGGCACATTCTTTGGCAATCCGCTCACATATGTGCCCATCGGGGTGGTGTCACTTCAGACCGGGCACGCGATGCTGGGGCGCAGCACCTTGGCCGAGGATGAGATCAGCCGCTCGCTCGGGGGAAAGTTTCTGGATGCCGGGGATGACCTGAAGAACAACTTTCTGGCAATCTTCATGGATCACAAGGCGGATTGGAGCGGTCTGAAGCTCTTTTATGACGATGTGTTCTTTCCCTATATGATCGGGGGGATTGTGCCGGGGATCGTTACGGCGCTTGCGGCCTATTACATCAGCCTGCCGGTGATCACCGCCTATCAGCACCGCCGCAAAGGCGCGCTCAAGGCCAAGTGGGTGGCGATGAAGGAAAAGAAGGCGGCCAAGGAAAAACAGGCGCACAAGGCTGACGAGGCGGGAAAACCGGACTAGGTTACGCCTCGAGTCGCGGATCAATCACGGGAGAAGCCGATGTCGGCAGGAAAGAAGCTACGCCTAGGCGTCAATATCGACCATGTGGCAACGGTGCGGAACGCGCGTGGTGGGGCCTATCCGGATCCCCTGCGCGCGGCGAGGATTGCGCAAGAGGCGGGGGCTGATGGCATCACCGCCCATCTGCGCGAGGATCGACGCCATATCTCGGACGCGGATATCGACGGGCTGATGGAGGTGCTGACGGTGCCACTCAATTTCGAGATGGCCGCGACCGACGAGATGCAGCGGATTGCCCTGCGCCACAAACCGCATGCCGTCTGCATCGTGCCGGAAAAGCGCGAGGAACGCACCACCGAGGGCGGGCTGGAAGTGGCGCGCGAGGAAAACCGGCTGGCGCATTTCATAGCGCCACTGCGCGAGGCAGGGTGCCGCGTGTCGATCTTTATCGCCGCTGACAAAAGGCAGATCGAGGCGGCGCATCGCATCGGGGCCGAGGTGATCGAATTGCACACCGGCGCCTATTGCGATGCCCATGCCGAGGGGCATTTCGACGCCCGCGACCGCGAGTTGGAGAGCCTGCGCGAGATGACGGCCTATGCCCATTCTCTGGGGCTAGAGGTGCATGCGGGGCATGGATTGAACTATGAAACGGTCAAGCCGGTCGCGGCCTTTCCCGAGGTGATGGAGCTCAACATCGGGCATTTCCTGATTGGCGAGTCGATCTTTCGCGGATTGGGTCCGGCCATCGCAGAGATGCGTCGGCTGATGGACGAGGCGCGGGGGTGACGGTGCGCGGGGGCGCTCTGTCATGACATTGCGCGCCCTTTTGGCCGTTTTGGCCACGGTTTTGGCATGTCTCGCGCTTTGGCAGCTTGAGGGGCAGCGGCGTGGCGTGGACATCGCGAGCTTCACCGTCTCTGACACACCGGTGACGCGCTATGCCACGCCCGAGGCCGATGGGCCGGTGGTGGTGGTCGCGCATGGCTTTGCCGGGTCGCGGCAGATGATGCAGGCATATACCCTTGATCTGGCACGGGCGGGATACCGGGTTTGGGCGTTTGATTTCGAGGGGCATGGGCGCAACCGGGTGCCGATGTCGGGCGATGTGAACAGTCTTGACGGCACGACACGGCTTTTGATGGCGCAGACGGGCCGGGTGGTGCGGGCCGCGGTGGCGCAAGAGGCATGGGCGGGTGAGGTTGCGCTTTTGGGGCATTCCATGGCGACCGATATCATCATCCGCACCGCGCTAGAGGAAGACCGGGTTGGTCCCGTGGTGGCGATATCTGCCTTTTCGCAAGCAGTAACGGAGACCGAGCCGGACACTCTCTTGCTGATCACAGGGGCGTGGGAGGCGGGTTTGCGTGGTTTCGCCCGTGAGGCGGTGGAGATGGTCACGCCCGGCGCGGGGGAGGGCCAGACCGTGCAGGCAGGGGCTGTGACGCGCCGCGCGGTAGTTGCCCCTTTGGCCGAACATGTGGCGGTGCTGCATAGCCGTTTGGGCCGGGCCGAGGCGATTGCATGGCTCGATGCCGCCTATGGGCGCGTGAGCGATGTCGCGGTGCGGGCGACGGGGCCATGGTTTCTGGCGTTGATGTTTGCGATTGTGGCCCTTGCCGCGCCGCTGGCGCGCCTTTTGCCGCAGCGCGCGTCGCCCGCGCGCAAGGCCATGCGGTCAAGGCAATTCGTGCTGGTGGTTCTGGTGCCGGCGCTTTTGGCTCCGCTTTTGGCGGTGCAGGTGGAAACGCGGCTTTTGCCGGTCTTGGTCGCGGATTATCTGGCGTTGCATCTGGCGCTATACGGGGTCTGCCAAATGGCGTTCTTGTGGGTTATGGGGCGACGCCCAGAGGGGTTGCGCCCTGTGGCGGTGCTGGCGCTGCTGGTGTGGGGCTTGGGCGTGTTTGGGTTTGCGCTGGATCGCTATGGCGCAAACTTTTGGCCCACGCCCGAGCGGCTTGCGATCATCATGGCGCTAAGCCTTGGGGCCGTGCCCTTTATGCTGGCGGATGCGGTGCTGGCGCGCGGGGCACCGCTCTGGCAGAGGCTGGCGTCGCGGGCGGGCTTTATCTTGTCCTTGGCTCTGGCCATTCTGCTGGATACGGAGCGGCTGTTTTTTCTGGCGATGATTGCGCCGGTGATCCTGCTCTTTTTCCTGATATACGGGCTGATGGGGCGTTGGGTGGCGGCGCGGGCCGGGGCGACAAGCGTGGGCGTTGCGCTTGGCCTCATCCTTGCTTGGGCGCTTGGCGTCAGTTTTCCGCTGTTTGCACCGGGGGTAACGGGATGATCTTGGGGATTGGCACGGATCTGGCGAATATCGAGCGGATCGCGCGCACGCTGGAGCGGTTTGGCGACAGGTTTCGCAACCGGGTGTTCACCGAGGTGGAACAGGCAAAGGCCGAGCGCCGCGCCGATGTGGCGGGCACCTATGCGAAACGGTGGGCGGCGAAAGAAGCCTGTTCCAAGGCGCTTGGCACGGGGTTGCGCATGGGCATCGCGTGGAAGGATATGGCCGTCACGAACCTGCCCACGGGCCAGCCGGTGATGCAGGTCACGGGCTGGGCCGCGACACGTCTGGCCGAGATGACGCCACCGGGGCATGAGGCCATCATCCATGTGACCCTGACCGACGATCACCCTTGGGCGCAGGCCTTTGTGGTGATCGAGGCGCGACCGGTCGCACGGCCTGCTTGACACCTTGGTCCCGGCCCCGCATGTAGCGCCGGAGAGATAGCGGAGGACGCCAAATGGCCGCCACAGGCAAGACATCGAGCTCTATCTGGGAAACTGTGAAAACGGTGTTCTGGGCCCTCGTGATCGCGGGGCTGTTTCGCACGCTCTTTTTTCAGCCGTTCTGGATTCCCTCAGGGTCGATGAAAGACACGTTGCTGATTGGTGATTTTCTCTTTGTGAACAAGATGGCCTATGGCTATTCCTATGCCTCTTGCCCGTCGATCCGGGTGGGCGGGCTGAACATCGACGCGCAAAAGATCTGCGCCTTCATCGACGGTGACAATACCCGCATCTTTGGTTCAGAGCCTGAGCGCGGCGATATCATCGTGTTTCGTCAGCCGACCGATGGCACCGATTTCATCAAGCGGGTTGTCGGCCTGCCGGGGGACCGCATCCAGATGAAAGAGGGCGTGTTGCATATCAACGAGGCCGCCGTCGGGCTGGAACCGGCCGGTGATTTTGTTGAGGAATTCACGCGGCAAGGGCCGCTTGGTATCCGTCCACGTTGCGAGAATGGCGTGGTGGGCGAAGGGGCGGATTGCCTGAAGTCGCGCCAGATCGAGACGCTGCCCAATGGGCGGTCGCATTCCATCCTGAACATCGGCGACCAGCGGTCTGATAACACGGGCGTCTTTACTGTGCCTGCCGGGCATTATTTCTTTATGGGCGACAACCGCGACAATTCCACTGACTCGCGCTTTCCGCAGGCGGTGGGCGGGGTTGGCTTTGTGCCATTTGAGAACCTGATCGGGCGCGCGAACCGGGTGGTTTTTTCCTCGGCCGGACGGTCGATGCTGGCGTTCTGGACATGGCGCAGCGACCGTTTCTTCAAGAGGCTTGAGTGAAGCTTTCGGCGGATATCAAGGCGTTTCAGGCGCGGCTAGGGCATGAGTTTACCAATGCCGCGCTGTTGGTGCGGGCGCTGACCCATTCGTCGATGGCGACGCCCAATCGGGATGACAACCAGCGGCTGGAATTTCTGGGCGACCGGGTGTTGGGCCTTGTGATGGCTGAGGCGCTCTTGTCGCAGGATCAAGGGGCCACCGAGGGCCAGCTTGCGCCGCGCTTTAACGCGCTGGTGCGCAAAGAGGCCTGCGCCGATGTGGCGCGCGAGATCGACCTTGGCGGAGTTCTCAAGCTGGGCCGTTCCGAGATGCTCTCTGGCGGGCGGCGCAAAGAGGCGCTGTTAGGCGATGCGATGGAGGCGGTGATTGCCGCCGTCTATCTTGATGCCGGGTTTGAAACGGCGCGCGGGGTTGTGCTTCGGCTCTGGGGCGCACGGTTGGGCGCGGTCAAAGAAGACGCGCGCGATGCCAAGACAAGCCTTCAGGAATGGGCGCAGGCGCGTGGATTGCCGCCGCCCGATTATGTTGAACTTGCCCGCAAGGGGCCAGATCACGCGCCGATCTTTACCATCTGCGCGCAGTTGAAAAGCGGCCAGCGTGCCGAGGCGACGGCCGGCTCGAAGCGGCAGGCGGAACAGGCGGCGGCACGCGCGCTTCTGGATCAATTGCAGGCGGAGTGAGCGGGTGCGCGGGCTTGCCCTATTGGCTGTCATGCTGTCCTTGGCGCAGATTGCCAAGGCACAGGAAGCGCCGATAGATGCCTGGACGCTCCGCAAATGCGCGCTTTATGCGCAGGCGACCGAGGATGCCTTGGCCGCGCTTGGGCCAGAGGGGCTAAGCCAGCAATTTCTAGAAGAAAACCGTGCTTTCATCGCCTCAGGCTGTGTTGGGCATGTGCGGATTTGTGCGCAAACGGCGCAGGACTATGCGTTTGCCGATCTTCTGACCATGATGACCATGAACGAGGGCATGGCCAGCACCTTTGTTCCCTTCGGCTGCGACAACTGACGCTCTGCTCTGGTCGCGGGGCGGCAAATCGGCTAGAGCCTGTCAATCACAACAGTCGAGACGCATCCCATGACCACGCGCGCCGGATTTATTGCCCTGATCGGAGAGCCCAATGCGGGCAAATCCACCCTGCTCAACCGCATGGTGGGGGCCAAGGTCAGCATCGTCACACACAAGGTTCAGACCACCCGCGCGCGTATTCGCGGCGTTGCGATGGAGGGGCAGAGCCAGTTGGTATTCGTGGACACGCCCGGCCTGTTCCAACCGCGCCGCAGGTTGGACCGGGCGATGGTTGCTGCCGCTTGGGGGGGCGCTGCGGATGCCGATGTGGTGATCCTGTTGATCGAGGCGCATCGGGGTGTGACCGAAGGGGTGGAGCGTATCCTTGAAGGGCTGACCGGCATCGCCAAAGGGCGCAAAGTGGCGCTGGCCATCAACAAGATCGACCGGGTGCAAGCACAGGTGCTGCTGGCGCTGACCAAGGACATGAACGAACGCTTTGCCTTTGAAAAGACGTTCTTAATTTCGGCTGAGCGCGGCCATGGGGTAGATGATCTGCGGCAGTGGCTGGCCGGTGAGGTGCCCGAGGGGCCATGGCTTTACCCTGAGGATCAGATCGCTGATCTGCCGATGCGGATGATCGCCGCCGAGATGACGCGTGAAAAGCTGACGCTGCGGCTGCATCAGGAATTGCCCTATCAATTGACCGTCGAAACCGAGAACTGGGAAGAGCGCAAGGATGGCTCTGCGCGGATTGATCAGGTGGTCTATGTGGTGCGCGACGGGCATAAAGGGATCGTTCTGGGCAATAAGGGCGAGACGATCAAGGCCGTCTCGAAAGCCGCGCGCGAGGAGTTGGAAGAGTTTCTTGGCCGTCGTATCCACCTGTTTTTGCAGGTAAAAGTGCGCGAAAACTGGCAAGAGGAATCCGAGCGGTATTCCGAGATGGGCTTGGATTTCAAGGACGGGAACTAGGGGCATGGCCCGGCTGAGCGCGCGGTTTTGGGTAGATGCCTATCTGACGCGGCTCAGGGGGGCGGATATCCCCGCCTTTGTGGTGGCGCATGGCGATGACACGGGGGGGGCTGTTCTGGTCAAGCTCAACACGTTGGATGGAAAAGGTGTTGTTTTTCAACGCTCTATTGATCTGATGAGTGGTGCGCGCGTGTGGATGACCTTGGCCGAGGGCGCGGAGGCCGAGGTGGATGCGGCGATTGCGCGGCAAAGGGGCTATGATCCCGACCTCTGGGTGATCGAGGTGGAGGACCGGGAGGGGCGGCATTTGCTCGATCAGGACGGATTGGGAGGCTGAGGGCCGATGGATTGGCGCGATCAGGGTATTCTTCTGAACAGCCGCCGACATGGGGAAAGCTCTGTAATCATTGAAGTTTTTACGCCAGAGCGGGGGCGGCATGCGGGGGTGGTGCGCGGCGGTGCGTCGCGCAAAATGGCCCCTGTGTTGCAACCGGGCGCGCAACTTGATCTGGAATGGCGCGCGCGGCTAGAGGATCATATCGGCACATTCCGGGTTGAGCCTTTGAAATCAAGGGCTTGGACCATGGGCGACCGGATGGCGCTGGCGGGGTTGAATGCGGTTTGTGCGCTGTTGCTGTTTGTGCTGCCCGAGCGTGAGGCGCATGCGGAGCTATACCGCAAGACATTGATTTTGCTTGATATTTTGGACCAACCCGAGATTTGGACGTTGGCCTATCTCAATTGGGAAATGGCGCTGTTGGAAGAGATGGGCTTTGGTCTTGATCTGCGGCGTTGTGCGGTTTTGGGCGAAAAGGCCAATGATCTCAGTTACATATCGCCAAAGACCGGGCGGGCTGTGTCGCGCGCGGGGGCGGGCGAATGGGCAAACCGGTTGTTGCCATTGCCGCCCTGCCTGATGGGGCACGGCCCGGCACCGGATGCAGAAATCCTGCAAGGGTTTGAAGTAACGGGACATTTCCTGAATAACCACCTTGCGCCGCAATTGGGCAACCGCGCGCTGCCCGAGGCACGGGCGCGCTATGTGGCGCGGTTCGCGGCCGAGGTGGCAAAGGGCTGAGCCGTGTGTAAGCTTTGTAAGGTTTGAGCCTCGATTTTGTAAGGTCCCGGGCCTGTTACATCGCCCCGGCCTCCAACCCGCCGTGGCGAGGTCCCGGGTCAAGCCCGGGACGGGTGTTAAAGCAGCATCACCCCACGCCGGATGAGATTGAGCCCGGCAATCAGCAGCACCCAGAGCGTGATCTTGCGAAAGGTGGCCTGATCGAACCGGTCCTGAAGGCGAAAGCCGATCCAGATGCCGAGGAGCGCTGGGACGACCATCGCCGCCGAGAGCGGCAGGGTTTCGGCGCGCAACACGCCCGAGCCGATATGTGCGCCAAGCAGCACCAGCGCGCCCAGACCGTAGATCACGCCCTGCACGCGCATCTGTTCGGTTTTCTCGGTGCCGCGCGCGATCAGCATGGCGACGGTGGGCGGGCCCCAGATGCCGGAGAGGCCGCCAAAAAGACCGGCGAGCGCCCCCATGCCCGCCTCGCCCTTGATCCCCGGTTCTGGCGGCAGGCGCAAACCGCGTCCCAGCAGGGTCGAGGCGGCGTAGAGCGTGATCAGCGGGCCGATAAAGAGCAGCATCACCGAGGGTGGCAGCACCGGCACCAGTTGCGCCGCGCAAACCATGACCAGACCGCCCGCAATGAGGAACACCCGGAAATGCGCAATCGAGGCGATGGCGGCGCGCGTGCCTTGGCGGAGCGCCTGCCAGAGGTTTGTGGCCAATGTTGGCAATATCAGCCCGGCCAGTGCCAATTCGGGGGGCATCATCGTGCTGAGCCCCGCGATCATTACCGTGGGCATGGCAAAGCCCACCACGCCCTTGACCATGCCCGCGCAGAGCGCCACGGTAAAGGCCATGGCCCAACCCCAAAGCGGATTCCAGAGTGGGCTTATGTCGAAAAATGCGTCCATTTCGCCTCTTATCATGGCGTTTGGGCGGCTGACCATGGCGATAGCGCTGCGCTGCAAAAAATCAACGCGCAATTTTAGATCAAAACCCTGCGACAAAAAGCATAATAGTTGCGCTGCACCTGCATAATGGATAAAAGGCACGAGATTAGGAAAAGGATGCGATTCATGGCACATGACGGACAGGATCTGGCGATGGCACAACCGATCATTCTGGGCGATTTGCTGGCCCTGACCGGCGTGGCGCTGGTGCCCGCCGAGGCGCTGTTGGAGCGGGCCACGGGCGCTGTTCGCGCGCTGGTGACGGTGGATGGCCGGGTTTCGGGGGCTGCGATTGAGACCAATCAGACCGCAGCGCATGGGTTGGCGTGGCTTGCGACCTATGTCGAGGCGCTGCGCCAGATGCAGCTTTGGGCGGTGCGGCTGGACGAAAAGGGCGAGTTTGGCGAGGTCGAGCAACTGATCCTGCAAATCGCCTTTGGCGAATATCTGAGCCAGATCGCAGGCGGCATCCAGATGAATCAGGGCGAAATGGTGCGCCTTCAGGATCTGGGCCTTGGCCCGGATGATGCGCATCTGTTGATGGACCCCGCCGCCACGATGCTGATGCAGGCGGGCAATACCCAAGTGGCGCGCAGCCGGTTGGTCGAGCTGATGCAAGAGCGGTCGGCAGAGATCACGGTGGGGCGCAGTGGCCTTGAGGAAGAGCTGGAGATGATCCGCGCGCAATTCCGGCGGTTCTCGGTCGAGAAAGTCGAGCCGCATGCGCATGAGTGGCACCTCAAGGATGAGCTTATCCCGATGGAGATCATCGAGGAACTGGCGGAAATGGGTGTGTTTGGCCTGACCATTCCCGAGGAATTCGGTGGCTTCGGCCTCAGCAAGGCGTCGATGGTGGTGGTGTCGGAGGAGTTGAGCCGGGGCTATATCGGGGTTGGGTCCCTTGGCACCCGGTCTGAGATTGCCGCCGAATTGATCCTTTGTGGCGGCACGGAGGAGCAAAAGGCCCATTGGCTGCCCAAGCTCGCCAGTGCCGAAATCCTGCCGACGGCCGTGTTCACGGAACCCAACACCGGATCGGATCTGGGCAGTCTGCGCACCCGTGCTGTCAAGGATGAGAATGGCGATTGGAAGGTGACGGGCAACAAGACCTGGATCACCCATGCCGCGCGCACCCATGTGATGACGCTGCTGGCGCGTACCGTGCCCGACACCACCGATCACCGGGGGCTGTCGATGTTTCTGGCCGAGAAAACCCCCGGCACCGATGAGGCCCCGTTCCCGACCCCCGGCATGACCGGCGGTGAGATCGAGGTATTGGGCTATCGCGGCATGAAGGAATACGAGCTTGGCTTTGATAATTTCCGTGTGAAGGGCGAGAACCTGCTGGGCGGCGAAGAGGGCAAGGGATTCAAGCAGTTGATGGAGACGTTTGAATCTGCGCGCATTCAGACTGCCGCCCGCGCCGTAGGTGTGGCGCAATCGGCGCTAGATGTGGCGATGAAATACGCACAGGACCGCAAGCAGTTTGGCCGCGCGCTGATCGAGTTTCCGCGTGTGTCGGGCAAGCTTGCGATGATGGCGGTCGAGATCATGGTGGCGCGGCAATTGACCTATTTCTCGGCGTGGGAAAAGGATCACGGGCGGCGGTGCGATCTTGAGGCAGGGATGGCCAAGCTGCTCGGTGCGCGCGTGGCCTGGGCCGCCGCCGACAACGGGTTGCAGATCCATGGCGGCAATGGCTTTGCGCTGGAATACACGATCAGCCGGATTCTCTGTGATGCGCGTATTCTCAATATCTTTGAGGGCGCGGCAGAGATTCAGGCGCAGGTGATCGCGCGGCGGTTGTTGGGGTGAGAATAAGCCGGGGTTCGCGTGAGTGAGCCCCGGCCCTGTTAATCCGGCTGAAAGATCGCACCCGCGCGCAGGGCCTTGAGCGTGCGCCAAAGAAGCCCGGCGATGATCACGCAGAGGGCCGCCAAGAGGGCGAGGCCGATCAGCCGATGCGCGGCAGAGCCGCTTTCACGTGCATAGGTGAAACTGGCGATGGTCACGCCTGCCATGGGAAAGCTGAGCGCCCAGAAGGCCAAGGAGAATTGCAATTTCAAGAGCTTGGGCAATTGTACCGCGACGATGAGCGTAAAAAGATAGGCGCAATTGAGCAGCACATGGGCAAAGGGATCGACGCCGCCCACCAGTTCCACCCAAGCAAGAAACCCGACCGAAGGCGGGGCGATCAGGATCACCAGCGAGGGTTGCAGGCGTTCGGGCAGGGGATCGTGAAAGATCAGCCGGTTCATCACCAGTGTCAGCAGGACGATCCAGAAGACGAGACCGACGCTGGTGAAGAACCAGCTTATTTCCGGGTAGCCAAGGGGCACGCCCGCGATTGCCACGATCACATTGCCCACCGCCGGGATGAACCATGCCGGTGAGAGGTGCCCGTGTTGGAACGCGCGCGCGCTGATCCAGCCGCTGACCACGGCGAGGGTCAGGATCAGTTGCATCGGCACGGCGATGAGCCATAGCACATGCGCAATACCCGGCGCGGGGGCGAGCATGACGATGGACATCAGCACCAGTGCGATGGAAATTGCCGGAAAGAAGGCAAGTTTCACAGGGTGACTCCATTCGGCGACCACCGCTGCGGGGTGGCGGATCGCCTTGGCGAGATAGCCAAGCGTCACGGCGGCAAAGACCGCCATGGTCAGCCCATGCGCCGCCCATGACAGTGCGTGGGTGAGGCCGAGGGCCTCTTCGCCCGCGCGAAGCGCGAGGGTAAAGCCGCAAAGCCCCATGACGATGGTAAAAAGCGTCACGGGCACATATTGCAGGCGGCCTTGGGCCGGGTTTGTCATCGGGTTTACTCTGCGGCGGTGATGGTAAGGGTGAGCGGGGCCAGACCGTCAATCTCGCCCAAGAGCACATTACCGGGCAGCACGGGGCCAACGCCCGCTGGCGTGCCGGTATAGATCAGGTCTCCGGGGGCGAGATGATAAAAGCGCGACAGATGGGCGATGATTTCGGGCACGGACCAGATCATATCGGCCAGCGTCGCCTCTTGTGTGATGCGCCCGTCCACGGAGAGGCGAATGGTTTGCTCCGCGATGTCGCCAAACTCGGCCTTTGGGGTGATTGGGGCGATGATCGAGGCGTTTTCGAAATCCTTGCCGATGTCCCAGGGGCGGCGCTTTTCCTTGGCCACGCTTTGCAGGTCGCGGCGGGTGAGGTCGATGCCGCAGGCATAGCCATAGACGGCGTTCATCGCCTCGGCTGCGCTGATGCGAAACGCGGGGGCGCTGAGCGCCACGACGAATTCCATCTCGTGGTGGCAATCCGAGGTTTCGAGCGGATAGGGGATGCTGGACCCGCTGAGGCAGAGGGTTTGAGGGGCCTTGTTGAAGTAGAACGGCGCTTCGCGGTCCACCTCATTGCCCATTTCGAGTGCGTGGGCGGCGTAGTTGCGCCCGACGCAGAAGATGCGCTGCACCGGATAGCCCTGATCCGTGCCGGTGATCGGCACCAGAGGGGGGCTGGGCAGGGTGAAGAGCGGTTGGGTCATCGGGGCCTCCGGCGCAAGCGATTGAATTCGCGCCCGTTATGCGCCCCGATTCGACGGTTGTCAAAGCAGGCCTCAGGCGACGCGGGCCCCTTGCGACCAGACACCCCGCAGTGCTGGTGCGCCGCTGCGCAGGCGAAAGCGGATGAGGTCGGCGCGGGCGTTTACCGCCAGTTGGCCGCGATCCGAGAGGCCCACGGCGCGGGCGGGATTGGCGGTGACGGTGGCAAGGCCGCGCGCCATATCGCCCCACCGCGCGCCCAGTTGCACCGCGCCCAAAAGCAGCGCGGAGGGTACGTAATCGGACGAGAGGATATCGAGAAAGCCCAGATCGGCCAATTCCCCCGCCGCGACATTGCCGGAGTGCGATCCGCCCCGGATGAGATTGGGCGCGCCCATGATGACCGAGATATCATGGGCGTGGCAGGTGCTTGCGGCCTCGACCGTGGTGGGAAACTCGGCCAGCCGGATGCCGTAGCCGCCGGACACCGCCACCTGTTCGGCGGTGGTGTCGTCATGGCTGGCCAGCACCGCGCCATAGCGGGCGGCATGGGCCACGGCGGCGGCCTCGTGGCGGTCGCCATGCGCGGCGCGCAGCGCCTTGAGTTGGGCCACGTGTTCGGCGAATTCCGCATCCGTGAGGGCGTGTTTGCCCTTCATGTATTCTTCGAGTTTGGTCAGGTCGCGGAATTGGCGCTGACCCGGCGTATGGTCCATCAGGCTGACGATGCCGACGCGGTCCGATGGGCCGAATTGTTCCATCTCTTCTTCCAGTGTTTCGGAACAGACCTCGGCGCGCAGATGCAGGAAATGGCTGATCTTGAGCGCCTCCTCGGCGCGCAGGCTGAGGAGTTCGTTGGCGAGACCGCGCGCGTATTTGCTGTAGCGCCCGACGCCGGTGGGGATCGACCCCACGCGCATCGCGTCAAAGACGGTGGTGATGCCGACGCTGGCCAGTTCCGCGTCATGGGCGAGGATGGCGGCGTGATGCGGCCAATCCACCTTGGGGCGGGGTTGGATGTGCCGCTCCAGATTATCGGTGTGCAGCTCGATCAGGCCTGGGGCAAGGTAATCACCTTCGCAATCCACCGCACCGGGTGGCAGGGCTGTGCCGCTGTCGAGAGCGGTGATTTTACCGCCCTTGATCTGCAGCGCGCCGGGGATCACCTCGGTTGGCAGAATGAGGAGGGCATTGGCGAGAATGATGTCTTCTGTCATTTGGATGTCACGCTTTCTTGGCACGTCACGGCAACCCGACGAGAGACCTCATGGATTTTCACCGCTACGCGATTTATGTCACGCCCCCCGAGGGGGAATTTGCCGCCTTTGGTGCGGCGTGGTTGGGATGGGATAGCGCGCAGGGTTGTGCTGTGGCGCATCCCGAGGTGCCGGGGTTGCCCGCGCCCGTGGCGGAGATCACCGAGACCCCGCGCAAATACGGGCTGCATGCCACGATCAAGCCGCCCTTTGGCCTGGCCGAGGGACAGGGAGAGGCGGGGCTGGTTGCGGCGTTCGAGCGGTTTTGCGCAGGCGAGGCGGCGGTCACGCTGGAGGGGGTGCAGATCGCGGGGTTGGGCCGGTTTCTGGCGCTGGTGCCGGTGGGGGATCAGAGCGCCTTGAACGGGTTGGCAGCGCGCGCCGTGGCGGCGTTCGAGCCGTGGCGCGCGCCCTTGACCGAGGCGCAACTGGCGCGACGGCGGGCAGGGGGCCTGACGCCTGCGCAAGACGCGCATCTGCTGCGCTGGGGCTATCCCTATGTGATGGAGGAGTTCCGGTTTCATATCACCCTGACCGGCAAGCGGCCCAAGGCGGAATTGGCGCCGATCAAGGCCGCGCTGGAGGCGCGTTTGGGGCCGCTGGTGCCGCAGCCCTATGTCATCGACGCGCTGTCGCTGATGGGCGAGGATGAGATGGGGCGGTTTCACCTGCTGCACCGTCAGACCCTCACCGCGTAAACCGCCTTGAGCGCGGCCTTGGTCAGGCGGGGCAGGGCTGCGTCGGTGTCAAGCGTGATGACCGGGCCTACGCCCTCGGGCAAGGCCATATCCGCGCCGGTCAGGCGTTCGCGAATATCCTGCGGGGTTTCGCGCCCGCGCGCCACAAGGCGGGATGCCAGCACCTGCGGTGTGGCGGTCAGGTGCAGGATGACAAAGGGCTGAAACCGCGCCTGCGCCTGTGCCAGAACGCCCCGTGAGAGATTGACCAAGAGGTCGCGCCCCGCCGCGAGATCAAGGCAGATGCCCACCGGCACCCCGTAGCGCAGGCCGTGCGCGCGCCAATGCAGGGCAAAGCCGCCCTCTTTGAGGCGGGCGTCGAATTCGGTGTCGCTGACCGCCTCATGGCCTTCGCCCTCGGGGTCTGGGGGGCGGGTGATGACGCGGCGGGCACGGCGCAGGCCCGGATGCTCTGCGATCATCGCGCGCATCAGCGTGTCCTTGCCCACGCCCGACGGGCCGACCACGGCGATGAGGCGGCCATGTGTCATGCGGCGCGCGCCGGGGTGAAGGCGGTCACATCCACCTCGCGGTCGCAGACACGGGCGCGCGCGGCCTCGTCGTGGAAGATGCCCACAATGGCCGCGCCACGCGCCTTGGCCTCTTCAATCAGGGTCAGCACCACCTCGCGGTTGGTGGAGTCAAGGCTGGCGGTGGGTTCATCCAACAGCAGGGCGGGAAAGGGATGCGCAAAACCGCGCGCGATATTGACGCGCTGTTGCTCGCCGCCCGAGAATGTCGTGGGGCTGAGCGACCAGAGCCGTTCGGGGATATTGAGGCGGTCTAGCAACGCCTCGGCGCGGGCGCGGGCCGCATCGGGCGCGCTGCCAAGGATCAAGAGCGGTTCGGCCACCACATCGCGGGTGGGCACACGGGGCACGACGCGCAAGAACTGGCTGACATAGCCCAGCGTATGACGGCGCAACTGGATGATATCGCGCGGTTCGGCGCGGGCGACATCGGTGTCGCCGACCATGATCCGCCCTGCATTGGCGCGGTAATTGCCATAGATCATCCGCATGAGGGTGGATTTGCCCGCGCCCGAAGAACCGGTCAGCGCCACGCAAGCGCCGGCGGCGACATGCAGATGCGCGCCTGCCATCACGGGGATCACCGCGCCGCCCTGATTATGCAGGGTGAAGCTTTTGCTCAGGCTGTCGATCTCGATCATTGCGGGTCTCCGATAGGGTTAAAGCCAGCCGCGGCGGCGGAAAATCCAGAGCGGCACCAGTGCGGACAGCGCCATAAGCCCGAGCGCCATCGGATAGCCGAAGGGCCAGGACAGTTCTGGCATCACCTCGAAATTCATGCCGTAGATCGACGCCACCAGCGTGGGCGGTAGAAAGGCCACCGCCGCCACCGAGAAAATCTTGATGATGGCGTTCTGTTCGATGGTGATGAGGCCAAGGGCCGCATCCAGCATGAAGGCGGTTTTCTGTTGCAGATAGCCTGCCTGTTCGGTGATCGTGCGCACGTCGCGATATTGCGATTTGAGCGCGCCGCGCAGGGGTTTGGCCCCGCGCCGGGTGTCGATCACCGGCACGACAAAGCCCAAAAGCCGCTCGAGCGTCATCAGGCTCTCGCGGATTTGCATGACGCGCCCGTCAGCTTGGCCGATATCGCGGAGCGCCGTGCGATAGGCCGCGGTATTGAGGGGTTTGTCGCCAAAGATGCGCTTGGAGAGCGCGTCGATGTCGCGGCCAGCCTGTTCGATGATATCGGCAAGCCGGTCGATGATTTCCTCGATCAGGCCGATCAGCACCGCCTCGACCGTGGCGCAGCCATGCGAGGATTTCCCCGCCTTGTCGGGATAGGTGGTAAAGGGGCGCGGGGCGTGGTGGCGCAGCGTCACCAGCCGGTCTGCCATGAGCACGAAAGACACCGGGCCGACGATGGTTTCGCCCGCGTCGTTGCGCGCGGGC
The DNA here is from genome assembly GCF_002080415.1 of Roseovarius mucosus. Taxonomy (NCBI): domain Bacteria; kingdom Pseudomonadati; phylum Pseudomonadota; class Alphaproteobacteria; order Rhodobacterales; family Roseobacteraceae; genus Roseovarius; species Roseovarius mucosus. The sequence continues at coordinate 1,330,719 of NZ_CP020474.1, read as the reverse complement.
AAGAGGGCGGTCATCACAGGCACGCCCTCTTCGAGATAGAGGCGGGAGGATTGTTCGATTTCGTCCTGATCCTCGCGGCTGGGCAGGGCGATGCCAAGACGCCCCGACATTTGCGCCAATTCCTGCGGGTCGGGGCTGAGCATGTCGATCCAGAGGACGGGGGCATCGCCAAGGTCTGGCACCTGATGCAACCCGGTCTCGTGCTTGGCGTAATAGGTGATCATGCTCTGCTCCTGCTCATGGCGTCAGACCTGCAATACGCTGGAAACAAGCAGTTGCGTATAGCCGTGTTGCGGATCATCCAGCACTTGATCGGTCAGCCCGTCTTCGACCACAAAGCCATCTTTCATCACCATCAACCGGTCGGCGAGCAATCGCACCACCGCCAGATCATGGGTGACGATAATGGCCGAGAGACCCATTTCGCGCACCAGCCCGCGCAAAAGATCAAGAAGCCGCGCCTGAACGCTGACATCAAGGCCGCCGGTGGGTTCATCCATGAACACCAAGCGCGGGCCGGTCACGAGGTTGCGGGCGATTTGCAGGCGTTGCTGCATGCCCCCCGAGAACGCCTGTGGCTTGTCATCCACCCGGTCGGCGGCAATTTCGACCCGGCCCAGCCAGTCAATCGCCTGATCGCGGATATCCCCGTAATGCCGTGCGCCCACGGCCATCAGCCGTTCGCCGACATTGCCGCCCGCCGAGACCCCCATGCGCAGCCCGTCGCGGGCGTGCTGATGGACAAAGGCCCAATCGGTGCGCATCAGCATCCGCCGTTCGGGTTCGGACATATGCAGCGTGTCGCGGGGGCCGTGGCCACGCGTGTCAAAGATCACCTCGCCCCGGTCGGGGGGCAGATGCCCGGCAAGGCAACTGAGCAGCGTCGATTTGCCTGATCCGCTCTCGCCCACGATGCCCATCACCTCGCCGGGGTAAAGATCAAAGCTGACACCGTCACAGCCGCGCCGCGGCCCGTAGAATTTGGCGAGATCGCGCACTTGCAAGAGGGGGGTCATACCGTGGCCTCCTCATAGGGGGCACCCTGCGCCCCGATATGGCCGCCTGCGCGGCGCGCGCGGCAATAATCGGTGTCGGAGCAGACGAACATGCGCCCGCCCGCGTCATTCATGATCACCTCGTCCAGATAGCTGTGGGATGCGCCGCAGAGGTCGCAATCGTGATTGGCCTTGGTGGCCTCGAACGGGTGATCCTCGAAATCGAGACTGACGACCCGAGTATAGGGCGGCAGAGCATAGATGCGCTGTTCGCGCCCCGCGCCGAAAAGCTGGATCGCGGCCATGCTGAGTTTCGGGTTATCGAATTTGGGGATCGGCGAAGGGTCCATCACATAGCGCCCCTCGACCTTGACGGGATAGGCATAGGCGGTGGCGATGGCCCCGTGTTGGCTGATATCCTCATAGAGTTTCACATGCATGAGGCCGTATTCCTCGAGCGCGTGCATCTTGCGGGTTTCCACCTCGGAGGGTTCGAGAAAGCGCAGCGGTTCGGGGATCGGCACTTGGTAGACAAGGATCTGATCCTCGGTCAGCGGTTCCTCGGGGATGCGGTGGCGGGTCTGGATGAGGCTGGCGCGGGCGGTCTCCTCCGTGGTGGCGACCTGCGCGGTTTTCTCAAAGAATTTGCGGATCGAGACGGCGTTGGTCGTGTCATCCGCGCCCTGATCAATCACCTTGAACGTGTCATCCGGCGTGAGGCAGGCGGCAGAGACCTGCACGCCGCCCGTGCCCCAGCCATAGGGCATCGGCATTTCGCGGCTGGCAAAGGGCACCTGATAGCCGGGGATTGCCAGCGCCTTGAGAATGGCGCGGCGGATCATGCGCTTGGTCTGCTCATCGAGATAGGCAAAGTTGTAATCGCTCATAGGAGGCCCCTGTCGCAAAGGTCGGCGCGCAGGCCCTCGGGCCTGGTAAAGTGATGCGCCTGCCAGCCTGCGGCGCGGGCGCCGGTGACATTGCTGGCGGTGTCGTCGATGAAATAACACGCCTCGGGCGCGGCATCGGCGCGGGTGCAGAGGAGGTCGAAAATCTCGCGGTCGGGTTTGACCATGCGCTCGTGCCCCGACACGACGATGCCCTCGAAAAGCGTGTTCAGGTCGGGATGCAGATGGAGCGCCTGCGGCCATGTGTCGGCCGAAAAATTCGTAAGCGCCCAGAGGCGGTGGCCGCTATCCTTGAGCGTGGTGGCGATGTCCCATGACCCTTGGATGCGGTTCTGGATGGTCAGGCCGAAGCGATCGAAATAGCCGTCCATCAGATCGGCATGCTCTGGCCAGTGGGCGGCAATCGCTGCCACCGCCTCGAGCCTGCTCCGGCCCCGGTCCTGCTCATAGTTCCAGTCGTAGAATCGAACCTCGGCCAGCAGCGCATCAATCTCGGCGTCGCTGCCGATGGCATGGCGAAAGGCGGCCTGCGGGTCCCAGCGCAAGAGGACATTGCCGATGTCAAAGACAATGAGGGTCATGGGCGGGCCTGCTTCTTTATGGCAAAAATACTCATTCCGCCGCCTCCCGATGCGCCGCGCCCTCGGCCTCGCGGCGGAGTTTGCGCACCAGTTCCAGTTCGGACTGGAAATCGACGTAATGCGGCAGCTTGATATGCTCGAGAAAGCCGGTGGCCTGAATGTTGTCGGCATGCATGAGGACGAATTCCTCGTCCTGCGCGGGTGCGCCTTGATCCTCTTCGCCCAATTCTTTCCAGCGCAGCGCGCGGTCCACCAGTGCCATGGCGATGGCCTTGCGCTCGGTCTGGCCAAAGACCAGCCCATAGCCGCGCGTGAATTGCGGCGGTTCGGTTTTCGAGCCTTTGAACTGGTTGACGGTTTCGCATTCGGTGAGGGTGATCTCGCCCAGCTCAATCGCAAAGCCCAGTTCGGGGATATCCATTTCCACGGCAACAGCGCCGATGCGCAACTCGCCCACAAAGGCGTGGTTGCGGGCATAGCCGCGCTGGGTGGAATAGGCGAGCGAGAGGATAAACCCCTCATCGCCGCGCGTCAGCGCCTGAAGCCGCAGCGCGCGGTCTGCGGGCAGTTGCATCGGTTCGCGGGTGAGGTCGGGGGGCGTGCTGTCGCTCGGGTTTTCCTGCTGGATCAGCCCCTCGCGGTCGAGATAGCCCATGATATGCGGCGTGGGGCCGGGGGTGGGCGTGGCTGTGGGCGCTTGCGGCGTCTCGCCCTCTGCCGCGAGTTTGAAATCCAAGAGGCGGTGGGTGTAGTCAAACGTCGGCCCCAGCACCTGCCCGCCCGGCGCGTCCTTGAACGTGGCCGAGATGCGCCGATCACAGCGCATGGCGGCGGTATTCACTGGATGAGACGCGCCAAAGCGGGGCAGGGTGGTGCGATAGGCGCGGATGAGAAAGATCGCCTCGATCAGATCGCCGCGCGCCTGTTTGATGGCGAGCGCGGCAAGGTCGGGATCATAGAGCGAGCCCTCGGCCATGACGCGGTTGACGGCAAGGCTGAGCTGTTCGCGGATCTGCGCCACGCTGAGCTCGGCCACGGATGTATCGCCGCGCCGTTCCTCGGCCAGCCAAGCATGGGCGTTGTCGATGGCGCGTTCGCCGCCTTTGACTGCGACATACATCTATTGGCCCTCCACACGGGTTGAGCGCGGCAGCGCCGCGAGGTCATGACCAGAGGTAAAGAGAAAATCGAGCCCCAGCGGAAACTGTGCGGCGTTGCGCTGAAATGCGGCCATGTCGGGCGGCAGCGAGAGCGCGGCGGTGGTTGCAATCCCCGGTCCGGTCAGGCGTGCGCCGGTGTGCGTGAGCTGCGCCATCTCGACGATCAGGGTGGTTGCGCGGTCGGGGTATTCGGCCGTGCCGATGGGATAATCGGCCAGCGGTAGAAGGGCAGACCAAGGCCCGAGCGCGAACATGGCGCGGGGGCGGTCCACCAGCGATGCGCCGGTGTGAAAGGTGATCCAGTCGCGCACCATTGGGGTATCAACCGCCCCCGCCAGATAGAGTGGCGTTTCAGGATCACAGAGCGTCAAGAGCACCGCGCCTGCCGCGGGCGATAGGGGCGGTGGCGGCTCTGCGCCCATGATCTGCTCAATGGTGCCGGGACGGGCCATGGCGCGCATCACCGCGCGAAAGGCCAGGGCGGCCTCGGTGGGGGCTGCGGCAAAGCCGCCGGTCAGGGCTTCGGTCTGCATCAATCCTCTCCGCGCACAAGGGTGAAGAAATCGACCTTGGTCGCTGCGGCGCGGGCGGCGCGGGCGCTGCGGCGGGTGGTCTCGGCCTCGGCCAAAGGGGCCAGAACGCGGTCGCGGATCAGCGCGGCCTCGGCCCCCTGCATCAGCGCGTCAATCAGCGCGGCCTGCGTGGCGTGGCGCTTGTCGCGGCCCTGCACATAGCCGTGGCCAACGCGGCCATCGCCCAGTTGCAAGGCGCAGCGGGTGACGGTCATTTCACCAAGGTTGAAGGCGCCCCCCGTGGCCCCGGCGCGGCCCCGCACCATGACGCCGCCCACCTCGGGCGCACGCAGATAGGCGTAATCAGGGGATAGCCCCGTGTCAGACAAGAGCGTTTGCACATCCTCGGCGGGGGTGCGCGCCAAAAGACCCATCCAGCCCTTGCGCTCGGTTTCTTTGCTCATGTGGACACCTTGTGAAGTTGTCGGTATTACTATACAACTAGACAAATCTATACGCCAAACCCGCCTCCCTAGCAAGCCAGTCCACAATGAAACTTATGTGACATGCCCCGAGAAAAACCCGATGCCCTCTGGCGGGCGATCCACGACAGTCTGAGCCGTGACATCGCGGCAGGGCGCTATGGCCCCGGTGACAAGCTGCCGACCGAGGCGGTTCTGGCCACGCGGTTCGGCGTCAATCGCCATACGGTGCGGCGGGCGCTCGCGGTTTTGGCCGAGGCGGGGGTGATCTTTGCCCGGCGCGGGGCCGGGGCGTTCGTGGCGCATCGCCCGACCGAGTATCCGATTGGTCGGCGGGTGCGGTTTCACCAGAATTTGCAAGCGGCCGGGCGGTTGCCAACCAAAGAGATCTTGGCGCTTGAGACCCGCAGCGCCGATGCCGCTGAGGCCGAGGCGCTCAGGCTTGCGCCCGGGGCCATGGTGCATGTCTGTGACGGGCTGTCGCTGGCCGATGGCGTGCCGGTGGCGGTGTTTCGCAGCAGCTTTCCGGCGGCGCGGTTTCCCGGCCTGCCCGAGGCGCTGCGGCGGCTCAGATCGGTGACGGCGGCGCTGGCAGAGCAAGGGGTTGCGGATTTCACCCGCGCCTCGACGCGGCTCACTGCGAAACTGGCCAGCCCGATGCAGGCGGTGCATCTGCATCTCAGCCCGGGTGCGCCGATCCTGCGCACGATTGCGGTCAATGTCGATCCCGAGGGGCAGCCTATCGAATATGGCCGCACATGGTTTGCCGGGGACCGGATCACGCTGACCCTGGCGGATGCTTGAACACTTGCCCCGATGTCACGGCGCTGTCACATCGCGGGCCTATCAGCGATGTATAGATCAGCTGCCTTTTTCATCCATGATTTCAGCATCTCAAGGGCGGCCCGTTGTGGCCGCCTTTTTCTTGCGGTCAGCCGCCGTGCTTTTCAAGAAAGGCCTCGGCGCTCAGGCTGCGAAAATCATCTAGGTTCTCCCGCAGGCGGGCGTGATCCCACTCCCACCACGCCAGTGCCATCATGCGGTCGGCCAGAGCGGGGGCAAGGCGCGGGCGCAGCGGCTGGGCGGGCACGCCTGCGACGATCATATAGGGGGCTACGTCATGCGTTACCACAGCCCCGGCGGCGATAACCGCCCCGTGGCCCACGGTGATCTCGGGCTTGACCTGCGCATTGTGGCCGATCCAGGTGTCATGGCCAATGCGCGCCAGCCGCGCGCGGCGTTTGTCGAACCAAAGCGCATCGTCGGGCGCATCCTCCCAATAGCTGGCAGAGCGATAGAGAAAGTGGTGCAGGCTGGCGCGGTCGAGCGGATGATCCGTGGCCCCCACGCGCACAAAGCTGGCGATATTGGCGAATTTGCCGATCTCTGTATTGGCGAGATCGCAGGATCGGTCGCAATAGGAGTAATCCCCCATCGCCACATGCGCGAGGCGGCTGCCGCGCCCGACCTCGGTATAGATGCCGAATTCGCAATCGGTGATGTCGCAGTCCGGGTGGATCAGGGCCTTGTCGGCCTGCAATCGGGGCATCGCGCGCTCCATAAGGGTTTCGGGCCTCCGGCGGGAGTATTTTAGCCAAAAAGAAGAGCGAGGGCTGTTTCTTTATGGTTCAAATACTCACAGTCCGCCCTCTCAGTGCCCAGCGTCGTCCGAGGTGATAAGTTTGCGGCGCAACCAGCCTGAGAGAGTGTCCATCAGCATCACCATGATCAGAATGAGAATGATGTAATAGCTGACCTCTTCCCAGTCCTTTTGCGTGATCATGGCCTGTGTGAGTAAGAGGCCGATCCCACCGCCGGTGATGGCCCCGATGATGGTGGCGCTGCGGGTGTTGGATTCGAGGTAATAGAGCAGTTGGCTGAGCAGGACGGGTGTGATCTGGGGGATCACGCCAAAGCGATAGCGTTGCAGCGGTTTGGCCCCTGTGGATTGGACGCCTTCGATTTGGTTCTTGTCGACGTTTTCCAGCGCCTCGGAAAAGAGTTTGCCAAAGGTGCCGGTATCCGTGAGCAGAATGGCCAGCGCGCCGGTCATCGGGCCCGGGCCAAAGGCGCGGGCGAGCACCAGCGTCCAGATCAGCGCATCGACCCCGCGCAAGAGATCAAAGACGCGCCGCACCGCCGCACGCACCGCGAGATAGGGCGAGAAGTTGCGCGCCGCCGCAAAGGCCAGCGGCAGCGCCACGAGGCCCGCCCCCATGGTGCCGAGAAAGGCCATGAGGATGGTTTCGAAAATGGCCCAGAGCACATCCTTGTGCTGCCACATGCGGTTGTTCCAGACGTCGGATACCATCGCCGCAAGGTTGCTTTTGTCCGCGACCACCCGTTCGCCCGAGACGGCAAGGCGAGCCAATTCACCAAAGCTTTTGCCATAGAACGGGCTGTCGAGGGTGAACCAGAAGAGTTCCCAGCCGAAGTGATAGCGCATGACCTCGGTGCGCGCCCGTGTCAGGGTCACGCGACCGGCCTCGGTGGTGATGTCCACCCGTGCGTCGCTGGCGCTGATCCAGTCGGGGATGGTGTCTGTGGGCAGGGTGAGTTTGACACCCTCGCGGCGCGTGACCTCGGCTGTGATCAGCCCATAGCCCGGCACATCATAGCGCAGCGTGTTGCCGTCAATCAGCACCTCTTGACCATGTTTCAGGGATACCAGCGTGCGTTCCGGGCTTTGGATATCGACCCAATCGGGGCTGCGCCCCTCGGGCCATGTGCCCTTGTTCTCGCCCTCGACTGCGATGCTGAGTGCGCCCGACCGGTTGTCGCGGGTGACATGGGTTTTGTAGCTATAGCTGTCGGCGACAAGGATGCGGGCATTGTCGAGCCGCGCACGGTCGGCCAGCCCCATGATGTTGAACGCAAAGAAGATATAGGTGAAATAGGCAAGGATCACCGCCGGGACGGCAAAGGCCAACCGCCGTTTGCGGCGAAAGAGGGTGGCGGCGTCAAAGTGGGGCGGGGTGATGTCGGTCATCATGCTCATGGTCTTAGCCCTCGCCGATCAGCTTGTTGCGGTAATGGCTGGAGAGTTGGTCAAAAAGCACGATTGTGCCGAACAAAAGCAGAAAGATCGCGGCCACCTCATCGTAACGCCCTTGGCCCCAGCTAAAGGCGTTTTTCAGGTCGTATCCGATGCCGCCAGAGCCAACAAAGCCCAAGATGGCGGAGGCGCGGATGTTGATTTCGAAGCGCAGGAGCGCGTAGCTGAGGTAATTGGGGGCCACCTGCGGGATCACGCCCAGCCACATCCGTTGACCCCATGTCGCCCCCACCGATTGCAGCCCCTCGACGGGTTTGAGGCTGGCGTTTTCATTGACCTCGGAAAAGAGCTTGCCGAGCGCGCCCATGGTGTGAATGGCGATGGCGATCATCGCAGGCACCGGGCCGCCGCCGAGGATGAAAATCAGCACGAGGGCGATGACAATCTCGGGCACAGCGCGCAGGATATCCATGATCCGGCGAAAGAGACCGATGAGGCGGGGCCATTTTGCCAGCCCGCGCGTCGCCAACAGCGAGATCATCACCGCCCCAAGCGCGCCCAGAAGCGTAGAGGCTGCGGCGATGTTGACGGTCTCCAGCAGCGAGGGCAGGAATTTGGCCATCAGCCCCGGCAGGTTGGCGATTTTCTGGCCCGCCTCGGACAGAACTTCGCCGGGAAACTGAAAGATATTGCCGATCCCGTCCCAAAAGCCGCCCGCGTTGCGCGCATCCGCCACGCGAAAGCCCGAGACCATGAGGGCGATGAAGACGACCAGCATCACCATGCCGTAGAGGCGTTTGCGGCGGGTCATATCCATATAGGCGTCTTGCACGGATTTCACCCGTGCGGCGCCCGGTTCTGTGGCTTGGCCTGCTGTCAGATCGGTCATGTTTATCCCCCGTCATGCGAAACCGGGCCTGCGGCGATGCAGGCCCGGTTCTGTGTCAGCGCTTGGGCCTTAGTTCGAGGCCTTGCGCGCCTCGATGATCGAGAGATAGGCGTCGTGGTTGATCGGCTGGAAGCCGAGCGCCTCGCCGGCCATGAAGTTATAGGCACAATCGGCGTCCATATAGGGGAGCGAGGCGGTCAGGGTGGTGATGTCCAGCTTGACGCGCTCGGGCAGGGATTTGCGAAGCACGATGGGGCCTTCGGGGATGGGCTTGGATTTCCAGATTTCGACGATCTGGTTCATGTCGACAAGGCCCGCATCCGCCGCCTTGCGCAGCGCGCCGGAATTATAGCCGTCTTCCCATGCGCCCATGCCATCGGCCCAGGTGACGCCCGCGTCGACATCGCCATTGGCGACGGCAACGATGGTCTGCTCGTGGCCGCCCACGAACTTGACCTCACCAAAGTAGTCGCCCGAGTCCATGCTGGCCCCGATTTCGACGGGGATCTCGATCGAGGGGATCAGGTAGCCGCTGGTCGAGTTGGGATCACCAAAGGCAAAGACTTTGCCCTTCATGTCGTCGAGCGAGGCGATGTTGCGGTCTTTGCGCGCAAAGCCGATGGCATAATAGCCATAGGATTTGTCGAGGTTGGTCTTGACCATGACCGGCTCGACCGCCTCTGGGTCGGTCAGATAGGCCTTGGCATAGGCGGAGGCCCCAAGCCATGCCATGTCGAGCGTGCCGCCAAGCAGGCCCTGAATCACACCGTCATAATCGGCGGGGGTAAAGAGCTTGACCGGCACGCCGAGCAGGTCTTCGGCCTTGGCGCGGTAGCATTCGTTCGAGGTCATGCGGTCTTGGGCGTTTTCACCGCCCAGAATGCCGATGCGGAATTCGGTGATCTGGTCTTGGGCCAGCGCGGGGCTGACCAGAGCGGTGGTGGCGACGATGGCAGCAAAGAGGTTCTTCATGGGTTTTTCTCCGGTTGGATTGCGGCCCGCCACCCCCGGCGGGCCTTGGGTGGTTCGCGGGTCGTCAGACCGCCGCCTCGGCTGCGCGCAGGGCGCGGGCGGTGCTGCGGTCGAGCGTTTCAATCGAGGTCGATGTGCTGGCTTCGGAAAACGAGGCATCGGCACCGTAGATGTCGCGCGCGACGCCGGTGGTCAGTTGTTCGGGCGTGCCGTCGAACACGACGCGGCCATGCAGCATGCCGATCACGCGGTCGCAGTAGCGCCGCGCGGTATCGAGCGTGTGCAGGTTGGCGATGACCGTGCGCCCGTCCTCTTCGTGAATGCGGCGCAGGTCGTCCATCACGAGCTGCGCGTTCATCGGATCAAGGCTGGCGATGGGTTCATCCGCGAGCACGATCTTAGGGTCCTGCATCAGCGCGCGGGCAATCGCCACGCGCTGCTGTTGCCCGCCCGAGAGCGCCTCGGCGCGTTTGGGGGCATGGTCGGCGATGCCAAGCCGGTCAAGGATTTCGATGGCGCGGTGAATATCGGCATCGGGGTAGAGGTTGAACATGGTGGCCAGCGTCGAGCGGCGGTTGAGCGTGCCATGCAGCACGTTCGAGACTACATCCATACGCGGCACAAGGTTGAACTGTTGAAAGATCATGGCGCAGTCCGAATGCCACGCGCGTTTGTCGGCACCTTTGAGGGCTGTCACGTCGCGGCCCTCGAACAGGATTTGCCCCGATGTGGCATCGGTAAGCCGGTTGATCATGCGCAGCAGCGTGGATTTGCCAGCACCCGAGCGACCGATGATGCCGATCATCGCCGGTTTGTCGACGGTGAAGGACACCCTGTCCACGGCGGTGTTCTGGCCAAAAGTTCTGGTCAGGTTCTCGATGCTGAGCACGGTCGATGCCTCCTTGGGTTGGGCCACCACGTAACGGCGGTTCTCAAAGAGTTTGCGACAGACGCGTAAAACTTTTGCGACAGGGGGCTGACAGGGCCAATGCTGCGCCCCGCGACAGCGCCGCCTCTTGCAGCGCAAGGGCGGGCTGCGTATGGCAGGGGCATGACTGCGTTGCGCCGCCCCCGACTGACCCGCGATTACTGGCTTTTGGCCGGGTTCGAGGCGCTGTGCGAAGTGGGTCCGGCGGCGCTGGGCGCAGAGCCTTTGGCGCGGCGGCTGGGGGCAACGAAAGGGTCGTTTTACTGGCATTTTGCGGATGTTCCGGCCTATTCTGCTGCGCTTTTGGCGCTGTGGGAAGAGGACGCCGCACAGGGGCTTGAGGTAGCATCGCAGGCCGCCACCGAGGCGGCGCGCTTGCGCGGGTGTGCGCAGGCCATGGCTGCCACGGCTGAGGCCGATAGCCTGACACGGCGCGCCGAATCAGCGATCCGGGCCTGGGCCGGGACCGATCCTATCGCCGCAGAGGCGGTGGCGCGGGTGGATACGGCACGGCTGGCGCGGTTGCATCGGCTGCTTTCGGCCTGTGACATCGGCAATCTGGAAATGGCACGCATCGTTTATGCGGCGGCGATCGGGATGCAGGCGATGCGTGATCCGGCGCGGGATCAGGCGGCCCCGGCGATTGGCTCGCTGGTCGATCTCATTCTTGCGCTGAGGTAGGGCCGATGCGGCTGGCTGTGGCGGTTATGGCGCTGTCGGCGTTGGGCGCTTGCAAGGATGAGACGGTGACCGGCTATGGCGGGGCCGATCAGATCTGGCATCTTGAAAGCATTGACGGCGCGGCGTTTGGCGCGCGCGCAACGCTGGAGTTTCCGGCAAAGGGGGCATTGGCGGGCGCGGGGCCGTGCAACACCTATTCCGGCAGGCAGACCGTGCCCTATCCGTGGTTTTCCGCCGAAAGCGTTGTGACAACCAAGCGCGCCTGTCCGGAGTTGGCAGCAGAGGCGCTCTATCTGGCGGCGCTGCGCGAGATGAGTTTGGTCGAGGTACTGGGCCCTGTTTTAATTCTGTCCAATGACGCGGGCCGCGAGATGGTGTTTCGCGCGGGGGAGTAGGGACACGCGGCGGCGCTCCGCGCCGCGCTCAGATCAGCGCGCGTTCGCGGCTGATCATGGCGGCATGGGCGCGGTTGCGGGCGTTCAGCTTTTTGCAGATCGAGCGCATGTGCATCTTGATCGTGACCTCATTGGTGCCCATGTCGCGCGCGATTTCCTTGTTGGTCAGGCCATCGGCGGCAAGGCGCAGCACGAAAAGTTCCTTTTCCGTCAGGTCATGTTCTGGCCCGGCCTTGTCGAGGCCCGGCGTGCCGGCATCCATCGGCACAAAGACCTGCCCCGAATTAATCAGTTGCAGCACGCTGTTGAGCGATTGCAGCGGCATCGTTTTAGGGATCAGCCCCTTGCAGCCCAATTCCAGCGCGCTGTGCAGGAAATGCCGATCCACCATGCCGGTAAAAAGCACGACCTTGGCGGGGGCGGATTTCTCGATCACGCTTTTGACGCTGGCAAGCCCGACCATACCCGGCATCTTGAGGTCGAGCAGGACGATATCGACATCTGTATGCTCGGACAGCAGGCTGAGGATGCCATCATAGGAATCGGTGGTGATCGCCACATTGCCGGGCTGCGCGTTGAGCATGTTGCCCACGGCTTCGGCGAGAAGGTTGTGATCGTCTGCAAGTAAAATTTTCATAGACATTGCCTGGGTTGTCCTGCGCTGTAATTTAATCGCGGCGTGGCGACGCGAGCCCAGCTCTGTGCATCGTGAACTATCCCCATCTGTTAGACATTCCGGGGCGAAGTTCAATAGTTTCGGTGCAGGTTGGGGAAATCTGTCGTCAAGTGTTGCGATTTGTCTTGGGAAGGGGGCGAAATCCTGTGGTGACTGCCCTCTATCGGCGGTCAAGCCGTCGGGCGATGGGATGGCGTGCTGCGCCTAAAAAGCAGGCGGCGGCACAAAGCAGCAGCAGCGCGGCCTTGGGCTGAGGGGCCTCTAGGGCGGTGCCCAGAGACCAGAGACCCACGCCAATGAAGCAAAGGGTCGAGATCATTTCTCCGGTGGAGCGGGGGCGCTCGGTCATTGATTTCTCCATCTGAGGGGGCGGCCAAATTCGTCAAGTGTCAGGTCGGGGGGCAGGTCGACATCGGGCATGGGGGCGGGCTGCCCCTGTTCCAGACGCCACACATGCGCAAGGATCACAGCCACGGCGGCAAAGAGCACATCGGGAATTTCCCGGCCAATGGCCCCTGTAAAGTAAAGGGCGCGCGCCAGTGGCGGCACTTGCAATGTAGTGACACCCGCGCGGCGGCCCCGGCGGATCACAGCCTGCGCCATTGGTCCCTTGCCCATGGCAAGGATGCGCGGTGCGGTATCGGTGCCCGGCTCGTAACGCAGGGCGATGGCGAAATGGGTGGGGTTGGTGATGATGGCGGTGGCCATCGGTACATCGGCCAATGCCTTGCGCTCTGACGCGCGGCGCGAGGCCTGCATCTGGCGGCGGCGCATCGCACCTTTTTGCTCGGGCGAGCCTTCGGATTCCTTGGATTCGTCCTTGATGTCCTGCCGCGACATGCGCATGGATTTTGTGTTGGAGTGGATTTGCCAGCCAAGATCAAGTGCTGCGATCACCACAAGGCCAAGCAGCAGCCCGCCCAGCACCCGCAGCATCGCCGTGCCAAAGAGCACCATCGCATCGCCGGGCGCCAGCGCCGAAGAGCTGCCAAGCGCAGGCAAAAGCGGGTAGAGCATCAGCACACCCGCCGCAAGCAAGAGCGTGACCTTGAGCACCGCCTTGAGCAGATCGACCAGTGCCTTCATCGACACCATCCGCCCCAGCCCGGTCATGGGGTTCATTTTCTCGGGTTTGAAGCCCAACGCCTTGGGCGCAAAGTTCAGCCCCCCCATGGCCGATTGCGCCATGAGCACAGCCGCCAGCAGCGGCAGGCCCAGTCCGGGCCCAGCGGCCAGCATCCAGAGCATCATATCGCGCGTGTGCCCAATCATCATCGCGTCGAGCGATTGCGCCCCGTCGATCACCAGCCCTGTTGCCCAAAGCCCGGCCAGCCCCGGCAGCGCCCATTGTCCGGCGCTGAGGATAAGCGCGCCCATGCCCAGCGTGACCAGCACGAAGACCTCGGTAGAAGTTGTGATCCGCCCTTCTTCGCGCGCCTCTTGGCGGCGTTTCTGGGTTGGCTCTTCGGTTTTTTCCTGTCCGTCGTCTGCGTCAGCCATTGGGTAATCCGTTCAACATCTCCATCAGATGCTGCAAGGCCTGTGCCACCCGTTCCGACAGGGCGGGGCCAAGGCTGGTGACGGTGAGAAAAAGCAAGACCAGCGTGGCGGTCATCGTCAGCGGAAAGCCAAAGGCAAAAAGATTGAGCGAGGGGGCCGAGCGGGTGATCACCCCGATCACGAGGTTCAGCAGCAATAGCACCGAGACGACGGGCATCATCAACTGGGCCGCGTTGCGAAACATCGCTGTGGTCGCCTCCATGCTTGCGTCGATCAGCACCGTGCCCGCGATGGGCGTGCCGATGGGAATAAGGCGATAGCTGTCGAGCATCAGGCGGATGGCGGCAAGATGGCCGTCCTCGGTCACGAAAATGGCCAAGAGGAACAGCATGAAAAACTGGCCAATGACCGGCGATTGCGAGCCGCTGGTGGGATCGACCTGCGCCGCAAGGCCCAGGCCGGCGGTATTAGCGATGCGGTCGCCCGCCATGACGGCAGCGGCAAAGAGGATTTGCAGCACCATCCCCGCCGACAGCCCGATCGCCAGTTCACGCAGGGCGATAACCACGCTGGAGAGGCTGGAGAGCGCTTCGGGTTCGGGGATCGGCACCTGACCCATCAGTGGCACCGTCAGGCAGACCGAAATGATGATCCGCACCGGCAACGAGATGAACCGCGCCGCAAAGAGCGGGGCCGAAAGGACAAAGGCACCGATGCGCAGCATGGCGAACAGAAATTGCAGCGCGAGCCCCGTCAACTGCGTGAGTTCCAGACCCGGCAAACCGGTGGCAGAGGGGGCGAATTCGGGCAGCATCCTAGTGCATCGTCGCGATGGCGTCGAAGACATGGGTGAAATAATCGGTCATCGTGCTGAGCATGAAGCCCGACATGAGCGCCATGGTCACGATCACGATGGCCATTTTCGGCACAAAGCTAAGTGTTGCCTCGTTGATCGAGGTGGCCGCCTGAAGGATGCCGATCACAAGGCCCACGGCGAGCGCCACCAGCAGGACCGGGCCTGCTGTCAGCAGGATATTCCAGTAGGCCATGCGCAAATGTTCGATATTGGCGTCGAAATCCATGGCTCAGAGCGCTCCTTGAAAGCTGGAGGCAAGCGAGCCCATGGTCAGGGCCCAGCCATCGACCAGCACGAACAACAGCAGTTTGAAGGGCAGCGACACGATCATCGGAGAGAGCATCATCATGCCGAGTGCCATCAGGATCGAGGCGATCACCATGTCGATCACCAGAAAGGGCAGGAACAGCAGAAAGCCGATCTGGAACGCGGTCTTGAGTTCCGAAGTGATATAGGCGGGCAAGAGCACGGCCACCGGGACTTCGGCGTCGCTGGCATAGGGGGCATCGCCCGCCAGTTCCGCGAACATCAAAAGGTCGTTCTGCCGGGTATTGGCCAGCATGAAGCCGGACAGCTTGTCCCAGGCCAGCCGCACCGCCACATCCGGGGCCATTTGCCCATCGAGATAGGGGCTGAGCGCGGTGTCATACACCTCTGTCAGCACTGGCTGCATCACGAAGAACGACAAAAAAAGCGCGATGGCGATGAGCACCTGATTGGGCGGCGTCTGCATCGTGCCCATGGCTTGCCGCAGGATCGACAGCACGATGATGATCCGGGTAAAGGCGGTCATGCCCAGCACCAGCGACGGCAGCACCGTGAGCGCCGTCATCAGCGCCAGAATTTGCAGTGAGAGCGAATAGGTCGTGCCGTTCTCGTCCGAGAGGGTGATCGCGGGCAGGCCCTGTTGTGCCAGAACCGGCGCGGGCAGCAGAAGGGCAAGGATCAGAAGCGGAAAAAGGCGGCTCATGCTGCGGCCCCCTCGTTTTGTGCCAGAAGGGTCAGCGCGGTGCCCGAGCGGCGGCCCATCACCACCAGCACGGTTTGCCCTTCGGCCTTGAGCAAGAGCGCGCGGCTGTCGCCGCCCAGATTGAGCGTCTCGGTCAGTTCCAGTTTGCGACCGGTTGCCAGACGGGCGGCGAGCGGTGCGCGTTTATGGCGGATCACGGCCCAGACCAGCACGAGCACGCCCAGAAAGCCCGCAATGGTCAGGATGCGGTCAGGGGTCAAGACATCCACGGGGGTATTCTCCTGCAAAGGTTGATCAAGGGTCAGTTGATCAACCCGTGCAGGTTTCGTGCCACGCAAAGGGGTAGGGTGTCAGACGGTTTCGATCCGTTGCCGGGGATCGACGATATCGCCAAAGCGGATGCCGAATTTCTCGCCCACCACGACCACCTCGCCCTTGGCGATGGGGGTGCCGTTGACCAGAATATCGAGCGGGTCGCCCGCCATGCGGTCGAGTTCCACCACCGAGCCTTCGTTGAGGCGCAAGAGGTCTTGCAGCGTGATTTGGG
The DNA here is from genome assembly GCF_002080415.1 of Roseovarius mucosus. NCBI lineage: Bacteria > Pseudomonadati > Pseudomonadota > Alphaproteobacteria > Rhodobacterales > Roseobacteraceae > Roseovarius > Roseovarius mucosus. The sequence continues at coordinate 1,314,675 of NZ_CP020474.1, read as the reverse complement.
TATTGCCCACCTCAACGGTCATGCTGACACGGACATTGGCCAAAAGGCCAAGGTCAACGTTGGTCAGGCTGGTGTCGGGCTGGTCGGTCGGGGGGGTGGCATCATTGGTCATGGCGGGGTCCTTGGGGTCAGGGTTCAATACGGCGGGTAAGCGAGAGCGCGGCGCGGCCATTCTGCGCGCCCGGTTCGGCGTCAAAGAGTGGTGTGCCTTCGACCAGCAATTGCGGGCGCAGCGTCAGATCAACCGGCACGACGCGACCGGGGCGCAGCCCGGTCAGGGCGCTGATGGGCACATTGGGTTCGGCCAGACGCGCCGTGACATTGAGCGGCACAGCCATCACCGCCTCGCGCAGGCGGCTGCGCCAGCGCAGGTCATCGGCCACTTGATCCGACTGCATCCGCGAGCGCAGGCGCGCGGCAATTGGTTTGAGCGCCTGAAGCGGGTAAATTAGATCCAGCGTGGCCGGATCGGCCTCGGGCAGCTGGATGATGAAAGAGCAGCAGACAACCTTTTCTTCGCTTTCGACAAAGGTGGCGAATTGCAGATTGTCCTCATGCACCGGATTGGCGAAATCGAGCGGGATCAGATCGCGCCACGCGGCCTCGAGCGCGCGGTAGATGCCCTTGGTCACGATTTCGATCACCCGCGTCTCGCTGGCGGTAAACTCGGCGCGGCCACCCGGCAGATAGGCGATATTGCCGCCGTAATAGGCATTGGTCAGCAAGGATACGAAATTGGGCGGCAGCATGATCAACTGATTGCTGCGCAGCGCATCGACGCGGGCGGTGGTCAGGCTGACAAAATTCTCCAACTCGTCGCAGTAATGCGAAAAGCTTTTGACCTCGGGTGGAAAGGCAGAGATGCGCGGGTGCATCCGCAGGAACGGCAGGAACACGGGCCGCGCCAGACGACAAAAGCGTTCGTTGACCATGCGCAACCCGTGGTAATCGCCCATGATCGACAGGTTGTCAGAGCCGAATTTGTAGCGCTTGACGCTTTCGGTGCCGTGGGTCTGCTCTTTCTCCATGTCGAGCAGGCCGTCGACAAGGGCTGCGACCTCGTTCGAGCTAAGTTTGTGGGTGGCGCTGGTGGTGTTGCGGGCCATGGGGCGACCTATTGCAGGACAAAGGAGGGAAAGAAGACGCCCTCGATGCCGCCGAACCCTTCGAGGGCTTCGAGGCGGGCGTTGATCGCAGTCTTGAGCGCCTCTGCCAGCGCCTCGCGTCCGGCGGTGCCTTCGACATCTTCTTCGGCAAAGCCCGAGATCACCGCCAACATATCCGAGCGCAGGGCCATGGCGTGGGTTTCGATATGCGCGATGACGCTCTCGTCATATTGGGTCGAGACGCCAACACCGATCTGGAGAAACCGGCGCGAGCCCTTGAGATTGGTGGTCAGCGGATCGGGAAACTCGTGATAGCGGGTTTCGAAGACGGGGGCCTCGGGCATTTCCTTGGGGATGCGCTTGGGGCCAGCCTCGGCCTCGCCCGCGGCCTCGGCGGCGGCGGTTTCCAATTCGAGCAGGCGCAACACCTCTTGCGACGGCGAAAGCGCCCCGCCAGACAGGTAGAAACCCGCCCCAAAGCCGCCGCCGCCCAGAAGGAGCGCCATCAAAAGCCAGACAAGCATCTTCTTGAGAAAGCCACCCTTGGGGCGGGCATCGAGATTGGGGAGTGCGGCATCGGCCATGGGAAACCTCAGGCGATCAGGTCAATGGAAGAGCGCGCAGGCGCGCGCGGGGAAAGCGGGTGTGAGGAGCTGTCATCGTGAGCGGTGGCATCCTGCGACAGGCCCGGTTCGGTGCCGGGCTGGCCATTGCCACGCGGGTTGGCATCGCCGCCCGTGGTGCCAAAGCCCGCCGCGCCGCCTGAGCCGCCCGTCGTCGTTGTGGTGGATTGGCTGCCCATCTCGAGCCCGGCGCGGGCCATGGCCTCGGCCAGACGAGGCTGGGCCTCGGCCATGGCGCGGGCGGCTTCGGGGCTTTCGGTGACGATATGCACATGGGTCACACCGTCCTGAGTTTCTAGCCGGATTTGCAGCGGGCCAAGACGCTCGGGGGTGAGCGTGAGGGTCAGAGTGTCGATATCTGCGCTGATGCCCTGCTGAATGTCCTGCACCATCTGTTCGGGCCAGTTGGGGGCTGCAAGATCAAGGGTTTGCGGCAGCGGGGCGCTGGTCAGGGGGGCAGGGGCGGCGGTTTGCAGCGCGGCTTGTGGGGCGGCCATGGGCGTGGCTTCTGCTGTGGCCATGGGCGCGGCTCCGCTGGGTTCAGCGGGGGCAAGCGGGGCGGGATCGGCGCTGAGCGCGGCTGTGGCGGGTGTGGTGCTGCCTGCGGGCGCTGTGGGCGGCGGCGCGGGCATGAGGGGGGCCGCGATGGGCAGGGCAGAGGCGGCGAGTGGCAGCGCTTCGGCGGTTTCCGGGGGTTCCACGCTTTCGGTGGGCTCTGCTGTGTCGGCGATGTCGGGATCCGAGGCCGCTTGTGCGACTTGCGCTGCAACGGGCGGGACTGCGCCCGGTTCGGGGGCTGGCGTGGCGATGGGCAGGTGATCCGTTGCCCCCTGCGCAGAGGCGGCTTCGGACAGGGGTATATCCTCGGGCGTGATCTGCGCCTCGGGGGCGCTGTCTGGTTGGGGTGGGACGGCCTCGATGGTGATCCGAGGCGGTTGGAAATCGGCGATTTGCACGCCCGCCGGATTTGCCACGGGCGTGGGCATAGGCGCTGTGGGCACGGGCGCTGTGGGCACGGGCGCTGCGACAGCAGGCGTGGGGCCCGGCGTGATCGGCCCGAGGTGAGGGGTGGAAAGCTGCGCGGGGGGCTGCGCCGGGGCCTGTGCTGCGTCCAAAAGGGCAGAAAAGCCTTGGTTTGGCACGCCAGCGCCTTGGCCAAGCGCCGTCGCACCACGGGCCGGGGCCGTGGCTGCGGGGTTGGGAAGGCTGGTCAATACCGGGGCGATCATGCCGGGCTCCGTCTGGGGGTCACTCCAGAAGGTGCAAGCATCATGCCAAGCGCAGGCTGGGCGCGGCCAGACGATATGCGCCCGGCGCAATGAAAAAGGCACCCCGGATCGGGGTGCCTTTGCGGCCCATGGTCAGGGGCGTTTACTTGTTATCTTCGATCGAAAGCGCCACGAACCGCGGATCGCCACCGCTGCGCACCAGCATCAGCAGGGATTTGCGCCCGGCCTCTTTGGCCTCGGCGATGCGGTCGTCAAGATCAGAGATGCTGGCCACTTTTTGTTGTCCGGCCTCGGTGATCACATCGCCCGCGCGCAGACCTTTTTCGTAGGCCTCGGACAGCTCGTCGATATTCACCACGACAAGGCCCGTTGCCGAATTGTCCAGCTCAAGCTGCGCACGCAGCTCGTCACTGAGCGGGGTCAGCGTGAGGCCCAAAATGGTCTTTTCTACGGGTGCCTCGGGTGTGGCCTCCTCGCCGGGCTGGGCCACGGGAATGGCACCTTCGGCCTCTTCGCGGCGGCCCAATGTGATCTTGAGCGTGGTTGTTTTGCCCTCACGGAAGACCACGACGCGCACGGTCTTGCCCACCTCGGTATTGCCCACGGTGCGCACAAGGCTGCGGGTGTCGGACACATCCTGCCCGTCAAAGGACGTGATCACGTCACCGGCCAGCATACCGGCATCGGCTGCGGGGCCTTCGGGTACATCCGTCACAAGGGCACCGGCGGCTTTCTCAAGCCCCATCGCCTCGGCCACATCGGCTGTGACGTCCTGAATCCGTACGCCCAGCCAGCCGCGCCGTGTTTCCCCGAATTCCTGCAACTGATCGACCACGCGCTTGACCACATTCGAGGCCATGGAGAAACCGATACCGATAGAGCCGCCGGTGGGGCTGAGGATGGCAGTGTTCACGCCCACGACCTGACCGTCGAGATTAAAGAGCGGCCCGCCCGAGTTGCCCCGGTTGATGGCCGCGTCGGTCTGAATAAAGTCGTCATAGGTGCCGCTGAGCGCGCGGTTGCGCGCCGAAACGATGCCCGCAGACAGCGAGAACCCCTGACCCAGCGGGTTGCCCATGGCCAGCACCCAATCGCCCACGCGGGCGGTGTCACTGTCGCCAAAGCTGACGAAAGGCAGCGGTTTATCCGCCTTGACCTTGAGCAGGGCGATATCGGTCTTGGGGTCGGTGCCGATCACCTCGGCGGCAAGGGTTTCACCGGAAAAGAATTCGATGATGATTTCATCCGCGCTTTCGATCACGTGGTTGTTCGTGACCACAAACCCATCTTCGGAAATCACAAAGCCGGACCCAAGCGCTGAGGAACGCTGTGGCCGGTCACCTTCGCCCAGACGGTCGCGGAACTGCTCGAAGAAGTCTTCGAAGGGCGAGCCTTCGGGCACGATGGGCGAGGGGCCGGTGCCCCGTTCGACCACGGTTGACGTTGTGATGTTCACCACCGCCGGGCTGATTTTGTCCGCAAGATCGGCAAAGCTGTCGGGCCGTGCTGAGGCGGCCATTGCCTGAGCGATCAACAGCCCAACCATCAGGGCCATGACCCAAAGAGCCCGCAGGCCGCTGGGCAGGGATCGTGTTGTGGAAATCGTTTGGGTGTTCACACCAATGTCTCCTTTGGTTCGTGCATCGGGCGGCACGCGCGCCCTCTTGCACTGGAATGTAGGTGGTCTTTGCCGGATCGCAAAGTTTGCGGGATCAATTCACATCCATGTGACCGTTTTGGCGGACCAAGATCAAGCGCCAAGCGTCTTGGCCGCCCAGACAAGGATCAGCCCCAGCACCAGCGCAATCGCCCCCATGAGGCGCCGCGCCTCGACGGGCAGCGCCGACAGGGCCACAAGCATCTGTTCAATAAGCGAAGGGGCCAGTGCATAGACCAGCCCCTCCACAATCAGCACCAGTCCCAATGCAAGAAGCGCGGTTTCGAGCATTATGGCGCGCTTCCCGACTTGAGATAGTCAAAGAATTCGCTGTCCGGTGTCATTACCATCGAAGAATTGTTGCCTTGCAGCGCCTTTTCATAGGCTTCGAGCGAGCGGTAGAAGGCAAAGAACTCGGGGTCGGCACCGAAAGCCTCGGCAAAGATCGCGTTGCGTTCGGCGTCGGCCTCGCCTCGGATCACCTGCGCTTCACGCTCGGCATCCGAGAGCGTCTCGGTCACGGTCCGGTCGGCAAGGGCGCGCACGCGCTGTGCGGCCTCGTTACCACGGGCGATCTCGTCGGCGGCTTCCCGCTCGCGCTCGGCGCGCATCCGGGCAAACGTTGCCTCGAGGTTCTGCTCGGGCAGGTTGGTCTGCTTGAGCCGCACATCCACCACGTCAAGGCCAAGGCCCGCCGCACTGGTCTGTGCCTGCCGCTGGATGCGGCGCATCAATTCGCGCCGATCTTCGGACAGGATCGTATCGGACGTCACCTGATCGGCACCCAGAACTTCGCGGATCTGCGCGTTGAGAATGGATGACAGACGATCCTCGGCCAGACGCACCCCGCCCACGCCGACGGCCTGACGGAACTGCACCGCGTCGCGGATGCGGTAACGCGCAAAGGCATCGACCACAAGACGGCGGTCATCCGACGGCGTCACCTCGATGGTGTCGGTATCGAGCGACAGGATGCGGTCATCATAGCGCACCACCTCCTGAATGAAGGGGATCTTGAAGGAGAGGCCCGGTTCTTCCTTGACGGATTTGATCTGGCCGAATTGCAGCACCAGAACCTTTTCGCGCTCATCGACCACAAAGACCGAAGAGAGACCCAAAAAGCCCAGAACGACCACAAGAGGGATTAGAAATTTGGTCATGATCTTAGTTCCCCTGTTCTGTCGTAGAGCGGCGCAGTTCGTTCAGCGGCAGATAGGGCACAACCCCGTTGCCGCCTTCGCTGCCGACGATGGAACTGTCGAGAATGGTCTTGTCGATACCGCCAAGAACCCGCTCCATTGTCTCGATATAAAGACGTTTGCGCGTCACATCCGGTGCCTTGGCGTATTCTTCGAGAACCGAGGTGAAGCGGCTCGCGTCACCCTGTGCCTCGTTGACGACGCGGGCGCGGTAGCCTTCTGAATCCTCTAGGATCTGGGCGGCTTGACCGCGCGCTTCTGCCAGCGCCCGGTTGGCATAGGCATCCGCCTGCCGTTGCAAACGGTCGCGTTCCTGTTCGGCGGCCTGCACTTCGCGGAAGCTGTCGATCACCTCGCGCGGCGGATCGGCCTTGTCGAGGTTGACCCGCACCACCTGAATCCCGCTGTCATATTCATCAAGCGCCTCTTGGATGTTGCGCATCGCTGTGTCGGCGATGATCCCACGATCCCGGTTGAGGATGGGGGCCAGATTGGACGCCGCGATGATCTCGCGCATCACGGATTCCGACACCGCCTGCACCGTCAGTTGCGGATCGCGGATGTTGAAGAGCAGTTTTGCCGGGTCGGAAATGTTCCAAACCACCTGAAAGCCGATATCGACGATATTGGCATCGGTGGTCAGCATCAGCCCGCCTTCACGCCCGCCGGTGCTGCGACCGATATCCTCGGTCCGTTCCGAGGTCACATTGACGATTTCAGCCGTCACAATGGGCCATGGGGCAAAGTTCAGACCGGGATTGCCGGTCTTGTAGTAGGCCCCCAAGAAGAGCTCGACCGATTGCTCTTCGGGCTTGACCGTATAGACGCTGGCAAAGACCCAGAGCGCGACTGCACCCAAGGCCGCAAGGCCAATGGTGCCCTTGCCGAACTGTGGCCCGCCTTCGCCACCGGTGCCACCGCCCTTGTTGCCGCCGCCGCGCCCCCCCATGAGAACCCGAAGCTGATCCTGACCCTTGCGCACCAACTCGTCGATTTCGGGCAGCTGCGGTCCTCCCTCTGGGGGACGCCTGCCACCCCCACCATTGCGGTCGCGGTCATCGCCGCCGCCGCCCGAATTTCCGCCGCCGCCCCATGGGCCGCCAGAGTTTCCAGCCATACGTTTGTCTTCCCTTGTTGTCCTGCCGTTCCCGGCCCGTTTCACAACCTGTGCAGCACAGGCGAAAAATCAAGCGGTGCGCACAGGCGTTTTCATCGTTACAAGCTCTTCCGACATGGTCGGATGCACCGCTACGGTGCGGTCGAAGTCTTCTTTTGTCGCGCCCATCTTGACGGCGATCCCCGCCATTTGGATCATCTCGCCCGCACCCGGAGCGACGATATGACACCCCAGCACCTTGCGGGTGGCCTGGCTTACGATCAGTTTCATCAACACCCGGTCGGGTCGCCCGGCAAAGGCCGTCTGCATGGGCCGGAACGAGGTGGCATAGACCTCGATCGGCTCTTGCTCGCGCGCGGCTTCTTCGCTCAGGCCCACGGTGCCCATCTCGGGTTGGGTGAAAATCGCGGTGGGGATCAGATCATGGTCCACCGGCGTCGGGTTGCCGTTGAACACCGTTTCCACAAAGGCCATGCCCTCGCGGATGGCCACCGGCGTGAGGTTCACACGGTCGGTCACATCGCCAATCGCATAGACCGAGGGCACGCCGGTCTGGCTATAGGCATCCACGACAATCTCGCCCTTGCGGCCCACGGACACGCCTGCGGCCTCAAGCCCCAGATTTTCCGTGTTGGGCGCGCGCCCGGTTGCGAACATCACCTGTTCAAACACCGCCTCGCTGCCATTGGTGCCGGTCACGCGATAGCCGCCGTCGACGGGCTCCATCGTCTCGATATTGGTGCCCAGATGCAGGGTGATCCCCGAGGCGATCATCTCGTCCGAGACCAGCCCGCGCGCCTCTTCGTCAAAGCCGCGCAGAATTTGCGCGCCGCGATAGAACTGCGTGACCTTGACCCCCAAACCGTTGAGAATACAGGCGAATTCACACGCGATATAGCCGCCGCCGACGATCAGGATCGACTTGGGCAGCCGCTCTAGATGAAAGATCTCATTGCTGGTGATCGCATGCTCCGCCCCCGGCAGATCGGGTTTCACGGGCCGCCCGCCAGTGGCGATGAGGATGTGTTTGGCGCTCCGCCGCGTGCCGTCGGCCAGTTCCACCGTATGCGGATCAACAAGGCGCGCCCGGCTATCATAAGTCTCGACCCCGTTGTTTTTCAGAATACCGCGATAGACCCCTTCGAGCCGGTCCAACTCGGTATGCAGCTTGTCGCGGAAGGTGACCCAATCGAACCCGCCCGCATGCACTGTCCAGCCATAGGCCTGCGCATCGGCCATAGCCCCGCGATATTCCGAGGCAAAGACCATCAGTTTCTTGGGCACACAGCCGCGAATGACGCAGGTGCCGCCATAGCGATCCTCTTCGGCCAAGGCGACGCGCGCGCCACCCTGTGCCGCCACCCGCGCCGCGCGCACGCCGCCAGACCCGCCGCCGATCACGAAAAGGTCGTAGTCGAATTCGCTCATCATCGTCCCCTCAATCCGTCAGATCACGAAAGAGATTGTCGGTCTCGACAAAGTCGAGCCGGTCTTCCTCCACGGTGCCTTCGTTGATGTCGCGGGTTTCCACACGGCCATCGCCATAGCCCAGAATGACCACATCGCAGATATCGAGGAAAAGCCCGTTTTCAACCACCCCCGGCATCTGATTGAGCGCCATCGAGAGTTGATGCGCGGCCCCAATCCGCCCCAGATGCAGATCGAGAATATAATTGCCCTCATCGGTGATGAAGGGCCGCGCGCCATTCATCCGCAGCGTGGCATCGCGCCCCAGCACATCCATATTGATCAAGAGTTCCTCGACCAGCGATTTCGTCGTCTGCCAACCAAAGGGGATCACCTCTACCGGCAGGGGGAAGGCGCCCAGCGTCTCGACCTCCTTGCCGACATCGGCGATCACGATCATCTGGTCAGAGGCTGTCGCCACGATCTTTTCTTGCAAGAGCGCGCCGCCGCCGCCCTTGATCAGATTGAGATTGCTGTCAAATTCATCGGCCCCGTCAATTGTAAGGTCGAGCCATTTCGCCTCATCCAGGCTGATAACCTCGATCCCCACCTCACGTGCCAGTTCCGCCGTGCGCGTCGATGTCGGCACGCCGCGAATGCGCAAGCCGCCCTCGCGCACCAACTCTCCCAGACAGCGGACCATCCACGCGGCGGTTGATCCGGTGCCAAGGCCCACGCGCATCCCGTCCTCGACGAAATCCACCGACCGCTTGGCGGCAACGAATTTGGCCTTGTCAATCGGCGACAATTCTCCGGTCATGGCAGCGACTCCCAGACTGTTTCGCAGGGGTTATAAGAGAGATGCCGCGCAGGTGCGAGACCGAATTCGCCCGGTTTCAAAGGGCAGCCAGCGTTAACCATTCTTAAACCTCTGCCGCGCTACGCATTAACCTTGTTAGAAGCATAGGGAACCACATGGTCGCGCGCGCCTATACCGTGGCCTTTGAGGGGGTCGAGGCCAAGCCCGTCGAGGTGCAATGCGCCATCACGCCGGGCGTTCCCGCCTTTTCCCTCGTGGGCCTGCCCGACAAGGCGGTGTCCGAGGCGCGCGACCGGGTGCGCGCGGCGCTCTCGGCCATGGCCATCGCCCTGCCGTCGCGGCGCATCACCATCAACCTCTCGCCCGCCGACATGCCGAAAGAGGGCAGCCATTTTGACCTGCCCATCGCGCTCGCCCTTCTGGCAGCGCTCGAAATCATCCCGCATGACGCCGCCGAGGGCACAACGGCGCTGGGGGAATTGTCGCTCGACGGCACGCTGGTGCCAGTGATCGGCGCGTTGCCCGCCGCCATGGCTGCCGCTGAGGAACACCGTATCCTGCTCTGCCCCAAGGCTTGCGGCCCCGAGGCGGCCTGGGTCGGCGCGGTGCAGGTGATCGCGGCGGCGTCGCTCTCGGATGTGGTACGCCACTACACCGGGCAGGCGCCGATCCCCGCCTCGGACCCCGGCGAGGTGATCGCACCGCCACAGGGCCGCGACCTGCGCGACGTAAAAGGGCAGGAACGCGCCAAACGCGCGCTGGAAATTGCGGCGGCAGGCCGTCACCACCTGATCATGATCGGCACGCCGGGGTCTGGCAAATCCATGCTGGCCGCGCGCCTGCCCGGCATCTTGCCGCCGCTTTCCGCGCCAGAGGCGTTGGAGACCTCGATGATCCATTCGCTTGCCGGGCTCTTGTCCGAGGGCGGCATCAACCGCGCCCGCCCCTTTCGCGAGCCGCATCACACCGCCTCGATGGCCGCGATTGTCGGCGGCGGGCGCAGCGCCAAGCCGGGGGAAATCAGCCTTGCGCACAACGGCGTGCTCTTCATGGATGAGTTTCCCGAATTTCCCCGCACCGTGCTGGAAACCCTGCGCCAACCGATCGAGACCGGCGAGGTGATGGTCGCCCGCGCCAATGCGCATGTGAAATATCCCTGCCGTTTCATGCTGATCGCTGCCGCCAACCCCTGCAAATGCGGCTATCTGAGCGACCCCAACCGCGCCTGTTCACGCGCGCCCAACTGCGGCGAGGATTACATCGGACGCATTTCCGGCCCGTTGATGGACCGCTTTGATCTGCGGATCGAGGTGCCGCCCGTGGCCTTTACCGATCTCGATCTGCCCGCCTCGGGCGATGCCTCGGCCACGGTCGCAAACCGCGTGGCGGGGGCGCGGGCGGTGCAGGCGGCGCGCTATGCGGGCCATGCCCATATGCGCCTCAACGCTGATGCCGAAGGGGCGGTGCTCGATGATGTCGCCACGCCGGACGCCGAGGGGCGCGCCCTTGTGACGCGCGTTGCCAGCCGCTTTGGGCTTACGGCGCGGGGCTATCACCGGGTGTTGCGGGTGGCGCGCACCATCGCCGATCTTGACGGCTCCGTGGATGTCCGCCTGCCGCACGTGGCCGAGGCGGTCAGCTTTCGCATCGCCGGGGTCAAAGAGACCTGATCCAGGCGGCCAGATCGCGCAGGGTGCTGCGCGCCTCGGGCAGGATATTGTGGAAAATTGGCCAGACATGCGGATGATCGGGCGCGACTGTGAGTGTGCTCTGCACCCCCTGCGCCACCAGCGCGGCCTGCATCCGCAGCGTATCATCGCGCAGGATCTCGGTGTCGCCCACGGTCATCCACACGGGCGGCGCGCCGGTGAACACACCAAAGAGAGGCGAGGCGCGCGGGTCGCGAGGGTCTTGCCCGCGCAAGAACATCTCCAGCATCTCGGCGACCCGGCTGGCCGACAGCACGCAATCGCGCGCGGCATTCTCGGTGACGGACGCGCCGGAATAGGTCACATCGGTAAGGGGCGAAAAGGCAAAGACGCCCAAGGGCGGGGCAAGACCCTGTGCAAGGATTTCATGCAAGAGCGCAAGCGCCAGCCCGCCGCCCGCGCTATCGCCACCGATGATCACCTCCTGCTTGGCCCTCAGCGCGCGGTATGTGGCCAGCGCATCCGTGATCTGCGCCGGAAAAGGATGCTCGGGGGCCAGCCGGTAATCGGGCAAACAGGCGGGCAGCCCGGTCAGCGCCGAGAGCTTGGCCAGCATCGCCCGATGCGTGGTCGAGGTGCCAAAGACATAGGCCCCGCCATGGAAATAGAGGATCACGGGCGCAGGTTGCGCACCACGGGCCCGCGCCCATTGCACCGGCACCCCGTCTAGCGTGTCACGCAGAAAGGAACTGCCAAAGGGGGCATGAAAATAAAGCCGCGATTTGAACGCAAAGGACCGCCGGAGGCGGTCCTTGTCATGGCGCGCCAGCGCCGGCTTCTCGAACCAGCGCAACTGGCGGTTCAAGAGGCGCAGTTGCCAGCTCATCCCCGCCGTGTCGCGATTGCATCCCAGATCAGCCCGGCACCATTGGTGCCGTCAAACCGCTCCAGCTCTTGCAGGCCGGTGGGCGAGGTCACGTTGATCTCGGTGAGATAGTCGCCGATCACGTCTATGCCGACGAATATCTGCCCCTTCTCGCGCAAAAGCGGCCCGATGGTGGCGCAAATCTCGCGGTCGCGGGCGGTCAGCTCGACCTTTTCCGCGCGCCCGCCCACATGCATGTTTGAGCGCGTCTCGCCCTGCGCGGGCACGCGGTTGATGGCCCCGATGGGTTCGCCATCCACCAGAATCACCCGTTTGTCGCCCTTGCTGACGGCGGGCAGGTATTTTTGCACGATGAGCGGCTCGCGGCTGAATCCGGTGAACATCTCATGCAGGCTGGCAAGGTTGCGGTCGCTCTCGGGCAGGTGGAACACGCCCGCGCCGCCGTTGCCGTAAAGCGGCTTGAGGATCACATCGCCATGCCGTGCGCGAAAGGCGCGGATCGTCTCGAGATCGCGGGCAATCGCCGTGGGCGGCATGAGTTGCGGGAAATCGAGAATCAGCAGCTTTTCAGGATAGTTGCGCACCCAGAACGGATCATTTGCCACCAGTGTGCCGGGGCTCAGCCGTTGCAGGATATGGGTTGTGGTGATGTAGAACATATCGAACGGCGGGTCTTGGCGCAGCCAGACCACATCGAAGGTGCTCAGATCGACTGTTTGCTCTGCGCCCAGCCGAAAATGATCGCCCTGCACCCGTTGCACGGTCAGGGGCCAGCCCCGCGCCGTCACCCGCCCCTCGTCATAGGCCAGCCGGTCGGGCGTGTAGTAAAACAGCTCATAGCCGCGCGCCTGCGCCTCTTCCGCGATGCGAAAGGTGCTGTCTCCGTTGATATTGATCGGCCCGATCGGGTCCATCTGAAAGGCGATTTTCATATCCTGCCCCTTTTCACCGTCTCCTGCCTACATGCGGCAAGAGCGCGGGGCGCGCAATTCAGAAATGACCAAAGGCATTCTCAAGAATGCGCACATCGCCCCGGCCATCCACGATCCCCAGATCAAAACGAACAGAGGCCAATTGCCCCTCGGGCAAAAGGCCCAGATATTCCGACGCGGCGGCGTGGATGCGCCGCATCTGGCCTTGGTGCAGCCGCTCGATGGCCAGATCAAAGCTGGCCGCCTGCTTGACCTCGCAGAAGACATACGTATCGGGCGCGCGCAGGATCATGTCGATCTCGCCACTTTGCCCGCGCCAGCGTTGGTGCAATGCTGTCACGCCCCGCCGTTCGTAGGCGCGCAAAACACCGGCCTCCGCCGCCCGACCCGAGAGATAGGCGCGCCGCCCCCGATCCTGACGGCGCAAGACTAGCGGGGCCACCACAATCGCCGCCCCGCCAATCGCCTCAAAATCAAATGCCAGTTGCCGCATCTCTCAATCCGCCTCTGAATCTCCGCTCTTTGCCAAAGAGAGCGCCCGTTGATAAATCTCGCGCCGGGGCATGCCTGTGTCCGCCGCCACCAGATCCGCCGCATCGCGCACAGAGTGCCCCTTGAGCGCATCAAGCACCATTCGGTCTAAATCAACTTCCTTAATTTTCTCCGAACCGCCACGATCAATAATCACGACAATTTCGCCTTTTGGCGGCGCATCGGCCCAGATCAGGGCCAATTCATTGAGTGTGCCGCGCCGGACCTCCTCGAATTTCTTGGTCAACTCGCGGCAGACCGCCGCGGCGCGCGCACCGCCCAACACTTCGGCCGCATCGCGCAGCATCGCCACCACCCGCTTGGGCGATTCGTAAAACACCAGCGTTGCGGGCACGCTTGCCAGCTCCTTGAGCACCGTCTTGCGCTTGGAGGCGGTGTTGGGCAGGAACCCGGCAAAGAGAAAGCGATCCGTGGGCAGGCCCGCCAGCGTCAGCGCCGTGATCACCGCCGAAGGGCCGGGGGCCGAGACAAGGTCAAACCCCGCCGCGACCGCCGCGCGGCCCAGATCGAATCCGGGGTCTGCCACCATTGGCGTCCCCGCCTCCGAGGCGTAGACCACCGATTGCCCAGCCTCGAGCGCCGCCAGTATCCGGGGCCGCATCTGCCCGCCGTTGTGGTCGTGATAGGGCCAGAGCGGGCGGTCATCGAGCCGCACGCCGTGAATCTCCATCAGCCGCCGCAGGCTGCGCGTATCTTCGGCCACCAGCACATCCGCCGAGGCGAGGATGTCGAGCGCGCGCAGCGTGATGTCGCGCGCGGTGCCGATCGGTGTGGCGATGAGGTAGAGACCACCGGCCAGTTTCTGCTGTTTGGGATTCACCACTGGACCCGCTCCATATGACCGTTATGATTGTCCGCAATCGCGTCTGGCCAAGGGCAAAGCGCAACAAGGGAGTGAGAGATACGCATGTTCGCCGTTTTACACATCATCCGCAAGTCGGTCGCCACCCTGGCGCTTCGGCCTTTCCTGATGCTTGCAGCACTCGTCTTGGCCGCCTGTCAGCCTGTGTCGGTGGCCGCGCCCGGTGGTGGTGGCACGGCACCTTCGGGGCCGGTTCCGGTGGCCTTGCTCGTGCCGCATGGCAGTGCGGATGCGCAAGAGGCGCAGTTGGCGCGCGATCTTGAAAACGCGGCGCGGTTGGCGGTTGCGGACCTTGCAGGCGTGCAGATCGACCTGCGCGTCTATGGCACCGCTGGTCAAGCCGGACAGGCGCAGCAGGCCGCGCTCAATGCCGCCGCTGACGGCGCGCGGATCATCATCGGGCCGCTCCATGCCGAATCGGCCAATGCCGTGGCGGTCGCCATGGCCCCGCGCAACATCAACGTGCTGGCCTTTTCCAACAATCCGACCATTGCGGGCGGAAATCTTTTCATCCTTGGGCAGACCTTTCAGAATACGGCCAACCGGCTTGCGGATTTTGCCACCCGGCAACAGAAATCCCGCATCATGGCGGTCTATTCCGACAATCTCGCGGGTCAGCTTGGCCGCACAGCCATTGAGCAGGCGGTGCGCGACAATGGCGCGACCTTGGCGGGCAGCGTGGGCTATGAATTCTCGCAAGAGGGCGTGATTGACGCCATCCCCAAGATCAAGACTGCCGCCGAAACCAATGCTGCCGATGCGATTTTCCTCACGGCGAATTCCGCGGGGGCCCTGCCGCTCTTTACCCAAATGCTGCCTGAAAACGGGCTTGGCCCGGACCGGGTGCAGTATATTGGCCTGTCGCGTTGGGATACCCCGCCGCAGACGCTTGATCTGCCGGGGGTGCAGGGCGGGTGGTTCGCCCTACCGGACCCGGCCCGTGCAAGCCAGTTCACCCAGCGCTTCAGCGCCGCCTATGGCAATGTCCCCCATCCCATCGCAAGCCTGTCCTATGATGGCATTGCTGCGGTCGGGGCCTTGGTCAAATCCGGCAACCGCGAGGCTTTGGGCCGCGCGGCGCTAACCCAATCGGCCGGGTTTCAGGGCGTCAGCGGTGTTTTCCGTTTCCGCCCCGATGGCAGCAACGAGCGCGGACTGGCCGTGGCCACGATCCGCGACCGGCGCGTGACGATCCTGTCCCCCGCCCCCCAAAGCTTTGGCGGGGCCGGATTTTGATCCCAATGCGCATCATGGCACCAACCTCTGACGAGGGTGCGAAACGTCGGACATGATTCAACTCATCACGGCGCGGGATGATCTGATCTGTCCTGCCGAAACGATTTTCGACATTCCCGCCGTTGCGGCAGAGATCGCGCGGGCCGTGGCCGAGGCGGGGCCAGACATGGGCGCGCTTCGGCGTGGGGTTGTGGCCTGCCTCAGCACACGGATCACCCAAGGTCGCGATGCGATAGCTGAGGGGCTGGCGGCACAGCCCTTTGCCGCGCGTCCCGCCACCCGCTCCTATTGCTGGCTCACGGATTGTTTGATCCTGACCACGCTTGATGTGGCCACCCGTGTCATGCACCCGCTGCCCAACCCGACCGAGGCCGAGCGCATCGCCGTCTTTGCCGTGGGCGGCTATGGTCGCGGCGAGATGGCACCGCATTCCGATGTCGATCTGTTGTTCCTCACGCCCTACAAGATCACCCCCTGGGCCGAGAGCGTGATTGAATCCATGCTCTACATGCTGTGGGATCTGCGGCTCAAGGTCGGGCATTCCAGCCGGACCATCCGCGATTGTTTGCGCCTTGGTGGCGAGGATTACACGATCCGCACAGCGCTCCTCGAAAACCGCTTTCTCGCGGGCGAGGGGGATCTGGCCGAAAAGCTCAACCAGCGCCTCTGGAATGACCTCTTCAAAGGCTCGGAGCGCGCCTTTACCGAGGCCAAGCTCGCGGAACGCGACGCGCGCCATGAAAAGCAGGGCGAGCGCTATATGGTCGAGCCCAATGTCAAAGAGGGCAAGGGCGGATTGCGCGACCTGCAATCGCTGTTCTGGATCGCCAAATACCTGCACCGTGTTCGTGACGTAAGCGAGCTGGTGGCCTTGGGCATGTTCACGCCCGAGGAATTCGCCACCTTTTCCAAGGCCGAGAATTTTCTTTGGGCGGTGCGGTGCCATCTGCATCTGATCATCGGGCGGCCCAATGACCAGCTCACCTTTGACATGCAGGTCGAGGTGGCGCAGCGCATGGGCTACAAGGATACCGCCGCCCGGCGTGGGGTGGAAATCTTCATGCAGGACTATTTTCGCCACGCCACTGCCGTCGGCGATCTCACGCGGATTTTCCTGACCAAGCTTGAGGCGACGCAGATCAAGTCTGAGCCGCTCTTGCAACGCCTTTTGCGCCGCCGCAAGACCCTGAAAGAGGGCTATGTCGAGGTGCACGGCCGCCTTGGTATCGCCGATCCCAAAAGCTTTCTCACCGACCCGCTCAATCTTTTGCGCCTGTTCGAAGAGGCGCTGCGCACCGGCCTCTTGATCCATCCCGATGCGATGCTGCTGGTTTCGGCCAATATCCGGCTGATCGACGAGAGCATGCGCAACGACCCTGCCGCGCAAAAGCTTTTTCTCGACCTGCTGCTGAAACATGGCAACCCGGAACGCGCGCTCAGGCGTATGAACGAATTGGGCGTGCTCTCGGCCTTTATCCCGGAATTTGAACCCATCGTCGCGATGATGCAGTTCAATATGTATCACCATTACACGGTGGATGAGCATATCATCCAATGTATCAGCCACTTGGCCCAGATCGAGCGGCGCGAGCTGATCGAGGAATTGCCGGTGTCCTCGTCAATTCTCAAAGAAGGGATCAACCGCCGCGTGCTCTATGTGGCGCTCCTCCTGCATGACATCGGCAAGGGCCGTGAAGAGGATCACGCCATCCTTGGCGCGCGCATCGCCCGCCGTGTCGGGCCCCGTCTGGGGCTGAAACCGCGCGAGGTGGATACCGTTGAATGGCTGGTGCGCTATCACCTTCTGATGTCTGACATGGCGCAGAAACGCGATATCGCCGATCCCCGCACCGTGCGCGATTTTGCCAAGGCGGTGCAAACTCGCGAACGGCTTGACCTGCTGCTCTTGCTCACGGTCTGTGATATTCGCGGCGTTGGCCCCGGCACCTGGAACAATTGGAAGGCGTCGCTCTTGCGCGCCCTTTACCGCCAGACCCGCCGCGCCATGGAAGGCGGGCTTGAGGATCTCAACCGTGAACAGCGCGGCTCGGATGCCAAGCGCAACCTGCGCGAGGCGCTGCCGGATTGGGATGCCAAGGACCTCAAGCACGAGACCTCGCGCCATTATCCGCCCTATTGGCAGGGGCTGCATGTTACCGCGCATGTGGTCTTTGCCCGCCTGCTGCACAATCTGACCGAGGATGAGATTGCCATTGATCTGGCGATTGACGAGGATCGCGATGCCACCCGCGCCTGTTTCGCGCTGGCCGATCATCCGGGTATCTTTTCGCGTCTGGCGGGGGCCTTGGCGCTGGTCGGGGCCAATGTGGTGGACGCGCGCACCTATACGTCCAAGGATGGCTTTGCCACTGCGGTCTTCTGGATACAGGACGCCGATGGGCACCCCTTTGAAGCCGACCGCCTGCCGCGCCTGCGCAACATGATCCAAAAGACCCTCAAAGGCGAGGTGGTTCCCCGCGAGGCGATCAAATCCCGCGACAAGCTCAAGAAGCGCGAGCGCGCCTTTCGCGTGCCCACCCATATCACCTTTGATAACGATGGCTCTGAAATCTATACGATCATCGAGGTGGATACCCGCGACCGCCCCGGCCTGCTCTACGATCTTACGCGGACCTTGGCCGCCAACAACGTCTATATCGCCTCTGCCGTGATCGCGACCTTTGGCGAACAGGTGGTTGATACGTTTTATGTCAAGGATATGTTCGGGCTGAAATTCCACTCAGACAGCAAGCGCGCCGCGCTTGAACGCAAACTGCGCGCCGCCATCGAAGAAGGGGTCGAGCGCGCCTCAGCCTGAGGGGCATTGCGACTCTCTCTGGCAGGGATACGTGCCCCCACAACTTTACATCATATGTCGCGCGGTGACTGCTCGTTATAGGGGGCGGCTGCTTAGCGTCTGTGCAACGTCACGGCTGAAATCGAGGGCATTCTGCCTCGCTACAGGACCCTTATTACAAAGGTCTTGATCTGGATCGGATTTACACGCAAACGTTACCCACCGTCAATTTATGTGAACAGTGATGGCTCCCTTTTGACCAACAGGAACAATTCATGGAACCTATTCAACAATCTGTCGTCGCTCAGTGGAATGAGCTTCAGCTTCAAGTAATCCGCGAAGGGGGACCAGCCCCGACACCGACCACCTACCAACTGCACCTTGCAAATGCTGCGATTTATGATGCCTACGCTGCCTTGGCACCGTCGGCCTCTGGTCACTACTCTGACATCGAAACCTCGCTTGAGAATAACGATGCCAACCTCGCCGAAGCGATCAGCTATGCCGCTTTCACGGTGATGAGCCAGCTTCATCCGGCCCGCGCTGCTGATTTCGAGGCCTTCCTTGTCGAATTGGGCTATGATCCTGCCAATGTCTCGACCGATCCGGACACCGCGGCCGGTCTTGGCAATCTGGCCGCGCAAAACGTGTTCGCCGCCCGTGCCAATGACGGCTCGAACGCGGCGAACGGATTTGCCGATACCACGGGCTTCGTGCCGGTGAACGAGGCCGATCCGACCTCGGATCGCGCGCCCGGTGGCGAGAATTTCGATCCCAATCAGTGGCAGCCGCTGCGCGAGCCCAATGGCACGCTGACCGATGACAATGGCATTCCGATTTTCGACAATGACGATCCCAGCACGTTCAAGGATCAACGCGCGCTGACCCCGCATTGGGGCGGCGTTGACAGCTTTGCGCTCGACTCGAACGATCAGTTCCGTCCGCCTGCACCGCCGCAATTGGGCGACTTTTCCGAATATGTCGACGGGCTTGGCAATGTGACGACAGGCGATCAGGCCTATCGCGATCAGGTCACCGAGGTGCTTGAAATCTCTGCCAACCTGACCGACGAGCAAAAGCTGATTGCCGAATACTGGGCGAATGGCCCGCGCGGCGAAACCCCTCCGGGTCACTGGTTCCAGATTGCACAGGATCTTGCACTGCGCGATGGCCATGGCAATGCGCAGGACGCAGAGATGTTCTTTGCGCTCAGCACGGCCATTTTTGATGCCGGGATCGCGACATGGGAGGCGAAGTATACCTATACCTATATCCGCCCCTATTCGGCTATTCGTGATCTGTTCTTTGATCAGGAAGTTCAGGCATGGGGTGGTCCGAACCAGGGCACACAAACCATCCTTGGTCAGGAATGGCTGCCGTATCAGAACGTAACGGCGCCCACACCGCCGTTCCCCGAATTCGTCTCGGGCCACTCGACCTTCTCGACAGCCGCCGCGCGGACCTTGGCCGCCTATCTGGGCAGCGATGTCTATTACGATGGCACCAGCGTCAGCAACTATGATCTCGACGGTGTCGCAGGTGCGGACCTGATTGGCGAATTCATCACCTCCGAGCTGACCTTCGAAGATCGCGCCGACGGCGGTGATCCCATCGTCCTGCGTTGGAACACCCTGAGCGAGGCAGCCCAAGAGGCGGGACAATCGCGTATCTTTGGGGGCATCCATATTCAGGACGGTAACTTGTTCGGTCTCCAAGTGGGCGAGCAGGTTGCGGCCAGCGCCCAAGAGCGTTGGAGTGCTCTCTTCTCGAACGGCGGGTCGTCTCTGACCACATTGTCCGATGCTGGCGAACTTGCACTGGCGGGCGCTGGCAATGACAGCGTTGCCGGCGGCGCCGGGGATGACACGATCGAAGGCGGCTCTGGCGATGACGTTCTGGCGGCCAGCGCTGGCAATGATGTCGTGCTCGGTGAGGCTGGCAATGACCGCATCGGCGGCGGCTTGGGCGATGATACGATCGACGGCGGTGCTGGCGATGACGTGATCGGCGCGGGCCAAGGCAATGACATCGTCGAAGGCGGTGATGGCAATGACCTGATCAGCGGCGGTGCTGGCGATGACACGCTCAACGGTGGTGCGGACAATGACTCGATCTCTGGCAGCTTTGGCAGCGACAGCATTGACGCGGGCGCTGGCGATGACGTCATTGGCGGCGGCGCAGGCCGGGATACGATCGAGGGCGGCGCGGGCGATGACGTGATCGGCGGCGGCGAAGGCGATGACGATCTCTTCGGCAGTGACGGGAATGACTTTATCGCTGGTGGCGGGCGGAATGACTTCATCCTCGGCGGCGCAGGGGATGACACGATCAATGGCGGTGCTGGCAACGACATCATGTCGGGCGGCGAGGGCGCAGATGTCTTCGTGTTCAACGAATTTGTCGCGGGCAGTTTCGAAAACATCACCGATTTCGAGGCGGGTGTAGATACCGTCTTTATCCGCGTTGATGGCCTCGACAACGGCGGCAACGGCCTTCAGGGCTACCTTGACGCCCTTGGCATTGTCGATACGGACCAAGGTGCGCAGTTCACCGTCAATGATAACGGCGTCCTCTTCGTGGACGTGCTGGCAGCGGATCTGACGCTCGACAGCTTTACGTTCCTCTGATCATGGGCACGGGGGGGCGGCGCAGGCTGCCCCCTTTTGATCCGGCGAAACGCGGACCAAAGCAAACAAACCAAAGGCCCCGAAAGGGGCCTTTTTCATGCGGCTATCGTTTGGGAACTATCACTGGTCGGGCTGAGAGGATTCGAACCTCCGACCCCCTGCTCCCGAAGCAGGTGCGCTACCAGGCTGCGCTACAGCCCGACCGTGAGACAGGCGATTATACCGCGTGGCGGGGCATTGCAAGGGGTTTCACGGTCTTTCGCCCGCCCTGCCTGACTGGTCCGAAGGTCGGATTGACAGGGCAGGGACCTGCGGCGTCTAAAGGGCTATTCCACCACAACGGATACCACCGGAGCCTGCCAGATCACCCACCGCCGCACCCATATCGACAAGGTTCTCGAGGACTCACACTCCGCCACTGCGCCCGCACGGTCGCGGATCGCGGCGTCGTGGCGGCGCTCGATGCTCAAGCATGGTCTGGACCCGGCCGAACGCCGCGCGCCGGGGCGTGTCGAGGCCAGCGATCTGGCGACGCGCCAAGGTGCGCAGGCGCAATTCCTGCAGGTCGCCGCCCCCAAACTCGACCAGCTTTTTGGCCTTGTCGGCCATTCGGGCTGCGCCGTGCTTTTGACCGATGCCGAGGGCGTCGTGCTCGATCAGCGCTGTGCGCAGGGGGATGCCGCGATCTTTCAGGATTGGGGCCTCTGGCAGGGGGCTGACTGGTCCGAGGCGTCCGAGGGCACCAACGGCATCGGCACCTGCCTCGCCGAGGATCGCCGCGTCATCATCCACCGCGATGAGCATTTTCTGGCGCGAAACACCGCCATGAGCTGTATGGACGCGCCGATCTATGGCGCGGATGGGCGCATCATCGGTGCGCTCGATGTCTCTTCTGCCCGTTCCGACCAGACCGAGGCGTTTAACCGCCTCATCGCCGCGATGGTGGCCCAGACCGCCCGCCAGATCGAGGCCGACAATTTCCGTGCCGCCCATCCGCGCGCCCGCATCCTTTACGCCGACCATGACGAGACCGAGGCCGCGATGCTGCTCGCGGTCGATGCCGATGACATCGTCGTGGGGGCCACCCGCGCCGCGCGCAAGGCGTTCAATCTGGGGGCCATCGGCCCGATCCGACCCATCCCCGCCTCTGATATCTTTGGCCGCGACGAGGGCCCCAGCGGCTTTGAGCGGGCCGAGCGGGCAGCGGTGATTCGCGCCCTTGCCCGTACCTCTGGCAATGTGTCCGAGGCGGCGCGCGCGCTTGGGATCGGGCGCGCCACGCTCTATCGCCGGATGAAACGGCTGGGGATCGGTGAAAACCTGCATTGAGGTGTCTCAGTCCTGAGACAGATGGGCATCCCTGTGCCCCGTCCCCCCGGTGACGCAAGGCGGGGTAGGGCGCATGCTCTGGTCATTCCCGGCGGAGGACCGGGCGTAACCGGAGGACCCCCAATGAATGAGATGACCCAAGTCGCGGGCAGCTATGCTTCCCCCTTCAAAACCCGCTATGACAATTTCATCGGCGGCACATTCGTGCCCCCCGTCAATGGCCGCTATTTCGACAATATCACGCCCATCACCGGCGAAGTGATCTGCGAAGTTGCGCGCTCTGACGCGATGGATGTGGAACGCGCACTTGATGCCGCCCATGCCGCGCGCGAGGCGTGGGGCCGCACCTCTGCTGCGGATCGTTCCAACACCCTGCTCAAGATTGCCGATGTGCTCGAGGCCAATCTTGACCTTCTGGCGCAGGCCGAAACCTGGGACAATGGCAAGCCCATCCGCGAGACGACCCATGCCGATATCCCGCTCGCCATCGACCATTTCCGCTATTTCGCGGGCGTCTTGCGCGGGCAAGAGGGCACCATGTCCGAGATCGACCATGACACGGTCGCCTATCATTTCCACGAACCCTTGGGCGTCGTGGGCCAGATCATCCCGTGGAACTTCTCGATCCTGATGGCGGCATGGAAATTGGCCCCGGCCTTGGCCGCTGGCAATTGCATCGTGCTGAAACCCGCCGAACAGACCCCCGCCGCGATCATGGTTCTTGTCGAACTCATCGCTGATCTGCTGCCTGCCGGTGTGCTCAACATCCTCAACGGCATGGGGGCAGAGGTGGGCGCGCCGCTCGCCAAATCCACCCGTATCGCCAAGATTGCCTTTACCGGCTCGACCGCGACGGGCCGCAAGATCATGCAGGCCGCAACCGAAAACCTCATTCCCGTGACGCTGGAACTGGGCGGCAAATCCCCCAATATCTTCTTTTCGGATGTGATGGCCGCCGATGACGCCTTTCTCGACAAGGCGGTCGAAGGCTTTGTTCTTTTTGCCTTTAACCAGGGTGAGGTTTGCACCTGCCCATCCCGCGCACTGATCCAGGAAGACATCTACGAGGAGTTCATCGCGCGCTGCATTGCCCGCGTGAAGGCGATCCAGCAGGGTGACCCGCGCGAGATGGCGACCATGGTCGGCGCACAGGCCAGCCAGCAGCAGTTTGACAAGATCATGTCCTATTTCACCATCGGCGTGGAAGAGGGGGCCGAGGTGCTGGTGGGCGGCGACGCCGCGCGCTTTAACGGCGAGATTGCGGGCGGCTATTACATCCAGCCGACCATCCTCAAGGGGCACAACAAGATGCGCGTGTTCCAAGAGGAAATCTTTGGTCCGGTCGTGTCCGTGACCACCTTCAAGGACGAGGCCGAGGCGCTCGCCATTGCCAATGACACGATGTATGGCCTTGGCGCCGGTGTCTGGACCCGCGATGGCACCCGCGCCTATCGCTTTGGCCGCGCTGTCGAGGCGGGCCGCGTCTGGGTCAACAACTATCACGCCTACCCGGCCCATGCGGCCTTTGGCGGCTACAAGCAGTCGGGCATCGGGCGCGAAAATCACAAGATGATGCTGGATCATTACCAGCAGACCAAGAACATGCTGGTCAGCTACAACCCCAACAAGCTCGGGTTTTTCTAAAGGTTCGCAGGTCACGAGTGCAAGCCGCCGGGGTCTTCTCCGGCGGCAATTTTTATTGGGCTGACGCTGGCCTCAATCGTCAATGCGCGGAATCAAGGCGCGGCACGCGCCGCCGCGCAGCGCCCGTCCGCCCCACCGGGCGGGCGCTTTTGCAACGTCATACACGATTGATAACGCGGAAGTGTTTGGCAAGCATCAAGTGCCAGCCGATAAGGTTGCAACGCCCACCCGGCGGACGGGCGCTGCGCGGCTCATCCCTTGTGGCCATGGCCACCAGCACTCAGCCAAACCTACGCCGTGCACCCCCAACAAAAAAGGCCCGCACAAGTGGCGGGCCTCTCCGTGTTGAACCTGCGTTTGCCTCAGAGGCTCGCGTCAAGCGCCGCCACAATCGCATCGCCCATCTCAGTGGTCGACACCGGCGTCACACCATCCTCACCCAAGAGATCAGCGGTGCGCAGACCGTCCGCCAGCACCTGCTCCACAGCCTTCTCCAGCCGCGTCGCCTCGGCCCCTTGGTCAAACGAATAGCGCAGCGCCATGGCAAAGCTGAGGATACAGGCAATCGGGTTGGCCTTGCCCTGACCGGCAATATCGGGGGCAGAGCCATGCACCGGCTCATAAAGCGCCTTGGGCCGGCCATTGGCCATCGGCAAACCAAGCGAAGCCGACGGCAGCATGCCCAGCGATCCCGTCAGCATCGCCGCCGCATCCGACAAGAGATCCCCAAAGAGGTTGTCGGTCACGATCACGTCGAACTGCTTGGGCCAGCGGCAAAGCTGCATGGCGCCCGCGTCCGCATACATGTGGCTCAGCTCGACATCCGGGTAATCGGCGTCATGCACCTTTTGCACAACCTCGCGCCACAGCACGCCCGATTCCATCACATTGGCCTTTTCCATCGAACAGACACGGTTGCCCCGCTTGCGCGCCAATTCGAAGGCCGCGCGCGCCACGCGGTCAATCTCGCTCTCGGTATAGCGCTGCGTGTTGATGCCGACCCGCTCATTGCCTTCGGTGAAAATGCCGCGCGGCTCGCCGAAATAGATGCCAGAGGTCAATTCCCGCACGATCATGATGTCGAGACCGGCCACCACATCGCGCTTGAGGCTCGAAAAATCCGCCAGCGCGTCAAAGCATTGCGCCGGGCGCAGGTTGGCAAATAGGTCCATTTCCTTGCGCAGGCGCAACAGGCCGCGCTCAGGCTTGACGCTGAAATCGAGGTTGTCATATTTCGGCCCACCGACGGCCCCCAACAGCACGGCATCGACCTCTTGTGCCTTTGCCATCGTGTCGTCATGCAGCGGCGTGCCGTGCTTGTCATAGGCGGCACCGCCCACAAGATCCTCGGACACGTCAAACGCCATCCCTCGCTTGGCCCCGTACCAGTCAATGATCTTGACCACCTCGGCCATGACCTCGGGGCCGATCCCGTCACCGGGCAGAATAAGAAGCGATGGGTTGCTCATGGGGCGTTTCCTTGGCTTGCGTTTGATGTTGCCCGTTGGCCTATACGCAAGCCCCGCAATGGTCAAGAAACCCCGATGTCATGGCAGGCTCAGATCGACCCAGACCAGCCGATGACGGCTGGCGGTGGCGGCCAAATCCCCCTCTGGCGTGCCCTCGGGCGGCCAATGCACGCCGGCACCCGTGACGCTCAGATCGGCGGCGGGCAGGATATAGGACACCCGCCGCGTACCGGGGCCGGGGGGCGGCCAGTGAACGGTCGCAAGTGGTGGTTCCGCCGCTCCGGGGCGCAGTGGGCGGGGGTCTTGCAGGCGCGGATCGGCCAGCAGCGCGCGCAGTGCCTCTGGCCGCCCGCCACCCGCCTCCGGGTCAAGATTGGCATGGCCCATGAGCACGAAGCCCCCCCGCGGCGGCGGCCCGAACGCCCCATCCAGATAAAGCTGCCAGAACCGGAGTTCATCATGGTTGCGTCGCCCGTTCCGATCCTCTGGCCCGTCAAACACCGGCGGTGTGGCGTGAAAGGTCATCACCTGAAGCGCCCCAGAGGGCAGCAGCACCGGCACCACCCACTGCCCGCGCGACGCGAGGCGCTGCACGGCCTGAGCCGCCTCTGACGGGAAGGGTTGGCCGTCCCGCAGGGGCAACAGCGCGCCGGGCAGGTCGCGCCAGAGGACTGCACTGAAATCCTGCGCGCCCGGCTGATCCACAGGATAGCGCGACAAAATCGCCATGCCCCCCTGACCGGTGAAATCACCATAGCCCTGGGCATCGCGCGGCCCGCCGCGCCGCCCGTCGCCATCCATGTCAAGCCCGGTTGCGAGACCGGCATTGGGGGTACGGGCAAAGAGGTGTTCGTATCGCGGCCCGCCCCCTTCGGAAATACGGTCGCGCAGCGCGCTCAGCGCAAGCAGGTCAAGGTCGTAATCCACCCCCTGCAAAACCAGAATATCGGGCTGTGTTTGCGCCAGCACATGCGTTATTGCCGCAATCTGCGCATCCTCGCCCCGCCGCAAATCCCGCAACAGGAGCCCCGGCCCCGCGCGCTCCAGATCCACATTCCAACTCGCCAGACGCAGCCTGTCTGCATATGCGGGCCAAGCGCAAAGAAGAAGCGCGCAAAGCCCCGCGATCAGGCGCCTTGCAGCCCCTTGGCTGTCAATGCGTCGCCTTCGGCATAGGCGCGGCGGCGCTTGTCCTCGATCATGTCGGCAATCCGACCCATCGCGATACCGCGCATCAACATACTGGCAGGAAGAAACGCCCATGCGGCCATCGTCCAGATCAAGGTTTGCGGTTGCGCGATCGAAATCGGATCAATCAAATCCGAGGCCGCGCGCACCGCTGCTGGAATCAAGAATGGCAGCAAAGATCCTAATACAACATTAAGACCGGCATCCCGGCGCAAACGGTGCAGCACATCGCCGCCCCCCGTGGGATCAAAAAGCGGCAGGTTGATCCAGACATTGAACGCGCCCGAGCGCGCAGGCCAGCCCAGAAATCGCACCAACGTCACGAAATAGAGGATCATCACCAGCGACACGGTATAGGAAATCCCCGAGGCGATCCGCACCATGTCAATCAATGCGGCATCGGCATCGGCGGGCATCATCAGAACCACCAGACGCACGGGCGAATAGGGAAAATCAATCGCCTCACCCAGACCCCGGCCCAGGTGTGTCAACCATTCGGTCGCTTCGGTCGGGTGGGTGGTGCCCCGCACGATCATCGCCAGCGAGACAAGAATGATCGTCAGCGCGAAAAACTTGGCGCGGTTGAAGGGCGGGGCAAAACGGAACTCGATGATGCTGGGATATTTGCCGTAATATTCGATAAAGGTCATAAACCCTGCAAGGATCGAGAGCACGATTACGATCTGTGCGGTATCCGCACCTGTGGACGGCACGACCAGAGAGGGCGTGGCGACCAGCATCGCAATCAATATGGCGCGCGCGAGCGCACCTGGAACCAGTGAAAACACTGCCCTTTCCCCTTCAACTTGGTCAGTCGCGATGCGGTGCCGCGCCCTTGTGCCAACTTGATCCCACACTTTACGGCGGGCTGCCTCAATCTCGCCCAATTTTTGCCTTCTTTCACTTATCACCACAAGTCCTTGGTTAATCAGACAAAAGATTTAGGGCCGATTGAGGGTGTAAGTGGTGCAGGATTGCATCAAACTTGGTTCAGCTTTGTGGCGTAAGGGACTGTAAATACTGCATCTTGTGGAATGGGCTGTGCGGGGCACAAGACGCATAGCCAAAACAAAACGCCGCAGAGTGCTCTGCGGCGTCTTTTTATGTGTTTTTGATCCGGTTCAGACCCAGGGACGCGCCTGCGCCGCCTGCGCCTCGAAACTCTCGATGGCTGCGGCCTTTTCCAGCGTCAGGCCGATATCATCCAGCCCTTCCAGCAGGCAATGTTTCTGGAACGCATCCACCTCGAAAGAGAACACGACCCCCTCCGATGTCGACACCGTCTGCGCCTCCAGATCAATCTCGATCCGCGCATTGGCGCCCTTTTCGGCCTCTTTCATCAGCACATCCACCTGCTCTTGCGGCAGGGCAATCGGCAGGATGCCGTTCTTGAAACAGTTGTTGTAGAAAATATCGGCATAGCTTGGCGCGATGACGCAGCGGATGCCGAAATCCTTGATCGCCCAAGGCGCATGTTCGCGGCTCGACCCGCAGCCGAAATTATCGCCCGCAACCAGAATCTGCGCGTCGCGATACTGCGGCTTGTTCAGCACGAAATCGGGGATTTCCTTGCCGTCATCATCATAGCGCATCTCGTCAAACAGGTTCACACCCAAGCCCGACCGCTTGATCGTTTTGAGGAACTGCTTGGGGATGATCATATCGGTGTCGATATTGATCAAGGGCAGGGGGGCGGCGATACCGCTCAGTTTTTCGAATTTTTCCATCACATCATCTCCCGCACATCTGTAAGCCGCCCTGTCACTGCCGCCGCTGCCGCCATGGCCGGTGACATCAGGTGGGTGCGTCCGCCGCGCCCCTGACGCCCCTCAAAGTTGCGGTTCGACGTGGCCGCGCAGCGCTCGCCCGGTGACAACTGATCGGGGTTCATCGCCAGACACATGGAACAGCCCGCAAGCCGCCATTCAAACCCGGCCTCGATGAAAATATCCGCCAGCCCCTCTTCCTCGGCCTGCGCGCGCACAAGGCCAGAACCGGGCACAACCATCGCCCGCTTCACAGCGATTTTCTTGCCCTTCAGGATTGCCGCCGCAGCACGCAGATCCTCGATCCGGCCATTGGTGCAAGACCCGATAAAGACGGTGTCGATCTCGACATCGCTCAGCTTCTGACCGGGCTTGAGGCCCATATACTCCAACGACCGGCGCGCGGCTTCAACCTTGCCGCCCTTGAAATCCTCCGGCGCAGGCACGCTTGCGGTGATCGGCAGCACGTCCTCGGGGCTGGTGCCCCATGTGACGACGGGGGCAATATCCTCACCCTTCAGCGTGACCACCTTGTCCCAATGCGCGTCATCATCGGAATAGAGCGTTTTCCACCAGTTAAGCGCGGCCTCCCACTGCGCGCCCTTGGGGGCATGCGGGCGACCTTTGACATAGTCATAGGTCTTGTCATCCGGCGCGATCAGGCCTGCGCGCGCGCCGCCCTCAATCGCCATGTTGCAGACCGTCATGCGGCCTTCCATGCTCAGATCGCGAATAGCCTCGCCGCAATATTCGATGACATAGCCGGTGCCGCCTGCGGTTCCGGTGGCCCCGATCACCGACAGGGTGATGTCCTTGGCGGTCACACCGGGGCGCAGCTTGCCGGTGATCTCGACTTTCATATTCTTGCCCTTGCGCTGGATCAGCGTCTGGGTGGCCAAAACATGCTCGACCTCAGAGGTGCCGATGCCATGCGCCAGCGCGCCAAAGGCCCCATGCGTCGCGGTGTGGCTGTCGCCGCACACCACGGTCATGCCGGGCAGGGTCCAGCCTTGTTCCGGCCCCACGATATGCACGATCCCTTGGCGCACATCCGACACCGGATAATAATGAATGCCGAAATCGCGCGCATTCTTGTCCAGCGCCTCAACCTGAATACGGCTGTCCTCGGTCATGGTGGCGGCATTGGCGCGGTCAAGCGTGGTGGGCACGTTGTGATCCGGCACGGCAATGGTCTTGTCGGGGGCATGCACCTTGCGGCCCGCCATCCGCAGCCCTTCAAAGGCCTGCGGGCTTGTCACCTCATGCACGAGGTGGCGGTCGATGTACAAAAGGCAGGTGCCATCTTCGGCCTCATGGGCCACATGGGCATCCCATATCTTGTCATAGAGTGTACGCGGAGCAGACATGGCTCTCTCTTTTCGTGTTTGGTTTCGATCAATAAAGGGGGGAGTGGGCATGCGCGGTCAGCGCCGGCCCTCACGCACGTGCGAGGACGGTGCAGGTCATGCCAAAAAAGCGGGCCGGTAGCCGCGCGTGGTCGGTTATGTTGAAAAAGACGAACCGTTGCATACCCTGCACATAAACCCGAATGGGGTCTCAGGCAAGGACAAGAGCAGAGTCAAAGGGGCCGCATGAGCGGCCCCTTTCTGGACGTATCAGGCAGGCTGATACTGTCTCACTCCCGATGGTCCGGGGGTCACAAGCACGCAGAGCGCTCCAAGCACGCAGGCGGCATAGGCTATAGGCATAAGATAGACAAAGGTTTCCGCCGGGCTTGCAGCGAGGAACTTGCTGACACCCATCGCCAGAGCAAGCATCCAACTGGCGGTAGAGATCCCTCCGATCAGTCCCATTCCAAACCGCTGCCGCCGTGACAGATCAAGGATCGTCTGGCCGATTGCATTCTTCAAGATCGGCATGACCTTGGCGGCGATGAACCACGCATTGATCGTGAGCAGCGTCACGGTGATGACTTTCCCCACCAGCTTTGGCGTCATCTGAGCCGCGTCAAATCCGGTTTTCATCCCGATGATCACCAGACCACTCGCCCACATCACGACAAGCGCGGCGACGACGACCTGGTGGTACCGATGCAGCAGCTCAAGAAACTCGTCATCTATCCGTTGTCTTAAACGGCTGGCTGCGTGGATATCTGCAAGAATCGACGTCCCAAGCCCTGCGCAAACAGCAAGAATATGTACAAAACGAATACCGTCAGCATACAATTGTGAGTCCATTTCAGTCTCCCGATTTGCCCTGATTGGCACTTACGATCACCCATGTGTTCCGGCATCGCGCCATCGGGGTACGGGCAGTCACGCAATCGTGCAAATCGGGTGGCGCGCCGTGGTGACGTGTTTTCGCCTGAGGATCGGCAGTTTTCTGCGCGCGCCGTGTTTTGGCTCTTGTTCGGGGCTGAAACGGTCCAAATGGCGCTGATTTCGGCGGCGGGTTGCCCATCCAGCAGCGGCATTGCGCCAGTGTCAGGGCGACGTCCAACCCGTATTGGGGCAAGGGTCTACAAGTCTTGCGCTAAAAAATTCTCGCTCTAGGCGCGAATCGATCACGGTTTGACGCTGGTTCCCACCAAAACTCCCGGATTTCATGGTCATTGCGCCGGTGAACGTCACGCGCGGCGATACGGCAATGCCATGCGGTTCCGGCTTCATCTGGCCCGAAATACCTCGGGGGGGCCCCGGACAGGGTCCGGGGCGGGGGCAGCGCCCCCAGTCTGCGCTGTCGTTTAATCCGACGCGAGCATATAGCCCTCGCCGCGCACGGTTTGCAGATACCGCGGCTGCTTGGGGTCGCTCTCGATCTTGCGGCGCAGGCGGGTGATCTGCACATCCACGGCGCGCTCTTGCGCCTGCCCGCCCGCGCGGCCCAGATCCTCGACCAGCTTGGCGCGGCTGACCGGCTTGCGCAGGTTCTCGGCAAAGATCCGCATCAGTTGCACTTCGGTCGCGGTCAGGCGCACAGGCTTGCCTGCCCGGCTTAGTTCCGCGCGCTCGATGTCATAGCGCACCGGCCCCAGATGCACGACCTTGGGTTGCGCCGGCTCTTGTTCCGGCTCGGGCATCCGCCGCAGGATTGCATTGATCCGCAGCAAGAGCTCTTTGGGCTCGAACGGCTTGGGCAGGTAATCATCTGCACCCGCCTCCAACCCTTCGATCCGGTCTGGGGTTTCGCCCTTGGCCGTCAACAGCAGGATCGGCGTCTTGTGGGTGGCCCGCAGCGCGCGCGTCAACTCCACACCGCTTTCGCCGGGCATCATCACATCCATCACGATCAGGTCGAAATCCAGCCCCGCCAGCACCCGCCGCGCGTGGCCCGCATCGCGCGCGATCGAGACCAGGAAACCGTGCCGCATCAAAAATTTGCGCAAGAGGCCGCGAATGCGCTCGTCGTCATCGACGATCAGCAGATGGGGGGCGGGTTCGGTCATGTGTCACTCTCCCGAATGGCGTGATAGCGGCGGCGCAATTCAGGCTCCATCATCGCCTCCAGAACCTGACGAAACCCGGCCACGGCCTGTGGCCCCGCCGCGCGATAGGCGGCACGCATGCGCGCGCGCTGCGCATCCGACAGCTTGCGTTCCAATGCGGCCCCCGCTTCGGTCAGCGTCAGATGCCGCTCGCGCTTGTCTGCGGTGCCGACCCTGCTTTCGACCAGCCCGTCTTCGATCAAGGTCCGCAGCACGCGGTTCAGCGATTGCTTGGTCACGCCAAGAATGGCCAGCAGGTTATTCACTGTGGTGCCGGGGCTGCGGGCGATGAAATGGATGGCCCGGTGATGCGCCCGGCCATAGGCCATGGTCGCCAGAATACGATCCGGGTCAGCCGTAAACCCACGATAGGCGAAAAACATCGCCTCAATACCCTGCCGCAATTGCTCGTCCGTTAGAAACAACAGGTTTTCGCCGCCATGCATTTCGGCCATGCCTAGGCTCCGTTCACAATTTACGAGCTACATATTTCACATTAAGTCAGCTTTGTTGACATTCCAAGATCAAACTGCTACCGAATCTCAGTTTTTGCGCAATATTATGTCCGAGACGGACATATGCAGCGCAATAAATGCAAACATGGTGAAGAGGAAGCGGAAATGTCTGGCTATGACGATCGGGACGGCAAAATCTGGATGGATGGCAAAATGGTGGAGTGGCGGGATGCCAATGTGCATATCCTGACACACGCGCTGCATTATGCCAGCTCCGTCTTTGAGGGCGAGCGCTGCTATGGCGGCAAAGTCTTCAAAAGCCGTGCCCATTCCGAACGCCTGCTGAAATCCGGCGAGCTGATGGATATGGCGATCCCCTATACGGTGGACGAGATCGAGGCCGCCAAACGCGCCGTGCTCGAGGCCAATAACCTGACCGATGCCTATGTGCGCGTTGTCGCGTTCCGGGGGGCTGGCCCCGATATGGGCGTTGCCGCCGCGCGCAACCCGATCCGCATGGCCGTGACCGCGTGGGAATGGGGCAACTATTATGGCGACGCCAAAATGAAGGGCGCCAAGCTCGACATCGCCAAATGGAAGCGCCCCAGCCCCGAGACCATTCCCGTCGCCGCCAAGGCCGCCGGTCTCTATATGATCTGCACCATGTCCAAACATGCCGCCGAGGCCAAGGGCTGTTCGGATGCCATGTTCCTCGACTATCGCGGCTATGTGGCCGAGGCGACGGGGGCCAATATCTTTTTCGTCAAGGATGGCGAAGTGCATACGCCGCTGGCGGATGCCATCCTTAATGGTCTCACGCGCCAGACCGTGATCGGTATGCTCAAGGATCGCCAGATCAAGGTGCATGAGCGCCATATCATGCCCGAGGAACTCGAAGGGTTTGAACAGTGCTGGCTGACCGGCTCTGCCGCCGAGGTGACACCCGTGGGTCAGATCGGCGATTACACCTTTGAAGTGGGCGCGATGACGCGCGACGTTTCTCAGGCCTATGAGGCGCTTGTGCGCGCCTGACCCTAGGTCCTAATTCTGCCACAATCGCCGTCCGGTCCTGCCGGGCGGCATTTTAATGCGGATTCCAGCGTTTTTGCCCCGTTCGGGCCGAGTGATTCGCCGCAATTTCCCGCCGCGCGGCTGTTTTAGCCCGCAAAAGGATACTGTCCAGCTCTCCTTAAACGTGTCCGAATTGTGGCAAACCTGCGTCGCACTTGCTGGCGCAGCGTGCGCGCGCCTTGGTTTGCGCCCCGGCCCTTGCCCTGTTTCCCAAGGCGCAACATTACGCTGCGTCGCTTCCCTGGCTTGGCAACCAATACGTTATTTTTCCCCCTATCCCATAGGCAATGCGCCGGGTATCGAGTGGTTGTTTCGAGAGGCGATACAATTCGGCGTGCTGCCCCGCATGTGACCGGTGATCTGATGACCATTTGGCGGGACAGTTTGTGGTGAAAATGTGGCGTGATCTGGTCGCAGACGGACAAATTGGCTCAGGCGCATTGCGGCAAAACAAGGGCTATTGCCGGATGGCCTGTCGCTTTTGAACGGAAGTGTTGGAAGTGTAAAACACCCCTAAGTTGTATTTTTTTGGGGTTATTGACTTGGTTCTGGGCACGGTGCATCAACGTTTAAGTTAGCTTAATACTTAGTAAATCTGGAAACGACAGGCAGTGGGGGCATTGGCCGGTTGTATCCTTGGGGTAAGTTGCCCGACCGAAGTCATATGCGAAAAGTGACGCATTACGTGTGCCTAAGCCTGCCGAACTCTGGCGACAGTTACGCCATCTTTCGGACATAATTGCGGAGACGTGCCAGACGACCGGCGCATCCCGTGACAACGGGCCGGGCAGTATATGTGTAAACGGTTTTGGGGTTTCGAGATTCTGGGGAGTGCTGCCATGTCTTTGCGATCGGTTTCGGTGCCTTTGCACCGAGAGGACGCGAATTTGATTCAAAATCCGGCTGTCGGATTGAAATCGATTCAGGTCTACGGAAATTTTTTTAAACGCGTTCTGGACATCGTCATCGTCCTGCTTGCGGCTCCGGCCGTGATCTTGGTCGTGGCTGTGCTCAGCGTCTTGATTGCGCGCGATGGGGCCTCGCCCTTTTACGCGCAGAACCGGGTTGGCAAGAATGGCCGCATCTTCCGGATGTGGAAGCTGCGCAGCATGGTGCTGAATGCCGATGCTCAGCTTGAAAGCTATCTTGCCGCCAATCCTGCGCGCCGGCTGGAATGGGACGAGCATCAAAAGCTGCGCCATGATCCGCGCATCACCCGCATTGGTCGCCTCATCCGCAAAAGCTCGCTTGACGAGTTGCCGCAGCTTTGGAACGTGCTGATTGGGGATATGTCCATCGTCGGCCCGCGCCCGATGATGCCCTGCCAAACGCCGCTCTATCCCGGCCGCGACTATTACGCGCTGCGCCCCGGTATCACAGGCTTTTGGCAGATTTCCGTGCGGAACGAGAGCAGCTTTGCCGAACGCTCGGAATTCGATCGGAAATACTTGCGGGATCTGTCTTTCTGGACCGATCTGCGGGTGATGCTCTGCACGTTCCGCGTGGTGCTGACTGGAACAGGCTGCTAGGCGCTTGCGCCCATGGCCCGTGCGGAGATCCTCGTGCACGGGACAATCTGCCCCGGACTGGCACATTGATGCACCTTGCGGCCAAAATCCCGATCCGACGGTTTGAATTTGTTGAAATTTAGGGGTCTTGGCACTTAGGCTGACCCTGCCATCCGGCCTTTCCGGGCCGCGCCGCGCCCTGCGGCAAGACTGGCGAAACAGTCAAAGAGGTGCCCGGCGCGTCATGCCCAATGCCTTGGCCTATCTGATGCTGGCCGCTTGGCCGCTGATCACGCTGGTGATGTTCCGGCGCTGGCCCATTGAGCGCGCGCTGATCTGGTCCCTCTTGGGGGCCTATATGTTCCTGCCGCCGCCGCCTGCCGCCTTTGATTTCCCGCTCATGCCGCCCCTGACCAAGGAATCGCTGCCCAGCGTTGCCACGTTCGTCATTTGCCTCATCCACGCCAAGTCTCGCGCGCCGCTCTTGCCCCTGAGCCTGCCTGCCCGCGTCCTCATCGCGCTCTTCATCTTCAGCCCCATCGCCACGGTCCTTACTAATGGCGAGCCGGTCTTCTATTGGCGCATCGGCCTGCCCGCACTGGGCCTCAAGGACATGGTGGCCCTTGTCCTTTTGCAATCCATCCTGCTCTTGCCGTTTCTTTTGGCCCGGCAGCATCTGGCCACGCCCAAAGGTTTGCGCGAATTGGTCATGGCGCTGATGCTGGGCGGGCTGATCTATTCCCTGCCGATGCTTCTCGAGGTGCGCCTTTCACCGCAGCTTAACATCTGGATCTACGGCTATTTCCAACACAGTTTCGAACAGATGATGCGCTCGGGCGGGTTCCGCCCCATCGTTTTCATGTATCACGGTCTCTGGGTTGCCTTTTTCACTGTCATGGCCATAACCTGCGCCATCGCTCTGGCGCGCGAGGCCGATGTGCGGCGGCGCATCTTCTATCTTTTGGCGGCGCTCTACCTTGGGGCTGTGCTGGTGCTTTGTAAATCACTGGGCTCGCTCATGTATGGCGTCTACCTGGCACCGCTGGCACTCTTCCTGCCCACGCGGATGCAAATCCGCATCGCAGGGGTCATGGCGGTGGTGGCAATTTGCTATCCGGTGCTCAAGGGCGCAGGCCTGATCCCGGTCGACTGGATTCTTGAACAGGCCGCCAAGGTCGATCCCGACCGCGCCAATTCGCTGCGCTTCCGCTTGGATAACGAGGATATCCTGATGGAGCGCGCTCTGGAAAAGCCGCTTTTTGGCTGGGGCAGCTGGGGGCGCAACCATATCCTCAATCCCATCACCGGCGTGATCGAAACCGTAACTGACGGGCGCTGGATCATCCTGATCGGCATCTTCGGCTGGGTCGGGTATCTGGCCGAATTCGGCCTTGTCGCCCTGCCGGTCCTGATGCTTTGGGTCTATGCCCGCCGTCTGGGCGATGCCGCGCACATGCGCCTGATTGGCCCCGTCGCGCTTTTGCTGGCGATCAACCTGATTGACATGCTGCCCAATGCCACGCTCACGCCGCTTACATGGCTTTTTGCCGGGGCCGTGCTTGGGCTGGCCGAGGCCGCGCGCCATCAGCGCCCCGAGACATCCCGCCGCCGCCCTCTGGGCTGGCGCCCGATCATGTGAGACAGGCCCCATGACCCGCCCCCGCGTGCTGGCCATCGCCGAGGCCGCCAATCCCGAATGGGTCAGCGTGCCGCTGGTCGGCTGGTCACTGGCCACCGCCCTGCGCGAGGTGGCCGAGGTGCATATCGTCACCCAAATCCGCAACCGTGATGCGTTTTTGCGCGCGGGGCTGACCGAAGGCGTGGATTTCACCTCCATCGACTCCGAAGCGCTCGCGCGCCCGCTCTGGGCCTTGGGCGAGCGGTTGCGCATGGGGCAGGGCAAGGGCTGGACCACGCTGCAACTGATCAACGCCCTCAGCTATCCATGGTTCGAGCATCTGGTCTGGCGACAGTTCGGCGAGGCGATCCGCGCCGGGCGCTATGACATCGTCCACCGCATCACCCCCCTCAGCCCGACGATTTCCTCGTCCCTTTCTGCCAAATGCGCCCGCGCGGGCGTGCCCTTCGTCCTTGGGCCGCTCAATGGCGGCGTGCCATGGCCTGCAGGCTTTGATGCCGAGCGGCGGCGTGAACGTGAATACCTCAGCTATCTGCGCAGCGCCTACAAGGCGCTGCCGGGCCGCACCGCGACCCTGCGCCATAGCGCTGCGATCCTCGCAGGCTCTCGTCACACGATGGGCGAATTGCCCGGCTTTGCCCGTGCCAAAACCGTCTATCTGCCGGAAAACGCCATCGACCCGGCCCGCTTTTCCCGCATCGCCACACCGGCACCCGATGGTCCCCTGCGCGCGGCTTTCGTTGGGCGGCTGGTGCCCTACAAAGGTCCCGATATGCTGATCGAGGCTGCAGCCCCCCTGCTGCGCGCGGGGCGCCTGCATCTCGATCTGGTGGGTGACGGGCCCATGATGCCCGCCTTGCGCGCGCAGGCCGACGCCTTGGGCGTGGCCGCTCACATCACCTTTCACGGCTGGCTCGAACATGCCCATGTCCAGGACGTGCTGGCCACCTGTCATCTCTTCGCCTTTCCCTCGATCCGCGAATTCGGCGGCGGCGTGGTGCTCGAGGCGATGGCCCTGGCCGTGCCGCCCCTGATCGTCGATTACGCAGGCCCCGGCGAATTGGTCACCGCATCGCGCGGGGTCAAGGTGCCCTTGGGCAGCCGGGCCGAGATCATCGCAGGCTTTGCCGCGGCCCTGCAAAACCTCTCCCAAGACCGCGCCGCCCTCGCCGCCATGGGGCAGGCGGGCCGCGCTTGGGTGCTGGAACAGGCTACTTGGGCCGCCAAGGCCGGCCAAGTTCGCGCCGTCTATGATGCCCTGCTGGCCAAAGCCCCACTGCCCAAGGTCTTTGCCGCATGAGCGCCGCCGCCTATCGCCCAGAAATCGACGGGCTGCGCGCCATCGCGGTGCTGTCGGTGGTGCTCTATCACTTCGGGATGCCGGGCATCCCCGGCGGCTTTGTCGGGGTCGATATCTTCTTTGTCATCTCTGGCTTTCTGATCGGTGGCATCCTCTGGTCGGACCTGCGCGAAACGGGCCGCATCCGCCTTGCCCGCTTTTACCTGCGCCGCCTGCGCCGCTTGGCCCCTGCCTATTTCGCCATGGCGGCGGCCACATTGGTGATGGGCTGGCTCATTCTTTTGCCGTTCGAATACCGTGAATTCGGCAAGTCCCTCATCGCCGCCACCGTCTATCTCTCCAACATCCATTTCTACCGCGAAGCGGGCTATTTCGACGGCGCGTCCGAGGAAAAGTCGCTCTTGCACACATGGTCGCTGGCGGTTGAAGAACAGTTCTACATCGTTCTACCCTTCCTTCTTTTGGCCCTCGCCCGCTGGCGGCCCGCCCTGCCGATGATCCTTGCGGTCCTCGCCGCGCTCTCGCTCGCCGCTTGCCTCTGGCTCACGCCGCGCTCGCCCACGGCGGCGTTTTACCTCTTTCCCTTCCGCGCGTGGGAATTGCTGGCGGGCGTCTTGCTGGCCATCGCGGGCCAAGAACGAGGCTGGCGTTTCGCCCTTCACCCCGCGCTTTCCTGGGCTGGTCTGGCGCTGATCCTCGCCAGCATTACCCTGATCCGGGCCGAGGGCTTTCCCGGCTGGCAAGCGCTCTTGCCCGTGGCAGGCACGCTGCTCATCCTCGGGAATGGCCGCGATACCAACCCCGTCAACCGCGCGCTGATGCACCCTGCGCCGGTTTTCATCGGCCTCATCTCCTATTCGCTCTATCTCTGGCATTGGCCGGTTTTCGTTCTCTCGTCCTATTGGCGCGATGGCTATTCCGGCCCGATCGAAGCGGCTCTTTGGCTTTCGCTCGCCTTTGCCCTTGCCATCCTCTCGTGGCGCTATGTTGAACGCCCAGTGCGTCAGACACAGGGTGGCACCCGCGCGCTTGTATCGGGCACGGCGCTCGCGTCGCTGGCTCTCTTGGCGGTGGGCCTGCTCCTTTGGCGCGGTGATGGCCTGCCCACCCGCTTTGCCCCCGAATTGCGCACGCATATCGCCGCCTCTGGTAATTTCAATCAGGACTGGTCACGCTGCACCATCCCCGCCACCGGCCCGCTCGCGGGCGTGGAAACCTGCCCCATCGGCCCTGATGGGCCACCGCAAGTGCTGATCTGGGGCGATAGCCACCTGCGCGCCATGAAAGAGGGGCTAGAGGCCGCCGCCTTCGCCGCCAACCGCCCCGCGCTGATCCTGTGGCACGCGGGCTGCCCGCCGCTCTTTGACGTGGCCAAGACGGAAACCGCCGCTACCCCGGCGCAGGATGCCGCCTGCACCCGCGCCAATCAGACCATCCGCAGCGGCTTGACCCAAATTGAGAGCCTGCACACCCTGCTTCTGATAGGCCGCTGGTCCTATTACGCCGAAGGGCAGGGCGTCGGGCTGGACGCCCACAACCGCATCACCCTCACGCCCGAACCGGGCAGCCTCTTGCCCCAAGGCCCGCAACACACGCTTTTCAATGCCGCCCTCACCCGGACCCTTGCTGAACTCGCCCCGCAGTTTCCCCAAATCCACATCCTGCGCCAACCGCCCGAGGTGCCAGAGTACGATTCCCGCGCCGTGGCCCGCGCGCTCGTGCATGGCCGCATGAGCCCCGAAGACACAACCCGCCTCACCGTGCCCCGCGCCACGGCCCTTGCGCGCGCCGCCCATGCCGAGGCCCCGCTGATGGCCTTGGCGCAGTCTGGCGCGATCACCCTCATTGACCCGTGGCAGCGCCTCTGCGATGCCCGCACCTGCGGCGTGATGCAGGCGGGCCAAGCGTTCTATTTCGACAACAACCACCTCACCAACCGCGCCGCCATCGCGCTCAGCGATCTGTTCGCCCCCGTTTTCGAGGCCCCGCAATGACCGCCGCGATCCAAGAGGGCAAATGGGACGTGATCGTTATCGGCACCGGCATGGGCGGCGGCCTGATCGGGCGCAGGCTGGCCGAACGCGGCCTCAAGGTGCTTTTCGTCGAAAAGGGGCCCCAAGGCCACCGATCCGAGCGTCAGGGGCTCAATCCCGAAATCTTCGATCCCACCGCCCGCCAATTGCGGGGCTATTGGCCGGGGCCTATCCGCGCACAGATCAATGGCCGCGCATCGGAATTCTTCGGTCCCATCGGGGCCGGGGTGGGCGGGTCCTCGGTCTTCTACGCCGCCACGCTGGAACGCCCCGAGCGCCATGATCTTGAGGCGACAGAGACCCGCCCGCACCCCACCGGCGGTTGGCCCGGCGGCTTTGACGCGATGCGCGATTGGTATGCCGAGGCTGAAACCCTGCTGCATATCTGCGGCGATCCCGATCCGCTCTCGCCGGAACCGGTCACGCCCCTGCACCGCCCGCCGCCCCTCTCTGCCACGGATGCGGCGCTCATGCACAGCCTGCAATCGGAGGGGCTGCATCCCTATCGCCTCCATTCCGCGATCCGCCATCTGGCCGATTGCCATGAGTGTCTGGGTGTCAAATGCCCCAAACCCTGCAAGATGGATGGCCGCTCTGCCGGGGTGGAACCGGCCCTTGCCACTGGCAACGCGGCCCTCCTCGATCGTTGCACCGTGCGCCGCCTCTGCGGCACGGCCCACACCGTCACCCATATCGAGGTTACACGCGACGGCGAAACCTTCACGCTCACCGCGCCCCGGATCGTGTTGGCCGCAGGTGCGCTTGGCTCGCCCCGCTTGCTTCTGGCCTCCGCCTCCGAGCACTGGCCCGACGGCTGCGCCAATGGCTCGGGCCTCGTGGGCCGCAACCTCATGTTCCACCTCAACGAGATTTTTGCCCTCTGGCCGCCGCGCGGCACGCCCCAATCCGGCCCGACCAAAACGATCTCGCTCCGCGACTTCTATCACCGCGACGGGCAGCGCTTTGGCACGGTGCAGGCCATGGGCATCGCGGCGGGCTATGGCGAGATTGTGCATACTTTGAACGGCATGTTCGACCGCTCCGTGCTACGCCACATCCGTCCCTTGCGCCACCTCACCCGCCTGCCTGCGGCGCTCGCGGCGCGCATCCTGGGGCGGGCGCAGGTCTTTGTCGGGCTGATGGAGGATCTGGGATACCCCGAGAACCGCGTCACCTATGACCACAGGGCCCCCGATGCCATCGACATCAGCTATACGCTTCACCCCGAATTGCTCAGCCGCCGCCGCGCCTTTCGTCGCGCCCTGCGCGCGGGGCTGCGCGGGCATCGGCGGCTCTTTCTCACCCATACGCCAGAGTTGAACTTTGGCCATCCCTGCGGCACGCTGCGCTACGGCACCGATCCCGCGACCAGCGTTCTTGACCCCGAGTGCCGCGCGCATGGGGTGGACAATCTCTATGTCGTGGATGCGTCCTTCATGCCCTCGTCTATGGGGGTCAACCCAAGCCTGACCATCGCCGCCAATGCGCTGCGCGTGGCCGAGGGGATCGCGCAGCGCAGAAAGGCAGAGATATGAGGCTCTCGGATGGCATGGCGGTTGTCACCGGCGCAGGCGGCGGGCTAGGGCGCGCTCTGGCGCTCGAACTCGCGGCACGCGGTCAGCGCGTCGTGGCCCTTGGCCGCGCGCCCGAGGGGATTGCCGAGACCGCCGCGATGGACCCAAGCGGTCGGATCACGCCCCTCATCGCCGATGTCGCAGACCCGCAGGCGCTGCGCGCGGCCTTTGCCCAGATCACCCAAATCGCGCCGGTGACATTGCTGATCAACAACGCCGCCATCTATCCGCGCCGTGATTTTCTGGATGAAACACCCGAGAGTTTCGCGCAAACCATTGCGATCAATCTAGGCGGCACCGTCGCCTCTACCCGGCTTGCCTTGGACAGCATGGTCGAGACCGGCTTTGGCCGCATCCTCAACGTCTCGACCTTTGCCGATCTGTGGCCTTTGCCCGCCTCCTCGGCCTATGCGGTGTCCAAAGGGGCAGGGCGCATCCTGACGCGGGCGCTTGTGGCGGATCTTGCCGACCGCTTTCCGGGGATTGTCCTGACTGACTGGATGCCCGGCATGCTCGCCACCCGCATGGGCGTGCCCCATGGTCTTGACCCGGCGCAGGCGGCGCGCTGGGGGGCCGCGCTTGCGCTCTGGTATGACCCCACGCTCAATGGCGCAGTGTTCGAACAGGATCGCGAGATATTGCCGCCGCGGGGTCTCAAAGGCCGGATCAAGGATGCGCTCTTGTTGCGCCGCCGCACCGCACGCGTAATCCCTACCTGACCGTTACCGGCAATAGGGCCCGTTGCCATGTTTGGCCGTGTCGAAATGCAGATGGTCCAGATGGTGCCGGTCCGAATTCGGCCCCAGCACCGTGCCGAATGTTCCGCAGGCCTCGCCATGCACGCGCTTGAGAATGCGGCCCTTATGTCCGCTATTCCAATCCCGCAACACCGAAATTTCCGTGCCATCCTTCAGCAGCAACGCCGATACGTCGATGGCCTTGCCGCGCCCATGTTCGGAAATGCGTGCGCCGGGCTGGCTATTGCGCGTGCGGCAGACGTAATGCGCGGGCACCTGTAGCCCCGTCAAACCGCCGCCCATGCGCCCGACCGCCGGCTTGGCGCTCCGGTCCACCCATTTTCCCAACGCCCGCGCCGTCGGGCAATCCAGCGTCGCCGCTTGGCTCAGCCGCACGCCATGCACAGATTCAAGCCGCACCGCGCGCTCGATGCCACAGCCATTCACCTCATGAGGTTTGAACCCCGAGACAGACCCGATCAGCCCCGGATCACCACAAAGCCCGCCGCCCCGGCTGACCTCATCATTGTCGCTGCGCCCGCAACCCGAGGCGATCAGGCTCAGCCCCATCGCCATGCCCAGAACCGCCCGCCTCATGCCTTCTTGACCCGGCCAAAATCCGGCGCGGCGGTATCCTGCCCGGCTTCGATGATGCCCCGCCGAATGGCGCGGGTGCGGGTGAAATAGGCATGCAGATGCGCGCCGTCGCCAATGCGAATGGCGCGTTGCAGCGCAAACAACTCCTCGGTAAAGCGGCCCAGAATTTCCAATGTCGCCTCCTTGTTGTTGAGAAATACATCGCGCCACATGGTCGGATCAGACGCGGCAATCCGGGTGAAATCCCGGAACCCGGCAGCGGAATACTTGATCACTTCACTGTCCGTCACGCGGCGCAAATCGTCGGCCACACCGACCATCGTATAGGCAATCAGATGCGGCGCATGGCTTGTTACAGCCAGAACCAGATCGTGATGCTCGGCGTCCATCTCATCGGTGTTCGATCCAAGCGCCTGCCAGAACGCCTCCAGCCGCTCCACCGCTGCCCGGTCACTGCCAGCCTGCGGCACAATCAGGCACCAGCGATTGTCGAACAGCTCGGCAAAGCCCGCGCGCGGCCCCGAATGCTCGGTCCCTGCCAAGGGATGCGCAGGCACGAAATGCACGCCAGCCGGGATATGGGGCGCTACCGCCTCGATCACCGCCTTCTTCACCGATCCCACATCGCTGACCGTGGCACCGGGCTTGAGCGCCCCCGCGATGTCAGCGGCCACAGCCCCCATCGCGCCCACCGGCACGCAAAGCACCACCAGATCGGCACCCGTCGCCGCCTCTGCCGCGCTCTCGCAGACGCGATCACACAGCCCGATCTCGCGCGCCACTTCCCGCGTGTCAGATGAGCGCGCATAGCCCGTGATCTCGCCCACAACGCCCGCGCGGCGCATCGCATGCGCCATCGACGATGCAATCAGCCCCAGACCGATCAGCGCCACCCGGTCATAGATATGCGCCATCAGCGAACCCCCTTGAACAGGCCAATGACATGCGCCACCCGGCGACAGGCGGATTCCTCGCCCACCGTGATCCGCAACCCATTGGGAAAGCCATAGCCGCCCACCCGGCGCACGATGATCCCATCGGCGCGCAAAGCCGCATCACAGGCCGCCGCCTCGTCTTCGGACCCAAACCGCGCCAATACGAAATTGGCATGGCTCTCGTCCACCTCGACGCCGGTTTCTCGCAGCGCCTCGGTCAACCATGCGCGATTGCGCGCGGTGTCGCTGACCACTTTGGTCAACCACTCCTGATCGCGCATCGCCGCCTCTGCGGTGGCCAATTGCGTGGGCGACAGGTTAAAGGGCTGCCGGATACGGTTCAGCACTTCGATCATCGCCCCCTGCGCATAGCCCCAACCGATCCGCAGCCCGCCCAGACCATAGGCCTTGGAAAAGGTGCGCGTCATGATGACATTTTCGCGCGCCTCAACAAGGGCCACACCACCGTCATACCCATCGGCAAACTCGGTATAGGCCCCGTCCAGCACCAGAATGGCGCTCTCGGGCAGGCCCTCTGCCAACCGCGCCAACTCCGCCTCGGGCAGGATCGTGCCCGTGGGATTGCCGGGATTGGCGATAAAGACAATCCGCGTCCGCGCCGTGCAGGCGCTCAGGATCGCGTCCACATCCACCACACGGTCCCGCTCGGCCACACAGACCGGCGTGGCACCAACCGCATGCGCCAGAATGGGATACATGGCAAAGCCGTGCTCGGTATGGATCACCTCGTCGCCCGCCCCTGCATAGGCTTGGGCCACGAATTGCAACACCTCATCCGATCCCACGCCACAGATCACGCGCGCGGGGTCCAGCCCATGCACCTCGGCAATCGCGGCGCGCAAGTCGGCATGGTCGGTGCCGGGATAGCGGTGCAACGTCGCGGCAGAGCGGGCAAAGGCCGCCTTGGCCTTGTCCGAGGCCCCATAGGGGCTCTCATTCGCTGAGAGTTTCAGCGTCTCGGATTTGCCCGCGATCACGGCCTCCCCGCTCTTGTAAAGCGCGATTTCCATGATGCCCGGCTGCGGCGTGATCTTGGTCATGTCATTCCCCGTCTGTCGTCAGAGGTTCTAGCTTTGGTGCCCCGGCTTGACCAGCACCAAAAGAAAAAGGCCGCGGCGGTTCCCCGTCGCGGCCTCTTCGCTGAATTTCAGAACGCTTAGTTCTGCGCGTAGAATTCGATCACGAGGTTCGGTTCCATCATCACCGGATAAGGCACATCCGACAGGCCGGGCTGACGGACAAAGGTGGCCTTCATCTTGGAATGATCCGCCTCGATGTAATCGGGCACATCGCGCTCGGCCAGTTGCACGGCCTCAAGCAGAACAGTCATC
Source organism: Roseovarius mucosus (assembly GCF_002080415.1). NCBI lineage: Bacteria > Pseudomonadati > Pseudomonadota > Alphaproteobacteria > Rhodobacterales > Roseobacteraceae > Roseovarius > Roseovarius mucosus. Next base: position 1,269,934 of record NZ_CP020474.1, on the reverse strand, counting down.
TGCTTGGAACGGTCGCGAACCTCGATCACATCGCCCTCTTTCACACGGTAGGAGGGGATGTTGACCCGCTGGCCATTCACGGTGACATGGCCATGGTTCACGAACTGGCGTGCAGCAAACATGGTCACAACGAATTTGGCGCGGTAAACCACGGCATCCAGACGACGCTCCAGAAGGCCGATCAGGTTCTCGCCGGTGTCGCCCTTAAGACGCTCGGCCTCGGCATAGATGCGACGGAACTGCTTTTCGGTCAGGTCGCCGTAATAGCCCTTCAGTTTCTGCTTGGCGCGCAGCTGCAGGCCAAAGTCAGAAATCTTTGCCTTCCGGCGCTGACCGTGCTGGCCGGGGCCATATTCACGCTTGTTGACGGGGGATTTCGGGCGGCCCCAGATGTTTTCACCCATCCGGCGGTCAATTTTGTACTTGGCAGACGTGCGTTTGGTCACGGCTGATCTCCTTCACTTGAATCGAAGGGCGTTGTCCTCTGCGTCCCGGCACGTTCCGGTCAGCCGACAGGTCTCCCCTTGCAGGGTCCACCAACACCAATGAAGCCGCGCTTATACAGGCGCCCCAGCGGGTGTCAACAGGGGTCTTGCGCGTCCAAAGCCCGCCTCACCCCGCCTGCCGGATATGCGCCAGCAATGTCTCGGCATCCGACAGCTTGACCGGCACGCCCGCCGGATTGTCCTGCAACCCCGGCTCGGCAAAAAGAGCGGTGATGCTGCCATCCTCCACCAGCATGGAATAGCGCCAGCTGCGCTTGCCCATCCCTTGCCGCGAGCGATCCACAAGCATGCCGAGGCCTGCGGCGAAATCGCCATTGCCATCCGGCAGCATCATGGTCTTTTCGATCCCCTGCGCCTTGCCCCATTGAAACATGACAAAGGCATCGTTGACCGCAGTGCAGATCACCCGGTCAATCCCTGCGGCCAGAAAATCGTCATAAAGCCGCTCATAGCCGGGCAGGTGGCTTTCGGAACAGGCGGGCGTGAACGCGCCGGGCAGGCCAAAGACAACCACACGCTTGCCTGCAAAAATATCGGCAGTGCTCACATCCTTCCATTCAAACGGGTTGTCGCCCTCCAGCGCCGGATTGCGCACGCGGGTATGAAAGATGACATCAGGGACAGTTTTGGGGGTCACGTCGGGATCTCCGGTTCAGGCTTGAGCTATTGCCCGTCATAAACCACCCATGCCCGGGGTAAAGGTCGGAACGCAGCCAAAGCTGCGCCCGCGCGTTCATCTGGCCAAAAATACCTCGGGGGTCCGGGGGCAGCGCCCCCGCCCCTCAGGCCGCCTCATGCGCAAGGATCGCCGCCTCCGATCCGCTCAGACAGCGCCGGGCATAGCCCCCATAATGGTTGGGCTCATATTCGAGATTGGGATTGATCGCCAATAGCCGCGCGCGGTCACCTTCATCCAAGGTCGACAGCGCCGTGCTCGCGGGATGAAAGCTCTCGGTTTCCACGCCATTGGCCCAGATGATCTGATGGCGGGGTAAAAGCAGATGGATATAGGTCACCTCGCGCGATGCCAGATCGACCGCCACCGTGTCATTGTTGATCAGGTCCCGTGCCATCACCAGCACCTCGGGCGTGTTGAAAAGCGCGCGCGCCACATCGCCCCGCACCAGCATCCGGTGCTCGGGGCTGACCAGCAATTCGGCATCCGGCCGCCCAATCCCAAGCGCGCCGGCCCGCAACCGGATCGGCCGTAGCTTGGGCATGGCAAAAAGCCGCGCGCCGCTCATCCGGCGACTGCCGATCCATTGGATTTCCTCGGCCCCATTGTCGCGCGTCTGCACGTAGTCGCCCTCGCGCAACTCCTCGACAAGACGCGGGCCCTCGGGCGTCTCGATCCGCGTGCCGGGGGTGAAACAGATCACCCCCCCGCTTGCCGGTCCGGTAGATGCCCCGCGCATCCCCTCAAGCGAGTGATGCACGATCCACATCTCGCGCCCTCGCGGCGGAATCTCGTCATGAAACATCAAAAGCGGTGCCGCCTCGCTGCCCACTTCGATGATCGTGACCGTGTAACTGCGCGTGCCGTCGGTAACGACAAAGCCCAGATCCATCAGCGGTTCTTCCATCTCCGCCGGGATCAATTCGCGCGTGTTGTTCATCGCCGCGCCCACCAGACGCCGCACCATCCGTGCCGCACGTTTGCGGTTCACGGTTTCCCCATTCGCCCCTTCCAGGCGCAACAGTTGATTTGGCCCGTCGACCCGCACCGCATCGCCCCGCCAGGACCATGTTTGTCCTACCGAAAGCGACTGCACCGGTGCAGTCGACATCCCATCCAGTTCTGTTTGCGACCAGGAAATAACGAACGTGCCTCGAAAGCCCGTCCCCATAACCCTGACTGCCTGCCTCTTCGTTTCTTTTTTTATCGCTTATTATTATCGTTAAGGTAGCAAAGGCGAATCAGTCTGAAAAGCCCTTGATTGCATTTTTGTCAGAACCGAAGCCGGAACTGCACAGCGCCCAGAAATTGGCCTTCGCGCTGCTCGTCGAATTCCTCGCTCAGCCATGTCATTCCATAGAATAGCGACGCGCCGTTGTGGTTTTCCCAATGGATGCCCGCCCGCACGCGGGTGCGATCCTCGGTCAGGGTAACACCGCTGCGCGCGGGCAGGTAATCACTGTCATCGACATAGGCGATATCCGCGCCCAAAAGAAACGCCGTGCCCGCCTGTTCGGTCCTCACCACGCGGTAACGATGGCCGGTCACGGCATCCCGCACCAGCAATTCGCCGCGCCCAATGTCCCCAAAGGTGATGTCGGCCCCGGCCCGGATCAGATCCTCAACCCCAAGCCGCGCCTCGGCAAAGGGGCGCAACCGCGCGAACCCAAGCTCGAACTCACGGCTCGCCTCAAACACACCCGAAGGGCGGATCCCATCGTCGATCTGATTGCGCCTAACCCGGTTGCCAACGTCGCGCCCGCCCAGAAAGCCGTGCAAAAAGTCTTGAAAATCATCAAGCTGCGTCTGCGGCCCGGTCACGATCAGATCCGCCCCAAGCGCGTAATCCACCTGTGCTTTCTGAAAATGCGTATGCAGGCCAAAGCCAAGCGCGCCCACATAGGGCCGATCCAGCGCAGCGGGGCGGCTCAGGTTTTCGGGTGCGATGACCTCGCCGTGAAACCGGAATTCCAGCAGCTGTCCGATGCCCGAAGGCGCTTGGCCCTGCCATGTCGGCCCCCAAACCCGGCTCGACGTGATCGACCCGGTGCGCCAACGATCATCCGTGTCGCCCAGAACGTCATTGGTGAACAGCAGGCCATAGCCCAGACGTTGACGCCCCTCGGATTGCGCCGCGGCACTTGTGGTCAGGGCCGTCAGGCTCAGTATCGCGCTCAGGCTCACGCCAAGGGCGATGGTGAAAATCCGTGTCATCCGTCACGTTCCCCATTCTGCGCCCCCCGGCACGTTCTGAGTAGCAAAGCAATCCGTGGAATGACCAGCGAAACTTTCGCTTTTTCCGCCAAGCGTGGCGCAAATCCCATGGCCGCAGATGCGGTGGGCTCAGAGCGCGCGCATCCAGACTTGCAGATCATGCGCGCTCTCGCTTTCTGCGCCAATCTCCCGCCAGTTGAATGTGGCAATCGCTCCTGACAGCGGGGCATAGCCCCGTTTGCGCCAAAAAGCGTCAAGCGGCTGATATCCCTCGGGACGCGCCTGATGATCCTTGGGCCGCACAACCGAACAGAACGCCGCATATTCGCGCCCCAACTCTCGCGCCTGCGCCTCTCGCAGATCGAAAAACCGATGGCCAATGCCCTGCCCGCGATAGCTGGGCAGCAGCACGCTTTCGGCGCAGTAAAAGATCCGCTCCAAGGCGATGCCGCTCTCGGCAAAGGCCGCGCCGAAATCGCCTGCGTGATCTTCCATCGGCGCGCCCGTGGCGGCACCAATCAGCCGGTCGCCCTCATAGGCCCCCACCAGAATGGCATCGGCACTGTCGCGGTAAACCTGCAAATACCGCTCTTCATAGGCGGCATCGCCGTCATAGAGATAGGGGTAGGCGCGAAACACTTCGATCCGCAGGCGCGCCATATCCGGCAGCGCCTCACTCAGCGCCGCCCCCGTCAGCCGCGCGACCCGGATCATGCCGAAACCTGTTTCACCCAATCTGCAAGGTTGTAATAGGTCACGACGCGGGTGATCAGCCCATCCTTGAGCGTGAAAAACGACCCGGCGGGCAGGATATAGGTCTGGCCGTGTGCCTCTGGCAGGCCCGCATCGGTTTCCAGATAGGTGCCATTGACCACGAATTCCGCCGCCGCCCGTGTGCCGCCCTTGGCGTCAAAGATCACCATATCGGTCAACTCTTCGCGGTAACACCGGCTCATATGGTCGCAAAAGTCACGAAACAGGTCCTTGCCCGTCCGCACCTGCCCTTCGTTCACATGATGGCGCACATCATCGCTCAGACAGGCCAGCATCGCGGGCACATCGCCCCTGTTGAAGGCATCGAAATAGGCTTTGACGGTCTCGTTCATAAATCCTCCCGGGGGGTCCCCAACGGTCTTGCAAATGCCCGATGATCTGGTCTCGGGTCTGACGATAGCTATCCAACCGCGCCTCGCGCGTCTGTGCAAGGCCGGTCGGGTCCATGATCGGCCAATAAACGACATCGAGATGAAAAAAACGTGTCAGTTCCAGCGCCCGCCGCTGGCTGGCCGGGCTAAGTGCCACAATCAGGTCAAACGACGATAGATCGTCGCCCCATTGCTCCATCTGGTCAAAACTGCGGCTGCGGTGCCGCTCTAGCTCCACCCCCATCTCGCGGCAGACAGCGATACTGAACCCGTCGATCTCCATGTCATTCTTGACGCCGACCGATTGCACATAGGTCTCAGAGCCATAGAACTTTTTCATGATCCCCTCGGCCATGGGCGAGCGGACAGCGTTGTGATCGCAACAGAACAGCACCGACTGCGGCAGCGGTTCGTGCATTCGTCAGCCCCCGAAATGCAGCACGCAGATCAGCGTAAACAGGCGCCGCGCGGTGTCGTTGTCGATCTCGGCCTTGCCCTCCAAGCGTTCGGCCAACACCCGCGCGCCCTCGTTGTGAATCCCGCGCCGGGCCATGTCGATCGTTTCGATCTGGCTGGGGGGCATGTTCTTGACCGCGTCGAAATAGCTTTCGCAGATGGCCCAGTAATCCTTGACCACTTGCCGAAACGGGCTCAGCGACAGATGAAACTCGGCTGCGGGTTCGTCCGTGTCGGTGCGGATGTCAAACACCAGCCGCTTCTCGCGGATCGCCAGCCCCAGTCGATAGGGCCCCTCGGGCACAGCCCGGTCTTCGCGCATGGGCAGCGCAAAACTGTTTTCCTCAATAAGGTCATACATTGCCACCTTACGCTCCTGCTCGATTTCGGGCGTGGGCGGCGGAAGGTTGGCATCGTCCAACTCGATATGGCAAATCCGGCTCATGGGTCTTACTCGTGCTGCGTCCTAGTTTCGTCCCTAGCGCAGCGCGGCGGCTGGGGCAATCTCCGAGACCTCTTGACCTGTCGCTTGATGCGCGTGGCGTCACCCACTCGCCACGCCTGTCCGGAAATTGCCATGAAATCTTGGCATTTGATCACAATCTTGCCTTGTTGCCGTGGCAAATTGTTCCCAGATCGGCAATAATAATAAAAAGCAGGCTAAGCCGACCTTAAGACTATCCCGTTATAGTCGGGGAGAGCAGGTTTACCGGGGCGATTGAATGCTCGAGTTTGAGAATGTCAGCAAGTCCTTTTGGACAGGCACACAGCGCAAAGTCATCCTCGACCGGGTGTCGTTCCGCGTTGAGCTTGGCCATAGCCTTGGGATCCTCGCGCCCAATGGCACCGGCAAGACGACGCTGATCAACATGATGGCTGGGCTGGAAAAACCGGACGAGGGTGTGATCCGTCGTGGCTGCCGCATCTCCTTTCCTCTGGGCTTCATGGGGGGCGTTATCAATCGCCTCTCGGCGCTGGATAACTCGCGCTATATCGCGCGGCTCTACGGTCTCGATCCTGATTACATCGAGGCGTATTGCCGCTGGCTCTGTGGCTTGGGCGAATATTTCGACCAACCGCTCGGCACCTATTCTTCGGGCATGCGCGCGCGGTTCAGCTTCGCGCTCATGCTGGCCCTCGATTTCGATATCTATCTGATCGACGAGGGCATGCCCGGCTCGACCGATGTCGAGTTCAACCGCAAAGCTGGCGATATCCTTCAGGAACGCCTGCGCACCACCACCGTGATCATCGTCTCGCACGATCCCAAGGTGTTGGAGAAATTCGCCCGGTCCGCCGCAGTGCTGATGGGCGGTAAACTGTATATGTTCGACACCTTGGAAGAGGCAAAAGAGCTTTATGACTACGAAACCCAAGGCTAGAAAATTCCGCATCCGCCGGACTGCCGATCGCCTCGCGCCGCGCGTTGCCACCTCCGCTGACGCAGCCCCTGCGGCACCCGCCGCAGAGACACCCCCACCCCTGCAAGAGGGGCTGGTATCTTCGGCGCGCGAAACCGCGACCAGCCAGAATATCGACGATATCCGCCGCGAGGGTCTGACCGGGCGCGAATTGCGCATGGCCCGGCGTCTGGCGCAAAAATACGGGCTTGCCCCGACATCGGATTTCGACGCCGTGCGGCTCTTGCGCGCGCGCGGCATCGACCCGTTCCAGCGCGCTAATATCCTCGAACTTGTGGCCAGCGATGGGGGCGCCACCCCGCCACCGCCGCCGCCCACGGCTCGCGCCTCTGCGGCCACACCCCCGCCCGAAGGCCGGGTGCAATTGCCGCAAACCGTGCCCGTCGCGCGCCAAACCCTCCCCTCGACCGAGGTCAGCCCGGCCGACCGCCGCGCCAAGGAAATTCAAGAGATTCAGCGCGATATTGGCCGCCGCCGCCGCCGTCGCCTTTTGTTGCTCTTCTCGCGCCTTGCGGCGTTTGTTCTGCTGCCAACCATCGTGGTTGGCTATTATTTCTACGTGATCGCCACGCCGATGTATGCGACCAAATCCGCCTTTCTGATCCTCTCGGCGGATGGCGGCAGCAGCACGGGCGGTGGTCTTGGTGGCCTTATCCCCAGCCAATTCGCCACGGGTCAGGATGCCATCGCAACCCAAGAATATCTGGAATCCAAAGACGCGATGCTGCGCCTCGACGAGGAACTCGGCTTTCGCGCGCATTTCAGCGATCCCTTGATCGACCCGCTCCAACGGCTTGATCCCGATGCCAGCCACGAAACCGCCTATAAACTCTACCGCAAATACGTGAAACTCGGGTACGACCCGACCGAAGGCGTCATCCGGATGGAGGTTTCGACCGCCGATCCAACCCTCAGCGCCACGTTCTCGGAACGGCTCATCAAATATGCCGAAGAACGAGTGGACGACCTCAGCCGCCAGAAACGCGACGATGCGGTCAGCACCGCCGCCGACAGCCTCGAGCAGGCCAAGGCCGACCGCCGCGCCGCTCAGCAAATGCTGGTGGCCCTGCAAGAGGGCAGCATCCTTGATCCCGAGGGCGAGATTGCCAGCATCCGCAGCCTTGTGAACACTGTCGAACTCCAGCTTCAGGAAAAGGAACTGGCGCTTAATATTCAGCTCAACAACGCCCGCCCCAATCCCGCGCGCGTCGAGGCACTCCAGAGCGAGATCGAGATTCTCAGCGCCGAACTTGCCCGCCAGAAAAGCCGCCTGACCGAGGCCACCGCTGGCGAAAGCTCGCTCGCCTCCAAAACTGCCGCCATTCAGATGGCACAGGCCGACCTCGCCACCGCCGATCTCGTGCTGCAATCCGCACTCGAGGCAAAGCGCCAATCCGAGATCGAGGCCAACAAGCAGGTTCGCTATCTGACAGTCAGCGTGCGGCCCCTCGCATCGCAAGATTCCTCCTATCCGCGCGCCTTTGAGAATACGATACTGGCCTTCCTGATCTTTTCTGGTATCTACCTGCTCATCTCGCTTACAGCGTCCATTCTGCGTGAACAGGTGTCTTCCTGATATGAAACATATCGACCTCAACGGGTGGGCCATCGGCAATGACCGCCCCCTGACCCTCATCGCCGGGCCTTGCCAGCTCGAATCCGCCGATCACGCCCAGATGATCGCGGGCACCCTGCAAGAGGCCTGCGCCGCCCATGGCGCGGGGCTGATCTTCAAGGGCAGCTTTGACAAGGCGAACCGCACCTCGCTTTCGGGCAAGCGCGGTCTTGGGGTCGATGAAGGGCTCAAAGTGCTGCAATCGGTCAAGGATACGCTTGGCCTGCCGGTGCTGACCGATATCCACACCGCCGACCAATGCGCGCCGGTGGCCGAGGTGGCCGATGTGCTGCAAATCCCCGCGTTTCTCTGCCGCCAGACCGATCTTTTGATCGCAGCGGGCGAAACCGGCGCGGTGATCAATGTGAAAAAGGGCCAGTTTCTCGCCCCTTGGGACATGCCCAATGTCATCTCCAAGATCGAAAGCACCGGCAACACCCGCATCCTACTGACCGAACGCGGCACGTCTTTTGGCTATAACACGCTTGTCGCCGATATGCGCAGCCTGCCGCAGATGGCCGCAACCGGCTATCCGGTGGTGATGGATGCCACCCATTCGGTGCAACAGCCCGGCGGGCGCGGCGGCAGCAGCGGCGGGCAGCGCGAATTCGCCCCCGTCATGGCCCGTGCGGCGGTCGCCTTGGGCGTGGCCTGCGTATTCATCGAAACCCACGAAGACCCGGATAACGCGCCCTCTGATGGGCCGAACATGATCCCGCTCACGCAAATGTCAGCCCTCATCGACACGCTGATGCAGTTCGACCGTCTGGCCAAGGCCAATCCGATCCACCTCTGACCGACAAAGTGCTTTCATGACCAAACCCTTGCCGACCGTCACGCCGAACACGTGGGAATTTCTGCGCGACCCGATGATCGCCCCTACCGGCTTTCGCGAATATGACGCGCGTTGGAAATATCCCGACCAGATCAATCTGCCGGGCATTACCGCGCTTGGTCTCGGTCTTGGCACGCAAATGCACGCGCGCGGCATCGCGCCGGTGATCGCGGTTGGCAATGACTATCGTGACTACTCGCTTTCGATCAAGAACGCGCTGATCCTTGGCCTTATGCAGGCCGGAATTCAGGTCAAGGATATCGGCCCCTGCCTTTCGCCCATGGCCTATTTTGCGCAATTCCACCTCGATGTGCCCGCCGTCGCCATGGTCACCGCCTCGCATAATCCAAACGGCTGGACCGGGGTCAAGATGGGCTTTGACCGCCCGCTAACCCATGGCCCGGATGAAATGGCCGAACTGCGCGATATCGTGCTTGAGGGTCGCGGCGAGCCGCGCCCCGGCGGCGCATACGCCTTTGTCCCCGGCGTGCGCGAGGCCTATCTTGATGATCTCGTGGGTGATTTCCGCATGACCCGCAAACTCCGCGTCGTCTGCGCCACCGGCAACGGCACCGCCTCCGCCTTCGCGCCTGAATTGTTCGAACGCTTGGGGGTCGAGGTGATCCCCTCCCACAACACGCTCGATTACACCTTTCCGCATTACAATCCCAATCCCGAAGCCATGGAAATGCTGCATGACATGGCCGAAACCGTGCGCGCCACGGGGGCCGATTTCGCGCTTGGCTTTGATGGCGACGGCGACCGCTGCGGCGTTGTGGATGACGAGGGCGAGGAAATCTTTGCCGACAAGGTGGGCGTCATCATGGCGCGCGACCTGTCCAAGATTTACCCCAACGCCACTTTCGTGGCCGATGTGAAATCTACTGGCCTTTTTGCGTCTGACCCTGAACTCATAAAGAACGGCGTCACCGCCGATTACTGGAAAACCGGCCATAGCCATATGAAACGCCGGGTCAAGCAATTGGGCGCGCTCGCAGGCTTTGAGAAGTCCGGCCACTACTTTCTCGCCGAACCCATCGGGCGCGGCTACGATTGCGGCATGCGCGTCGCCGTCGAGATTTGTAAACTGATGGACCGCAACCCAGATATGTCGATGTCCGACCTGCGCCGTGCGCTGCCCGTGACCTATTCGACCCCCACCATGTCGCCCTATTGCGCCGATACCGAGAAATACGCCGTGCTGGATCGCATCGTCGCGCGCCTTGTCGCGCGCCATGCCGCAGGCGAACCGCTCGCCGGGCGCACCATCAAAGAGGTCGTGACCGTCAATGGCGCCCGCGTCATTCTCGATAACGGCTCTTGGGGCCTTGTGCGCGCCTCCTCCAACACGCCCAACCTTGTTGTCGTCTGCGAAAGCAGCGTGAGCGACGCCGAAATGCACGCCATCTTCGCCGATCTTGATGCCGTCATCCGCACCGAGCCCGGCGTGGGCGACTACGATCAGACGATCTAAAACCGGGGTTCATCTGGCCCGAAATACCTCGGGGGAGTCCCGGATTTTATCCGGGACGGGGGCAGCGCCCCCAATCCCCGCTTTGACCTTACATAATCACCTGTCAAACCTTACAGAGCTTACACCGCTCACGCCGCAAGCCCGCGTCCTTTGAGCAGCGCTGCCACCCCCGGCGTCCGCCCGCGGAATTTTAAATAGAGCGTTTCAGCATCCTCTGACCCACCGCGCGAAAGAATGTGCGATTCCAAGGCCTTGGCCCGCTCCACATCAAATGCCCCGCCCGCTTCCTCGAAACTGGCAAAGGCATCCGCATCCATCACCTCGGACCACATATAGCTGTAATAGCCGCTGGAATAGCCATCCCCAGAGAACACATGCGCGAAATGCGGGCTGGCGTGGCGCATGGTTATGGCTCTTGGCATTCCAAGATTATCTAATATTTCCAATTGCTTGGTCATAATGTCGGCGGGCGCTTCGCCCTCATGAAAGGCCAGATCGACAAGGGCAGAGGCGACATATTCCACCGTCTGAAACCCTTGGTCAAAATTCGCCGCCTTCAGCAATTTGTCCAACAATTCCCGAGGCATAGCCTCGCCCGTCGTCACATGCGTCGCATAGCGCTCCAGCACCTCGGGCACTTCCAGCCAATGCTCATAGAGCTGTGAGGGCAGTTCAACAAAGTCCCGAGCCACGGAAGTCCCTGAAATACTTTCATAATTTACATCTGACAGCATCTGGTGCAGGGCATGACCAAACTCATGAAAGAGCGTGCGCGCGTCGTCATAACTCAAAAGCGCCGGATCCCCCTTTGCGAAGTTGCACACATTGATCACCACCGGGCCCTGAACCGCTGGCCGCTTCGCCTGACCGCGCATCGCAGAACACCAAGCGCCCGATCTCTTGGACCCGCGCGCAAAGTAATCTCCAATGAAAACAGCTACATGACTGCCATTGCGCGTCACCTCCCAAGCCCGGCAATCGGGGTGGTAGAGGGCCACATCCAGTGCGCGAAACTCCAACCCGAATAGCCGATTGGCACAGCCAAACGCCGCCGCGATCATCCCCTCCAGCGACAGATAGGGTTTGAGCGCCGCCTCCTCCAGATCATGCTCGGCCTGCCGCCGTTTCTCGGCATAGTAACGCCAATCCCACGGCTCTAATTCTCCATTGATTCCATCGGCTTGCATCATTTCCGTAAGCCGCGCCGCGTCCCGTTCCGCCTGCGCCTTGGCCGGTTCCCAAACCGCCATCAACAGGTCGCGCACCGCCTCCGGCGTCTTGGCCATCTCGGTTTCCAGCTTGTAGGCGGCAAAGCTCTCATAGCCCAACAACGCGGCCCGCTCCGCGCGCAGGCGCAAAATCTCGGCGGCCACCTCGCGATTGTCAGTTTCACCGCCCATGGCACCACGCGAAACCCATGATTCATATGCCTTTTTCCGCAAGTCGCGGCGCGGCGAAAATTGCAGGAACGGCACGATCAACGACCGTGACAAGGTGATCACCGGCTGCTCTAACCCCTTTTCACGCCCCGCCGAACGGGCGGCATCGACCAGAAAGTCGGGCAATCCCTCCAGATCCGCCTCCGCCAATTCCATATGCCACCCGGCCTCATCCGCCAGAAGGTTCTGCGTGAACGCCGTTCCCAATTCCGCCAATCGCGCCATGATTTGGCGCATCCGGGCTTCTTCATCCCCGGTCAATGCCGCGCCAGAGCGGCGAAATCCCCGGTGGGTCAGCATCAGCAAACGCGCTTCTTCCGGTGTCAGATCGAGCGTATCCCGTGCCGCCCAAAGGCTCTCAATTCGCGCAAAAAGCGCTTTGTTTCCATAGAGTTCCGACGAATAAGCTGCGAGCTTTGGGGCAAATTCGCGCTGCAATTCCTGCCGCTTGGGATTGCTGTCCGCGCCCGCCAATGTGTAAAACACCGACAGCACGCGGTCCAATCCCTTTCCTGACGCTTCTAGCGCCTCAATCGTATTGGCAAAGCTGGGAGGGGCCGAGTTTTCCGCGATGGCCATCACCTCGGCGCGCGCTTGGGCGAGGGCGGTGTCGAACGCGGGCGCAAAATCCGCGTCTGAAATCGCATCGAACGGGGCGAGATCAAACGTCGTATTCCAATCAGCCAGCAACATGTTGGTCATTCTTCTCTCCTCTTCCCCCACATATGGGGCAATTTTCTCGGCGGCTTAGCCCGATCTTGCGGCTTTCGCCATAAAGCGCGTCATAGATCAGCATCTCGCCGCGCAGCGCCTGCCCCGCGCCGGTGATCACCTTGATAGCCTCTGCTGCCATCATCGCACCGACTACGCCGGGCAGGGGCCCCAATACGCCCGCCTCAGAACAAGAGGGGGCAAGACCGGGGGCAGGGGTCTCTGGGAAAATGCATTGATAGCAGGGGGTGCCATTGGCCGGATCGAACACGCTCAACTGTCCTTCCCATTGCGACAAAGCGCCGGAAATCAGTGGCTTAGATGTCTTGACCGCAGCTGCATTGGCGAGGTAGCGCGTGGTGAAATTGTCAGTTCCGTCAAGGATCAGATCATAGTCCGCAAAGAGGTCTGCGGCAATCTCGGGCGTTAGCCGCCGCTGATATGGGCGCACCACGACATGCGGATTTTGCGCCTGCATCGCCGCCATGGCCGATTGCACTTTGGGCAGGCCAATGTCTGCGTCGCGGTGGATCACCTGCCGCTGCAAGTTGGAATTGTCTACCGTGTCATCGTCGATGACCCCAATGGTGCCCACACCCGCCGCCGCCAGATAGAGCAGCGCCGGAGAGCCAAGACCGCCCGCGCCAATCACCAGAACGCGGGCCTGTTTGAGCGATTTTTGCCCCGGTCCGCCAATTTCCCTGAGCACGATGTGACGCGCATAGCGTCCAAGCTCTGTCTCTGAAAACAAGGGCTTAGCTGTGTCTCGTGGTGTTTCGCCCCGCACTGAGCGGGCGCGCAAGCGCCGCAATCCTTGGCGGTACACCAGCCCGATTGCCACCGCCCCGCCGATCATCAGCCAGAGCGCCGGGCTCTCTCCCGTGGCCATGCGTAGCGGGTGGCCAGCAGGCAGTACAAAATGCGCCAGAACGACCCCCGCCCATAGCCCTGCGATCATCCCCCACCGAAGCCGCCGCGGTGTTCCCAATGCAGCACCGATGCCCCAGAGCACCGCCGCCATGACCCCCACCAGCAGCATCACTCAACCCCCGTCGAACCGAACCCACCCGCGCCGCGCGCGGTCGGCTTCAGCGTTTCGACCAGGTCAAACCGCGCCTGCAGAACAGGGGCCACCACCATCTGAGCGATCCGCATTCCATGTGTGATTTCAAAGGCTTCTGTTCCGGCATTCAGTACAATCACGCCCAACGGCCCGCGATAATCGCTGTCGATGGTGCCGGGGCTATTGGGGAGTGTGATCCCGTGTTTCAGGGCAAGGCCAGAGCGGGGCCGCAGCTGCACCTCATACCCCGTTGGAATGGCCAGTCGCAGCCCTGTGGGCACCAGCACCCGCGCGCCGGGCGCAAGGGTAACTGCCCCGCGATCTTGGAAATTCGCGCGCAGATCGGCCCCCGCCGCGCCGGCGGTTTCATAGGTAGGCAGGCCAAAGGCCCGGTCGGCGCCCTCCTCCCATTGAACCGCGACGGTCAGCATGGGCCCCTCTTCATCGTTTTGAAAATACGCATGATTTCAGGTCAGCACCGTTGCAATCCGAGCAGCCAGCAACTCTGCCACCTGATGCTTTCCCATGCGCGGCCATTCCTCGGCCCCGTCTGCGGTGATCAGCGTCACGGCATTCTCGGTGCCGCCCATGATGCCCGTAGAGGGGCGCACATCATTGGCGACGATCCAATCACAGCCTTTGCGCACCCGTTTGGCGGTGGCGTTGTCGATGACGTCATCGGTTTCCGCGGCAAAGCCTACAACCAGCCGTGGTCTGCTTTCCGCTCTTTGACTGAGCGTCGCCAGAATGTCGGGGTTCTCGGCAAATTCCAGCACCGGCAGACCGCTCTTGGTTTTCTTGATCTTGCTCTCGCTGGCACTGGTCACGCGCCAATCCGCGACGGCAGCGGCACAAATAGCGGCCTCGACCGGCAGGGCCTGTTCAACTGCCGCGAGCATCTCTTGCGCTGTCTCGACGCGGATCACTGTTACCCCATCGGGTGGCGGCACCGTGCTTGGGCCAGTGACAAAGATCACCTGCGCCCCGAGCGCGGCCAACGCGCCGGCAATTGCCGTGCCCTGCGCCCCTGACGAGCGGTTGGCGATATAACGCACCGGGTCGATGGGCTCATGCGTGGGGCCGGAGGTTACAAGCACGCGGCGTCCGCGCAAGGGGCCGTTGCCAAGCGCCGTCTCGATAGCGCTTAGGATTTCCGGCACTTCGGCCATGCGGCCCGGACCGTGCTCACCGCAGGCCATATCGCCCGCATTGGGGCCAACAAAGGCAATGCCATCCCCTTTGAGCGTGGCGATATTGCGCTCTGTGGCAGGGTGTTGCCACATCCGCACGTTCATTGCAGGGGCAATCAGCACGGGCGTATCCGTGGCGAGTAGAACCGTCGAGGCAAGATCATCCGCCCGCCCCGTCGCCATTTTGGCCATGAGGTCAGCGGTGGCCGGGGCCACCACGATCAGATCGGCAGAGCGGCTAAGTTGGATATGGCCCATCTCTGCCTCATCGGTGAGGTCGAACAGGTCTGAGAAGACTTTGCGCCCAGCCAAGGCCGAGACTGACAAAGGTGTCACAAATTCCGCCCCGGCGCGCGTCAGTACCGGCGTTACCATGGCCCCGCGTTCGCGCAGACGCCGGATGAGGTCAAGCGTCTTGTAGGCCGCGATACCGCCACCGATGATCAAAAGAATGCGTTTCGAGCCGAGCATGGGGGTTCCCTGTGACATGTGCCCTGACACTAGGGCCGGGGCAGAGGCCGCGCAAGGGTGCGGCAGATCACTGAAAGGCCGCGCAGGGATCGGGCCGCTCGACCGCAGGCGCGCTTGTGACCATGTCAAACCCACCGTCAAGCGGGCTGTCATCTTCGGTTTGGCCCAAAACCCAGATGTCGAGATCGGGCGCGACCTTGGTCAGATAGGCGGGCACGCCCCAATCGCGGCGGGCGTGGCCATTGCCGGTGATCACCGCCACTGGGCCGCCGGTTTCGTTTAGGGCCTCGACCGTTGTACGGGCTAAAACCGCATCGCGCAGGCGTTGGATAGCAACCATACCGGGCAGCATCTCTGGGGGCAGGGCGTTGCAATGCGCCTCCATCTGGAGTGTTTCCCGCGCGGTCTGTTCCTCTGGGGGCAGGTCGCGGTCAAGGCCGTAGCGTGCGGCCTCTGGGCCAAAAGAGGCGGCAGGCCCTGTTGACAGCGCCGATCTTGCGGCCTCACGAGGGACCTGCGCGCCATAAATACGCGCCTCTGGTGCGGCGCTGAAGATCGGGTAATACATGGCAAAATCGGGCCAGCCGCTTTCATCCCATGCAAGGGCTTCGGCCAATTTTGCTTGATCCCCGCGCAGCTCGGGTGTCACCTTTGATGCCTGCTCCTCGGTCAGCATCTCGAACACGATCGCCTTGGGTTGCAATTCAAGCACCCGCGCTGCCTGTTCGGCATGATGCGCGGGGTTGTCATGCACCTCGCCCAAGATCACCACATCCTGCGATAGGGCGGGTCCGGCTATCAAAAGGCCAGTAAAGAGGGCAAGCGCGCGCAGGATCATGCGAGCAGGTTTTGCACCTCGCCCCCATGCTTTTCAAGATGTTTGCGCATTTTCTGGAAGGCTGCTGCCTCAAGCTGTCGCACGCGCTCTTTGCTAAGGTTCAATTCCTCACCAAGGCTTTCGAGGGTGCGTGGATCATCGCGCAGCTTGCGTTCGCGCACGATAAAGCGTTCGCGGTCGTTCAACCGAGACAGCGCATCGGCCAACCATGTGCGCAGGGCATGCATGTCGTGGTCGCGTTCCACGATCTCATCACCACGCGCGCCGTCATCCTCAAGCGTGTCGATCCACTGGCGGCCTTCATCCTCTGACGATTGCGTTGCGTTCAATGAAAAATCAGACCCCGAGAGCCGACCTTCCATCATCTCAACATCGCGCAGTGGAACACCCACCTCATGGGCAATCATTTCGCGCAATTGATAGCCGTCAAGCTGCTCGCCATTGGCAAGCGCCTCACGTTCCAGCCGCGCTTGCACCCGGCGCATATTGAAAAACAACGACTTTTGCGATGAGGTTGACCCGGTGCGCACCATCGACCAATTGCGCATCACATAGTCCTGAATGCTGGCCTTGATCCACCAGACCGCATAGGTCGAAAAGCGTACGCCGCGATCAGGGTCAAATTTGTCAGCAGCCTTCATCAAGCCGAGGCCAGCCTCTTGGATGAGGTCATTCATCGGCGCACCGTAGCGGCGGAATTTCGACGCCATCGAAATCGCGAGCCGCATGTAGGCGTTGATGAGGCGATGCAAAGCCTCTTCGTCGCGCTGATCGCGCCAGGCGTAGGCGAGCGCCAATTCGGTTTCGGCATCCAGCATTTCCGCTTTCATGGCGGTGCGAGACATGGACCTTTGCTGCGGTGCGTCGAGTGGCATCGGATTTCCCCCTATCGGCGGCGTGACTTCGTTGCGCCCTTTTTCCTCTTGTCGCAAAGTGCTACGCAGCGCAGGCGTGACCGGATTAAAAAAAGGAGTGCGCGTGTCGAACCATCCACGACTGAGCCTTGTTCTAGGTGGGGCCGCTTCGGGCAAGTCGGGCTTTGCCGAGGCGCTTGTCACCAGCACGGGCCTTAACCGCGTTTATCTTGCGACGGCACAGGCCTTTGACGATGAAATGCAGGCCAAGTTGGTGCGTCATCGGGTGATGCGCGGCCCGGATTGGCGCACGATTGAGGCGCCACTTGATCTGGCGCCCGCGCTTCAACAGGCGGCGGCGGACGATATCGTGCTGCTTGATTGTATCACGATGTGGCTCAGCAATCACCTCTTGGCGGAACATGATCTTGAGGCGGCTCAATCGGCGCTCCTCGCGGCGCTGGATGCCTGTGCTGCGCCGGTTGTTATGGTCTCGAACGAGGTGGGCCTGTCGGTCGTGCCGGATAACGCGCTTGCCCGCCGATTCCGCGACGCGCAGGGGCGGGTCAATCAGGTTTTGGCGGCGCGGTCTGAACTGGTGGTGCATGTTATTGCGGGCCTGCCGCAGGTGCTCAAGGGCACGCTACCTTGAGCCGCTTTTTCTGGGTGCGCCACGGCCCTACCCATGCCAAATCCATGGTAGGTTGGTCGGACATCCCTGCAGATTTGAGCGATGCGGCGCGGCTGGCACGGGTGGCTTCGCATTTGCCCAGCAATGCCATAGTGATTTCGTCGGACCTGAGCCGCGCGCGCACAACCGCTGACGCCATTTCAGGTGGGCGTGAAAGGCTGCCCGATGATCCTGACCTACGCGAAATCCACTTTGGTGCCTGGGAGTTACAGGCCTTTGACACGGTGCCCGAACAACCCCTTTTGCGCGCCTTCTGGGAGCAACCGGGCGATATCCGCGCGCCCGGAGGCGAAAGCTGGCATGAGGTATCGGCGCGCGTCTCTCGGGCCGCAGAGCGGCTGCGCATGGCCTATCCGGGGCGCGACATCGTAGCCGTGGCTCATATGGGCGCAATCCTGACCCAAGTCCAAGCGGCGCTTGGCGTCACGGCCTATGAAGTATTTGGGCATCGGATCGACAACCTTTCAGTGACGGAATTGCACTGGCTTAATGGGGGCTGGCGCGCAGAGGTGATCAATCATCATCCGTGATGTCGAGACGCACAAAATCGCGCTAGGAACCAGCCACAGCCAGAGATAGCATCGCGCCATGACCTATGATCTCATCCTTGGCGATTACGCCTATTCCTCTTGGTCCCTGCGCGGGTGGCTCTTGCTGGCGCGCTTTGGAGTGCCGTATCGCGTGCGCTTGCTCGATTTTGATGCCGAAGCAAGCGTGGCGCAGCAATTGGCGGATCTGGCCCCGGCGCGCACAGTGCCTGTGCTGGTCACCCCCGAAGGTGTGGCGGTGTCAGGCAGTTTCGCCATGGCCGAGGAACTGGCCAGCCGCCATCCCGAGGCGGGGATATGGCCCAAGGATGCGCGTGCCCGCGCCACGGCGCGAACGCTTGTAGCCGAAATGCACGCGGGCTTTGGCGCGCTGCGCGGCGATTGCCCGATGAACCTTCGCACTGCCTATTCCGGTGTGACACCTTCGGCGGCGGTGCTGGCTGATCTGGCGCGGATCGAAACCCTATGGCAGCACGCCCGCGCCACCTGCGCGCCGACCGGCCCTTGGCTTTGTGGTGATTATAGTGCGGCAGATGCGTTCTTTGCCCCAGTGGCGGCACGGATTGCTGGCTACGGCCTTTCGGTGTCCGAGGAGGCCCGTGCCTATGTCGCCGCTCATCTGGCCGACCCCGCGTTCCGCCGTTGGCGGGCGATGGGGCTGGTGCGCGGTGCGACGCTTGCCCGCTATGCCAAACCCTATGCCGCAGTGCCTTGGCCCGGGCCGGTGCCGCGACCGGCGCGCGCTGTGGCCGAGGGCACGCCTGAGAACATGGCTTGCCCTTATTCCGGCGATCCGGTGACCGACCTCATGGAAAGCGAAGGCCGGATCTTTGGCTTTTGCAATCCCTTTTGCCGGGACAAGACCGTGGCGGACCCGGATGCTTGGCCCGCGTTTGTTGCTCTGCGCGACGGCGTTTGATCCTATCTCAGTCGCAGAACTGGCGCAGGGCCTATCGGGATAGGGCCAAGCTGGATACGACCGTTGCGAAACGTCAGCGGTACATCCAGCGTTTCGGGATTGCCCGACATTTGCGCCATAAGGGAAAATCCGTTTTCCAGTGTCCCCAGCATGCTCTCAGGCACCGCACCGGTTTCAGCGGCGATGCGCAGCATGTCGCGCCAGTTGCGCGCCTTGAGCGTGATCTCGCCCTCTGGCCAGCCTTCAGGCGTTACTGTCACCTCACCTGCCGCCTGCAGATGCAACTGTCCCCATTTGGCATCCGCCAGCTTTAATTTGATCTCGGTCGGCTGTGGCCGTGCGTCCTCAACCGCGCTGCGGTCCCAGACCCGGTCAAAACGCACCGTCAAATCCGCATGCAGCCCGGAAATCTGGCGGGGCAGGCGGCCTTGCGGATCAAGTCGCGCCTGCCAGGGTGCGGCGAGCGTCAGACCTTCGGCCGATAGGCCCAGACGGTACTCTGTCTCTTGTTGGCGTTCGGCAGCCAATGTCAGACTGGTCAGAGCGGTCGCCTCGTCTGGCCGGGCCTCGGGCGTGATCTGCAGGAATTCCGCCGTCAGCGTGGCGCGTTCCGGTGCCAAACGCGTGTCGGGCGCAATCCGCAGGCTGGCGCGCATATCCTCGCTCTCGACCAAGAACTTCTCCTGTGGTGTGGCGATCAACTGCTGATCTGGCCAAACAGCGATCAGATGATTTGGCTGATAGCTGAGCGCCAGGATCTGAAAGAACTCCGCCTCCCACGCCAGCCCCGTCTCGGGATCGGCGAGCACAAGGTCAGTGAAGCCCGTGTCAAAGCGGTTTGGAAATCCCTGCACCGTAATGTCCGAGGCTTCGGCAACCCAACCGTCGGCGCGCCGGGATTCGAACCAAGCGGCAAACCCACGGTTCAACCCGCTTTGCCCGATAAACCAATAACCGGACCAGCCCGATGCGGCGATCACGATCACGGCAAGCAGAAATCTCATGATGCGCGCCCCTTTCATGCCTATCAAGAGCTGTTTATAGGGGGTAGGACGCAAGGAACAGAGGCAAAGGCGATGTGGGTTTTCGGATACGGATCGTTGGTGTGGAACCCCGGCTTTAACGCGGTAGAGCGCGTGATTGCCCGTCTGCCCGATTATCATCGCAGCTTTTGTATGCGCAGCATTCACCATCGTGGAACCGATGACCTGCCCGGTCTGGTGCTGGCGCTCGATGCCAGCCCCGGCGCGCTCTGTCAGGGAGTCGCGCTCCGGGCTGATCCAGCAGAGGCCGAAGACGTGCTGGCCTATTTGCGCGAACGCGAGCTGATTTCCTCGGCCTATCTGGAGCGGATGCTAGAGATTGATCTAACCGATGGGCGCCGGGTCGAGGCTGTGACCTATGTGATCGACCCTGACCACGTCCAGTATTGCGGCGGCCTTGATCTTGAGGAGCAGGCGGGCATCATCGCCCGCGCGGTGGGGGGGCGCGGCCCCAATACCGAATATCTCTTCAACACTGCCGATCATTTGCGCCAGTTGGGCATCCATGACAAAGAGCTAGACTGGCTGGTGCGGCGGGTACGCCATATCTGTGGATAAATCCTTGGCTTAGGCGTTCAAGCCGCGTAGGGTTGGGCCAAGAAATCCAAGTGTCGGGAGCGTCCAGATGGACCAGCCGGACCGTGAGGTCGAGCCGCAGTTTTCATATCCCTACCGCCAGATATTCTTGATGCTGGTGGTGCTCGGGCTAACCGCTCTTGGTGCTTTCCTGGCGCTTCCCAGAGTGCTGCCGGTGTTCGAGGCCAATCTCTGGCTCAACGGGTTCATTTTCTTTGTCTTCGTGCTGGGGGTGATCGCCACCTTTTGGCAGGTGCTACAACTGATCGGTTCTGCCCGTTGGATTGATGGCTTTGCTGCGCAACTGCCCGGGCATGAGATGACGCAGCCGCCCTCGATGCTGGCGCCCTTGGCCACATTGTTGCGATCGCGTGGCAAGCGGATGCAGATCGCCTCTACCTCGGCACGCTCGATCCTAGACTCGGTCGCGCAACGGATCGACGAGGCGCGCGAGATCACTCGCTACATCGTCAGCCTCTTGATTTTCCTGGGACTTTTGGGCACGTTTTATGGCTTGGCCACGACGGTGCCTGCTGTTGTCGACACGATCCGCAGCCTTGCCCCGCAAGAGGGAGAAGAAGGCATTGCCGTTTTCAATCGCTTGATGAGCGGTCTTGAGGCGCAATTGGGTGGCATGGGTGTGGCCTTTTCCTCGTCGCTTCTGGGGCTTGCTGGATCGCTGGTGGTGGGGTTGCTGGAGCTATTTGCCGGGCACGGGCAAAATCGGTTCTACCGCGAGCTTGAGGAATGGATGTCCACGATCACGCGGGTGGGTTTTGCCAGTAGTGACGGCGAGGGTGGTGACGGGGGCGGTGGCGCTGTGACGCATCTGCTCGATCACATGGCCGAGCAGATGGATGCGCTGCAATCCATGCTCAGTCAGTCAGACATGAGCCGTGCGATGGTCGATCAGAAACTTGGGGTTTTGGCGGATTCCATCGAGCGTCTGACCCATCGGATGAGCGATCAGAACCCCGTGCAATTGGCACTTTTGCGTCTGGCTGAGGGGCAGGAACGATTGATTGCCACACTTGAGGCGCGCGAAACGACCCCACATGAGGGGATTGATGCGGAAAGCCGGATGCGACTTCGGTCAATCGATGTGCAGATGCTGCGTATTCTTGAAGAAATCAGCGCCGGACGACAGGAAACCATGACCGAATTGCGCACCGATCTGGCGGCCCTGACGCGGGTTCTGGGGCAGGCGCGCCCGGCGACTACGCCGCGTCCGACACGCCCGGTCGTGCCACGCTCCGATCCGGATCAGGCTGAGGAGGGCTGAGCATGGCCCTCTCGCGGCGCAGTGGCGCGCGGTTGCAATCGTCGATTTGGCCAGGTTTTGTCGATGCCATGACTGGCCTCTTGCTGGTGCTGATGTTTGTGCTTACGATCTTCATGATGGTGCAATTCGTTCTGCGCGAGGAAATCAGCGGTCAAGCGACAAAACTTGATGCGCTCTCGGCGGAGGTGGCAGCGCTGTCGCTGGCGCTTGGACTGGAACAGGATCGCAGCGCGGGGTTGGAAAGCCGGGTTGGCACCTTGACCGCAACGCTTGACGACGCCCGCACCCGAGAGGCTGCACAGGCCGAAGCGCTGCGAGTGGCGCAGGGGCGCATTGCCAGCTTTGAGGAACAGGTCGCGGGCCTTTTGGCGGAACGCGAGACTGCACAGGGGCGTATCTCCGATCTTGAGACCGCGCGCGCAGAGTTGCTGAGCGAGCAAGAGCAGTTGCAACTGGCCCTTGCGGGTTTGCGCGACGAGGTGGATGCTCAGGCAGAGGCCGCGCGCCTAGCTGCCGCCCGACGTGAGGCGCTTGAGGCGCTCGCGGCGGACCTGCGGCAGCGCAACGCCGATGCGGCTCAGACGCAGGCTGTTCTTGAACAGAGATTGAGCGCCGAAGAACAGGCGCGTTTGGCTGAGGCCGCTGCAGCCGAAGCTCTGCGTGCGCGTTTAACTGAGGCGGATGCGGAACTGACCGCGATGACGCTGGCACTGGAAGAACAACGCAAGCGCGCCGAGGAAACGCTGACGCTACTTGCGGCGGCGGAAACGGCGCGGGCGGATTTGAACAGCCAATTGGCACAGGCGCTCTTGGATGCGGAGCAGGGTGCCGCAGCACAAGAGGCGGATATCGCGCGGCTGCGTGGCGAGTTGGACGAGACCCGCGATGTGGCGGCGCAAAGCGCGCAAGAGGCGCAGGCTGTGCGGGATCAATTGGTAGCCGCCCTTGCCGCGCAACGCGCTGCCGAAGCTGCCGCTGCCACGCAGATGACTGAGGCCGAAACACGCGCTTCGCTATTGGCCGAGGCGCGCTCGAAGCTATCCGAAGAGGCGGCGCAGGCCACCGAGGCACAAAAGCAGCAGGCTTTGCTCAATCAGCAGGTGGCCGCCCTGCGCCAACAACTTTCAGGTCTTCAGGCGCTGTTGGACGAATCCAAGGCCCGTGAGGCGGAGACCGAAGTGCAGTTGCAGTCGCTTGGCAATGAGTTGAACACCGCCCTCGCCCGTGTGGCCGCCGAAGAGCGGCGGCGGCGGATCGCGGAAGAAGAGCGCGCACGTCTTCTGGAAGCCGAGAAAGAGGATCTGGAAAAATACCGCTCGGAATTCTTTGGCCGCCTGCGTGATGTGTTGGGTCAGCAGCAAGGCGTTCAAATCGTCGGCGACCGGTTCGTGTTCTCGTCCGAGGTGCTCTTTGCTCCGGGCGAGGCGGATTTGTCAGCCGCAGGGCAAAGCGAGATTGCCAAGGTTGCAGGCATCTTGCGCAATGTGATTGGAGATATTCCCGAGGGGATCGACTGGGTGCTTCAGGTCGATGGGCATACGGATAATGTGCCGATCATCGAGGGCGCGCGGTTTGCCGATAACTGGGCGCTGAGCCAAGCGCGCGCGCTTTCGGTTGTACGCTACCTTACGGGGGCTCTTGGTTTTCCGGCAGGGCGGCTCTCGGCCAATGGCTATGGCGAGTTTCAGCCTGTCAATCCAGAGGATACGCCCGCCGCTCGGGCACAAAACCGGCGCATCGAGTTGAAGCTGACAACCCGATAACCTGCGCGTTAGGGTGCGATGGTGATATCAGCGTGCCGGACTGCAAGAATAGTCTCGCCGCGCGTCAGGCGCACATAGCCACGATAATCGCCCGGCTCCCATCCGCCCTCCGGCGCCTTGCGCCCAAAGGCACGAAAGAGTTGGGCTTGCGGGGCGTCGAGCGTGATCTCGTGGGTGAAAATCTCGCCCTGCGGTCCCTCTGCGGTCAGAGTTAAAAGGTCGCCCGGTTGCGCATAAAAGACATGGCCATAAAGGACTATTGGCTGATCGGGTTGCGCGGTGCTGGCACGCGCAGCGCCGGAGCGCACCGCCTCAAACTCTGGTACAGCGGTCGAGAAGCCGGCGGTGAACAGCCCGGCCGGATCATAGGGCAGCGCGATTTCCCACAGGCTCTGATCGAGGGGCGCACCGCAGGTATCACGCGCGTCGGGCGCAAAGGGATCCACAATCTGCCCGTCCCGCAAGACACCCAAATGCACATGGGGGGCATTGGTTAACCCGCTAAGACCGACCTGACCCAGCACATCTCCTGCCTTTACCATGTCGCCTTGACGAACGCTGAGAGAGCCTTGTTTCATGTGGCAATAGAGCGTTTGCCAGCCGTCGCCATGATCAACGCGCACCGCATTGCCGCATTCCTGCCCTCGGATGGCATCGCGGGTTTCGGCTGTGACAGCGGTGTCGGCCATGCCGTCGCGCGTGGCGGCAACGGTGCCCGAGGCGGCCGCAAGAACATTGACGCCTGCCTCCATGTCGTCGAAGGATAAAAGCATGAAATCAATGCCGCGATGATCATCCCGGCTTTTGATGCCACAGGTGTAGTCACGTTGTCCGGGTCCCGGATCGGTATCAACGTAATCTTCAATATAGCATGTTCGCCCGATGTCGCAGTCTAGCGGCAGGCTCAACTTAGGTGGTTGGGCGGTGGCCGGAAGGGCCACCGCCAGTGTCAGGATCGCAAGTGCCGTTCCAAGCCTAGCCGTCATTCGGCTGTCAGCAAGGGTGGCTTTTTCTTGCCGGTAAGGCGGCGCGTCACAGGGCCTTCGACCACGAGGTCGATCTTGTTGTCTTTGACCCCAACGGTCACCACACCGCCCTTGAGAAGTTTGCCAAACAGCAGCTCCTCGGCCAGCGGCTTCTTGATGTGCTCCTGAATGACACGGGCCAAGGGGCGTGCGCCCATCTTGTCGTCATACCCTTTGTCCGCCAGCCATTCCGCCGCCGCCTGTGTCAGTTCGATGGTCACATCGCGATCCATCAACTGGGCCTCAAGCTGCAACACGAATTTCTCGACCACCTTGAGGATCACCGACTTCGGCAGTGCGCCAAACGAGATAACAGCATCCAGGCGATTGCGGAATTCGGGCGTAAACGTCCGCTCGATGGCGGCAGTATCCTCGCCCTCGCGCCGGTCACGGCCAAAGCCGATGGCGGATTTCGCCTGTTCGGCAGCCCCTGCGTTTGAGGTCATGATCAGAACCACATTGCGGAAGTCCACCTTGCGGCCATTGTGATCGGTCAGCGTGCCGTGGTCCATCACCTGCAACAGGATGTTGAAGACATCGGGATGCGCCTTTTCGATCTCGTCGAGCAAGAGAACGCAATGCGGATGTTGATCGACGCCGTCGGTCAGCAGGCCGCCTTGATCAAAGCCGACATAGCCCGGAGGTGCCCCGATCAGGCGCGAAACCGCGTGTTTCTCCATGTATTCCGACATGTCGAACCGCAAGAGTTCCACGCCCAGAGTATCGGCCAATTGCTTGGCCACCTCGGTCTTGCCAACGCCAGTTGGGCCGGCAAACAAGTAGTTGCCAATCGGTTTTTCCGGCTCGCGCAGGCCAGCACGTGCCAGTTTGATCGCAGAGCTGAGTGCCTCGATAGCGGCGTCCTGGCCAAAAACCACACGCTTGAGCGTGCCTTCAAGGTCCTTGAGAACTTCGGCATCGTTCTTGGATACGTTTTTCGGTGGAATACGGGCGATCTTGGCCACCACCTCTTCGATTTCCTTGACCCCGATACTCTTGCGCCGCTTGGAGGCTGCCAGCAAATGCTGGGCGGCTCCGGCCTCGTCAATCACGTCGATGGCCTTGTCGGGCAGTTTGCGATCATTGATGTAGCGCGCCGAGAGGTCGACCGCAGAGCGGATCGCCTCATTGGTATATTTCACACTATGGTGATCCTCGAAATACGGTTTAAGACCTTTAAGGATCTTGACCGCATCCTCAACCGTCGGTTCTGCCACGTCGATTTTCTGGAACCGGCGGGCAAGCGCGCGATCCTTTTCGAAATGCTGGCGGAACTCCTTGTAGGTGGTTGAGCCCATGCAACGCAGTTTACCGCCCTGCAAGGCAGGCTTCAGGAGGTTTGAGGCATCCATCGCCCCACCCGAGGTGGCACCAGCCCCGATCACTGTGTGAATCTCGTCGATAAACAGAACCGCATCGGGGTGTTTTTCAAGCTCGGTCACGACCGCCTTGAGGCGCTCTTCGAAATCGCCCCGATAGCGAGTACCCGCGAGCAGGGCACCCATATCAAGCGAATAGATCGTGGTGCGCGACAGGACGCGCGGGGTTTCCCCCTGCACGATCTTATGCGCCAAGCCTTCGGCGATGGCGGTTTTGCCTACGCCGGGGTCACCCACCAAAAGCGGGTTGTTCTTGCGGCGGCGGCAGAGCACCTGAATGCAGCGCTCAACCTCCGCATCGCGGCCGATCAGTGGGTCGATGTCACCCTTGCGGGCCTTTTCGTTGAGGTCGACACAGTATTTCGCAAGCGCCGAGTCGCCCGCCTCGACCGCATCGGTTTCTGTCGATTTGGCAGCCCCATCACCCTCTTGGCTGGAAGCGCCGGTAACGGGGCGAGATTCGCCATAGGCCGGGTCCTTGGCCACGCCATGGGCGATGAAATTCACCGCATCATACCGCGTCATATCCTGTTCTTGCAGGAAATAGGCGGCGTTCGACTCGCGCTCTGCAAAGATCGCGACGAGCACGTTGGCCCCGGTCACTTCGGTGCGGCCCGAAGATTGGACATGGATTGCCGCGCGCTGGATCACGCGCTGGAATGCCGCTGTTGGCACCGCCTCTGACCCTTCGATGTCAGTCACCAGATTGGCGAGGTCATCATCGATGAATTCCACCAGAGTGGTGCGCAATTCCTCTGTATTGACGCTACACGCCTTCAAGACGCGGGCGGCGTCGGGTTCGTCGACAAGGGCGAGCAGAAGGTGCTCGAGTGTCGCGAATTCGTGCTGACGTGCATTGGCAAGAGCCAATGCCGCATGGATTGCCTGTTCGAGCGTGTTCGAGAATGAAGGCACGGTCGTGCTCCTTCTGATCTTGGCCGGGGCGGGCTGCCCACTAACCTTGGCCTCATAATCTTAAAGTTTGGTCGATAGTGGCCAGTCTTCAAGGATTATTTCATCAAACTGGCTCACATTTCGTGTGACCAGCGTTGTTTTCATCACGCCCCGCTTAGAAACGGTCCTTGCGGGCGCGGATTTCGGCAAAGACATCAACCGGAGCGCGACCGGACATGCCCAAGTGTGCCTGCACGCTCGCGTTTTCAGCGCGCAGAAACGGGTTAGTGGCCAATTCCTCGGCCAGGGTTGAGGGGACAGTGGGCCGACCTGCGGCGCGGGCGGCGCTGATCTCTTTGACCCTTGATATAAGGGCGGGGTTGTCGGGGTCAACGGTCAGTGCGAATTTCGCGTTGCTTTGCGTGTATTCGTGACCGGAACAAACCAGCGTCTCAGGCGGGAGATTGGCAAGTTTCCCAAGGCTTTCAAACATTTGCGGCATTGTGCCTTCGAATACGCGCCCGCAGCCCATGGCCATCAGGCTGTCGGCGGTGAAGACCACAGCGCTTGTGGGGAAGTGAAACGCGATATGTCCGAGCGTGTGGCCAGAGACATCGAGGACGCGCCCCTCTTCCGATCCGATCTTGATCAGGTCGCCTTCGGTGACGCGATGATCAAGGGGGGGCAGACGGTGTGCGTCAGCGGCGGCACCGATCACCGATACGGAATGCCGCGCGCGCAACGCATCAAGGCCCTGAACATGGTCGGCGTGGTGGTGGGTAAGCAGCACCAAAGAGGCGGACCAACCTTTTTTATCAAGGGCTTGCAGGATCGGTTCGGCCTCTGGCACGTCGATCACCGCGGTCACCCCCGTGGCCGGATCATGCGCGAGATAGGCATAGTTGTCGGCCAGGCAGGGAACAGTAAGGATTTGCAAAACCATGGTATTTTCCCGATTGCCGGTTAGTGTTAGGGTCGAGAGTGACTGATCTTTGGCCGGGCTGCAATGCATCTGGACGTTCAAGACCTGCGAAATTTTTACTACCGCAGCACATTGGGGCGCGCGGTGCAGAAAACCTTGCGCGCGCAGGTTGCGGAGTTCTGGCCCGAGGCACAAGGCCAGACCGTGGTGGGCTATGGATTCGCTGTGCCGTTTCTGCGCCCCTATCTTGCCGATGCGCGTCGGGTGATCGGATTAATGCCTGCACCTCAAGGGGTTATCGGATGGCCGCAGGGGATGCCGAACATCTCGGTGCTTTGTGAAGAGACGTTTTGGCCTGTGGAAACGGGGCATGTCGACAAGCTCTTGGTTGTGCATGGGCTGGAGACTTCGGAGCAGCCGGGCGCGGTGCTGGAGGAATGCTGGCGGGTCTTGGGTCCGGGAGGGTCGGCGCTGTTTATTGTGCCGAACCGGGCTGGTCTGTGGTCGCGATCGGATCGCACGCCGTTTGGTTTTGGACGGCCCTACAGCCAGACGCAGCTGGAAAGCCAATTGAAATCGCAGAACTTTTTGCCCGAGCGCCATGCGACGGCTCTTTATCAGCCACCGTCAGAGCGCCCGTTCTGGCGCAAGACGGCGGGCATGTGGGAGCGGATGGGGGGCAAGCTATCGGTCGTTGTCTCGGGCGGGGTGCTGATGGTTGAGGCCACAAAACGGGTGCAGGCCCCAAGCGGTCCGGGGTTGCGGGACAAAGTGCGCAAACCGCTGTCGGTGCTGAACCCGCAGCCAGAGGCCAAGCCGGTCTAAGACCTTACAGACCTTAAGGAATCAGGGTCGATTATGTAAGGTCGCGACATCCGCAATCGGTGGCCGCTGGTCGAGTGCGATGTCGGCTAATGTGCTGCGATCGAGATCGTCGAGAAAGGCGCGCTCTGCCGCCTTCAAACGCGCCTTGAGTCGGCAGCGCCCGTCGAGGGAACATTCCCCCGCATCTGCCCCAAAGCAGACCACAAGTGCCTGACCGGATTCGAGATGGCGGATCACATCCCCCAAACGAATCTCTGATGGAGGGCGGGCGAGGATCGCACCGCCGCCGCCGCCACGCTTTGTGTCGATCAGGCCAGCCTGTGACAGCCGTTGCATGATCTTGGCGAGGTGGTGGCGCGAGAGGTCAAACTCGGCTGCCAACTCGGCACTGGAAAAGGCGCGGTCGGGGGCGCTGGCCATCCGCATGAGCATCCGCAGGCCGAAATCGGTAAAGGAGGTGAGGCGCATGGTCGCTGGGGTTCCGCTTTAATCGGCATTTACAATACCTATTAGCAGGGTTAGACGAGAATGCAAAGCGGGATTGGTGCCGCGTGCCCGTCCCGGACCACGGAAAGGACCGCGATATGTCCGATACCTCGAAGCCGGGCACATATGCCTCACCACCCTGTATGGCGGGGGAGGTGGACCCAGCCTATTTCGACCCTCTTGTCACCGATCCGGCGCAGGCGCGCGATGTCGCGCGGTGGCGCAAGGCCGAGCGTCAGCGTCTCAGACGCTTGCGCGATGCCTTGAGTGTTACGGCGCGGCAAGAGGTTGGGCGGAGCTTGGCGGATCATCTGCGCACGGTGGTGCAAGAGAGGTTCAACGGGGCGCGGGGCAAGGTGCTGTCCTGCTACTGGCCCATCAAAGGCGAGCCGGATCTGCGTGATCTGATGGCGGAGTGGCATTCAAGCGGGGTGCGGATTGCGTTGCCCATCGTCGAGGTCAAGGCCGCGCCGCTGGTCTTTCGTCGCTGGACGCCAGAGACCAAGATGGTGCGGGGCGATTGGAATATCCCAGTGCCGCCGCCCGAGGCGGAGCAGGTGACGCCCGAGATCACCCTTGCGCCGATGATTGGCTGGACGGCGGAGTGTTACCGGCTGGGCTATGGCGGCGGCTATTTCGATCGCACGCTGGCGGCGCTTGACCCACGCCCGGTGAGCATCGGCATTGCGCTGAGCTCGGCGCAGATCGAGACCATCTATCCGCAGCCGCATGACATTCCGCTCGACATGGTCGTGACGGACACGGGCCTAGGGGCCGAAAGGAACAAGAGATGACGAGCACGGCGGAACAAATGCGGAGCTGGCGCGGGCCTGCGGTCCTGAGTTTCGGGTTTCGGCCCTTTTTCCTAGGGGCGGGCCTTTGGGCGGCGGGGGTCATGGCGCTTTGGGTGCTGATGCTGACGGGGGCGCTGAGCCTGCCGACAGGCTTTGACCCGGTGAGTTGGCATGCGCATGAGTTTCTATTTGGCTATCTGGCGGCGGTGATTGCCGGATTCATGCTGACGGCGGTGCCGAATTGGACGGGGCGTTTGCCCATTGTCGGCTGGCCGCTGGCGAGTTTGGCGGCGCTGTGGCTGTTGGGGCGCGTGGCGGTCCTAGTGTCTGCCGGGGTGCCACCTATGGCGGTGGCGCTGATGGATCTGGCGATGCCGGTTGTTCTGGGCGCGGTCATGCTGCGCGAGATCGTGGCGGGCAAGAACTGGCGCAATCTGATTGTGCTGGTGATGCTGGCGGTCTTTGCGCTGGGCAATGGCCTGTTTCATTGGGAGGCGGCGCGGGGCAATTATGCCGGGCAGGGCTATGGGCTGCGGGTGGGGCTGGCGGCGGTGGTGATGATGATCGCGGTCATTGGTGGGCGGATCATTCCGTCGTTTACGCGCAACTGGCTGGCGCGGCGGGGGCCTGGGCGGCTGCCCGTGACGCCGATGCAGCGGTTCGACAAGCTGGCGCTCTTGCTGCTGTTGGGGGCGCTGGGGATGTGGGTGGTCCGGCCTGATGGATTGGCCACGGGCGGGGCGCTGGTGGTGGCCGGTGTATGCCACGCAATGCGTCTGGCGCGCTGGGCAGGGGATCGCACCGGGGCAGAGCCGCTGGTTTGGGTTTTGCATCTGGCCTATGCCTTTGTGCCGCTGGGGGCGTTTGCCATTGGGCTTGAGGGGCTGAGTTCGGGCATATTCGGCATGGCTGCGGTGCAACACCTGTGGATGGCCGGGGCGGCAGGGCTGATGACGCTGGCGGTGATGACGCGGGCGACACTGGGCCATACGGGTCGGCCATTGACGGCAGGGGGCGGCACGGTGGCGATTTACCTCGTGCTGGTGGTGTCTGTGCTGGCACGACTGGCGGCGGGGGTTTTGCCTGCGGAGGCGGGTATGTTGCATGCGCTGTCGGGTGCCGCGTGGATCGGGGCCTTTGGCGGGTTTGCGGTGCTGTACGGGCCGCTGATGCTGCGACAGAAACCGGCAAAGACGATCCCGGCGGCGTGATGGGCTGGGCGGAATTCATCGCGGCGTTTGGCGGGTTTTTCCTGAGCCATTCGGTGCCGGTGCGCCCCAAGGTCAAGGCATGGCTGGTGGAGCGGTTGGGGCCTAGGGGATTCACCCTTGGCTATTCGCTTTTGTCACTGGGCGTCTTGGCATGGGTCATTGGTGCGGCGGGGCGCGCGCCGTTTGTGCCGCTCTGGGATTGGGCGCCGTGGCAAGGTTACGTGACGCTGGGCGTGATGCTGGCGGTCTGCATAATTCTGGCGCTGGCCATTGGCAGGCCCAATCCGTTTTCCTTTGGCGGGGCGAACAACGCGCGGTTCGATCCCGAGCGGCCGGGGATCGTGCGGGTGACGCGGCATCCGATGCTGGTGGCGCTGGCGCTTTGGGCCTTGGGGCATTTGCTCGCCAATGGGGATCTGGCGCATGTGATCCTGTTTGGCAGTTTCGCGGGCTTTGCCATCTTGGGGGCGGCGCTGATCGACCGGCGCAAGCGGCGGATCATGGGGGCAGAATGGCTGCGGCTCGACCATGCCCGGCGGCGGGCGGGAATGGCACCGCAGAGCGGGGGCGCGGCGCTGATGCGGGGCATCTTGGGCCTGTTTCTATACGCCGCGCTTTTGGTGGCGCATCCGCATTTCTTTGGTGTCTCGCCGCTGGGCTAAGGGCCCTATTGCGGCCTTGGCGGCGTTTGGCCGATGGCGCAAAAATCGCGCGACGCCTTTCAAAAACACTGATAGCGTTAACGCTTGACCATGCTTTGGGCGGGGCATTCGTGAGGGGAATCGCCATTTCGTAGTAAAAAGTGAAACTTTTTGAAGATTAAAATGCGCGCAATAGGTCGCACCTGAGTTAAGTCTTTGAAATTGCGTTGTATTCATTAGTATACAATAGTTTTCAAGCGGCTTGCCCGCTTGGGAAGGCTCTGCTACACCGCAGCCGAATTTGGGTGCGTCGTTGGGCGCAACCTATGCCAACGTCCCCGGATGTGACCCCGCGTCACGCCTGACCAACCGGGGCCAGATTATCGGAAGGGTGGACGTGTCCGAACCAGCTTCGATCTCTACTGGCATTGCCGCGCGCTATGCCACTGCGATATTCGAGCTTGTGAGAGAGGCCAAAGGCTTGGCCAAACTCGAAAGCAATCTCACTGATCTGGCACAGGCGCTGAATGACAGCGACGACCTGCGTGCGATGATCGCCTCGCCGGTTCTGAGCCGGGATGTGCAGGGTGCTGCGATGTCCGCCGTGGCGGCCAAGATGAAGCTGCTGCCCGAGCTGCAGAATGGTCTGGCGCTGATGGGCCAGAAGCGGCGGCTGTTTGTGCTGCCGCAACTGATTACGCAGCTCAACGCTATGATTGCCGAAGACAAGGGCGAAGTAAGCGCCGACGTGACCAGTGCCAAGGCGCTGACCAAGGCGCAGTCCGACAAGCTGGCCAAAGCGCTGAAGGCGCGCGTGGGCAAGGATGTCAAGATCAATGCGACCGTTGATGAAAGCCTCATCGGCGGTCTAGTCGTCAAGATGGGCTCGAAGATGATCGACACGTCGATCCGCTCCAAGCTCGATTCCCTCCAGAATTCAATGAAAGAGGTCGGATAAATGGGTATCCAAGCAGCAGAGATTTCTGCGATCCTGAAGGACCAGATCAAGAACTTTGGCCAAGACGCCGAAGTTGCAGAGATCGGCCGGGTTCTCTCGGTGGGTGACGGGATCGCACGGGTTCACGGGCTGGACAATGTTCAGGCTGGCGAGCTTGTCGAGTTTCCGGGCTCGATCATGGGCATGGCGCTGAACCTTGAGAGCGACAACGTCGGTGTCGTGATCTTCGGGTCGGACCGTGACATCAAGGAAGGCGACACCGTCAAGCGCACCAAGTCCATCGTGGACGTGCCGATTGGCGACGAGCTGTTGGGCCGCGTTGTGGACGGTCTGGGCAACCCGCTGGATGGCAAGGGCCCGATCAAGACCAAGACCCGCGGTCTGGCTGACGTCAAAGCCCCCGGCATTATTCCGCGTAAATCGGTGCACGAGCCGATGGCGACTGGCCTCAAATCCGTAGACGCCATGATCCCGATCGGTCGCGGTCAGCGCGAGCTGATCATTGGTGACCGTCAGACCGGCAAGACTGCCGTGGCGCTGGACGCGATCCTGAACCAAAAGATCTATAACGAAGCGGCGGGCGACGACGAGAGCAAGAAGCTCTATTGCGTTTACGTCGCTGTGGGCCAGAAGCGCTCGACCGTGGCGCAGCTGGTGAAAAAGCTCGAAGAGAGCGGCGCGATCAAGTATTCGATCGTCGTGGCCGCCACCGCGTCGGACCCCGCGCCGATGCAGTTCCTGGCACCCTATTCCGCAACCGCGATGGCCGAGCATTTCCGCGACAATGGCCGTCACGCGCTGATCGTGTACGATGACCTTTCCAAGCAGGCTGTGGCCTATCGCCAGATGTCGCTGTTGCTGCGTCGTCCGCCCGGTCGTGAAGCCTATCCGGGGGACGTGTTCTATCTTCACTCCCGTCTGCTGGAGCGTTCGGCCAAGCTGAACAGTGACAATGGTTCGGGCTCGCTTACTGCGCTGCCGATCATTGAAACCCAAGGTGGCGACGTGTCGGCGTTTATTCCGACCAACGTGATCTCGATCACCGACGGCCAGATCTTCCTTGAGACGGAACTGTTCTATCAGGGTATCCGTCCGGCTGTGAACACCGGTCTGTCGGTGTCGCGTGTGGGCTCTTCTGCTCAGACCAATGCGATGAAGTCGGTCGCGGGTCCGGTGAAGCTGGAACTGGCGCAGTATCGCGAGATGGCGGCCTTTGCTCAGTTCGGGTCCGACCTTGACGCGGCAACGCAGCAGTTGCTGAACCGTGGTGCGCGTCTGACCGAGTTGATGAAGCAGCCGCAGTATTCGCCGCTGACCAATGCCGAGATCGTCTGCGTGATCTATGCGGGCACCAAGGGTTATCTGGACAAGATCCCGGTAAGCCAAGTGGGCCGCTATGAGCAAGGTCTGCTCAAGCACCTGCGCGGCAAACATGCCGATCTGCTGGCATACATCACCAAGGAAGACCCCAAGATCAAGGGTGAGGCCGAGGACCGTATCAAAGCTGCGCTGGACGAATTCGCCGCTGACTTCGCATAAGGGGGAGATAAGGCAATGCCGAATCTCAAGGACCTGAAAAACAGGATCGCGTCGGTCAAATCGACCCGCAAGATCACCAAGGCCATGCAGATGGTTGCCGCGGCGAAACTTCGCCGCGCTCAGGATGCTGCCGAGCAGGCCCGCCCCTATACCGAGCGTTTCAACGCGGTAATGGGCAAGCTTGCGGCCTCTGTCGGGGATGCGGCCAATGCGCCGCGTCTTTTGGCGGGCACGGGTGAGGACAAGGTGCATCTCTTGGTGGTGATGACTGCCGAGAGGGGCCTTTGCGGTGGCTTCAACGCGAACATCGCCAAGCTGGCCAAAACCCATGCCGCCGAGTTGTTGGCCAAGGGCAAGACGGTCAAGATCTTGACCGTTGGCAAGAAGGGCCGTGACGCGATGAAGCGCGACTTTGGCCAATATTCCGTGGGTCACGTCGACATGAGCGAGGTCAAGCGCCTTGGGTATGCCGATGCCCAAGGGATCGCGGCCGAAGTGCTCAAGCGGTTCGACGGGGGCGAGTTCGATGTCGCGAAGATTTTCTTTTCGCGGTTCGAGAACGTGGTCAGCCAGATCCCGAGCATGCAGCAGGTGATCCCGTTCGACGTGGACACCACGGCGGGCAAGGTCGATACCGACAGCTTCTATGATTACGAGCCCGACGAGCAGGCGATCCTTGCCGATCTCTTGCCGCGTGGGGTGGCGACCGCGATCTTTGCCGCGCTGTTGGAAAATGGTGCCTCTGAGCAGGGTGCGCGTATGTCCGCGATGGACAATGCGACGCGCAACGCTGGCGATATGATCGACAGGTTGACGATTGAATACAACCGTTCGCGTCAGGCCGTGATCACCAACGAGCTAATTGAAATCATTTCCGGCGCGGAAGCGCTGTAAGAGAACCGGAGACGAAACATGGCAAATGCAAAAGGCAAGGTGACGCAGGTCATTGGCGCCGTTGTGGACGTTCAATTTGACGGCGATCTGCCAGCCATTCTGAACGCGCTGCAGACCGACAACCACGGCAAGAAGCTGATCCTCGAAGTGGCGCAGCATCTGGGCGAGAACACCGTGCGCACCATCGCGATGGACGCGACCGAAGGCCTCGTGCGCGGTCAGGCCGTGAGCGATACCGGTGCGCCGATTTCGGTGCCGGTGGGCAACGCAACCTTGGGCCGCATCCTGAACGTCATCGGTGAGCCGGTGGACGAGGGCGCGCCGATCAAGGCCACGGAATACCGGTCTATCCACCAGCCTGCGCCGGAGTTTTCCGAGCAGTCGACCGCATCCGAGATCCTCGTGACCGGCATCAAGGTTGTGGACCTTCTGGCCCCCTATGCCAAGGGCGGCAAAATTGGCCTCTTCGGCGGTGCCGGTGTGGGCAAGACGGTTCTCATCATGGAACTGATCAACAACATCGCCAAGGTGCACTCGGGCTATTCGGTGTTTGCCGGTGTGGGTGAGCGGACCCGTGAAGGGAACGACCTGTATCACGAGATGATCGAATCCAACGTGATCAAGCCCGACAATCTAGAAGAAAGCCAAGTGGCCCTTGTCTATGGTCAGATGAACGAGCCTCCGGGGGCGCGTGCGCGTGTGGCGCTGACCGGCCTGACGCTGGCCGAGCAGTTCCGCGATCAGTCCGGGTCGGACGTGTTGTTCTTTGTCGACAACATCTTCCGCTTTACGCAAGCAGGGTCCGAGGTGTCGGCGCTGTTGGGTCGTATCCCGTCTGCCGTGGGCTATCAGCCGACGCTGGCCACCGACATGGGTGCCATGCAGGAGCGCATTACCTCGACCAAGCAGGGGTCTATCACGTCCATTCAGGCCGTTTACGTGCCTGCGGACGACTTGACCGACCCGGCACCTGCCACGACATTCGCCCACCTTGACGCAACGACCGTTCTTAGCCGTGCGATTTCCGAGCTTGGTATTTACCCGGCTGTGGACCCGCTCGACTCGAACTCGCGTCTGATGGACCCGCAGATCGTGGGCGAGGAGCATTATCAGGTTGCGCGTGACGTGCAGGGGATTTTGCAGCGTTACAAATCGCTTCAGGACATCATCGCCATTCTGGGCATGGACGAACTGAGCGAAGAGGACAAGTTGACCGTGGCGCGTGCCCGGAAAATCCAGCGTTTCCTCAGCCAGCCGTTCGACGTGGCCAAGGTGTTCACTGGCTCTGACGGGGTTCAGGTGCCGCTGGAAGAAACGATCAAATCGTTCAAGGCCGTGGTCGCGGGCGAGTATGATCACCTGCCCGAAGGTGCCTTCTACATGGTGGGCGGCATCGACGACGTGCTCGCCAAAGCCGAACGTATGGCTGCTGACGCGGCCTGATCAACGCCTGTCACGGTCCTGCGCGGGTGATCCCCGCGCGGGCCTGACACCATGAGGGAGGCCGAGATGGCTGAAACAGTGCAATTCGATCTGGTGAGCCCCGAGCGGCTTTTGGCCTCGGTTGCTGCCCATGAGGTGAGCATTCCGGGGGCTGAGGGCGATCTGACCGCCATGGCCGATCACGCCCCGCTCATCACCACGCTGCGGCCCGGTATCCTGCGGGTGTCGGGGCCGTCGGGCGAAAAGGAATATGTTGTGACCGGCGGTTTCGCCGAGATCAGCGGCAAGAGCGTGTCCGTTCTTGCGGAGCAGGCCGTTGCGCGTGAGGATATGACGCGCGAAGCGTTCAAGGCGATGGTGGATGCGGCGACCGACAAGTTGGCGCATGCACAGGAAAAATTCGTGAATGAGCCCGGCCCTGTCGACGAGATGGCCAAGCTCTTGGCGGATATGGTGGCTGTAGGCGACCATATCGGGTTGTCTTCCAACTGAGGTTGCGGCGGATTCCGCTATCAAAGGGGCCGTTCTGCGGCCCTTTTTTCTTTTTTTTGCTCTCAATTTTGCCGGAAAATCGGTGTAGGCTCGCCAGAGTTTCGGAAGGCATCGTATGAAATTCTTGATCAATCAAGCTATTGGGATCGAACAGGGGGATGATGTCCTCTTTTCAGATTTTGCTGATGGGGGCGAAATGTGGACCGGATCAGGCGCGCGTGAGCGGCGCAAGTTGATCACCTTTGCCAGCCCGTTCAAGTCCGAACCTGCGGTGCATGTGGCCCTGTCGCTTTGGGATATGGACAGCGCCACCAATGCCCGTGCCGATGTGACAGCGGAAAAGATCACGCCAAATGGGTTTGAGATCGTGTTCCGCACTTGGGCGGATACGCGGGTGGCCCGGGTGCGGGTGCGTTGGATGGCGCTTGGTGAGGTGTTCCACGAGGATGACTGGCAAGACGTTTACTGAGGCGGAGAGCGTTGGGATGGACATGCGATTGCGTCCGGGCGAGGAGACCACGGTGCTGCCAGAGGGGCAGGATGCCGCGCTACATTTCATTGGGCGGATCAACACCCCATGGACCCGGCGTGAAGAGTGCCCGCGGCAGGGGCAGCTGGAAGGACCAGAATGCCGGATTGAGGTGTTTGCACCTTGGGTCGCGGCGCTGGAGGGAATCGCGGCCTATAAGCATCTTGAAATTCTGTATTGGTTGGACCGGTCCCGGCGGGATCTGGTGCGGCAGAACCCGAAAGGGGATGGTACGCGCTATTTTGGCACCTTTGCCCTGCGCTCGCCGCAGCGGCCCAATCCCATTGGCACGTCGCAGGTGCGCCTGATCGGGGTAGAGGGGGCGGTGTTGATCGTTCGGGGGCTGGACTGTCTGGATGGCACGCCTTTGGTGGACATCAAGCCCGATCGTTGCGAGTTTACCCCACAGGCCCCGGCAAAGCCGCTATAACCGTTTGATTTACCGCTATTTTGGAGAGAGTAACCTATCGACGCTCTTTGAAATTCGTTTCGATCACGATCAAACCCGCAGGGGTTTTACGCCCATGTCGGATGAAATTTTCCCGCAGGCGAGAGGGTGAAAATCTCGGCGCCGGTGGCGGTCACGCCGATGGAATGCTCGAATTGCGCCGACAGAGATTTGTCGCGGGTGACGGCGGTCCAGTCATCGGCCAGCACTTTGGTTTCGGGGCGCCCGAGATTGACCATCGGCTCGATGGTGAAGAACATGCCTTCTTCCAGACGCGGCCCGCTGCCTGCCCGCCCGTAATGCAGCACATTGGGTGGTGAATGGAACACGCGGCCCAAGCCGTGCCCGCAGAAATCACGCACCACCGACATGCGATGCGCCTCGACGTAAGATTGGATCGCGTGGCCGATATCGCCAAAGGTGGCACCGGGGCGCACGGCTTCGATCCCCTTCATCAGGGCGTCATGTGTGACCTGGATTAGCCGTTCGGATTTGCGGCTGAGTTTGCCTGCTACATACATCCGGCTCGTGTCGCCAAACCAACCATCCACGATCACCGTCACATCGACGTTCAGAATGTCACCATCCTTGAGCACCTTGTCGCCGGGAATGCCATGGCAGACCACGTGATTGACGCTGATGCAGCTGGCGTGCTGATAGCCCTTATACCCGATGGTGGCGGATTTCGCGCCAGAGGCGTTAACCTTGTCCTCGATCAGCTTGTCGATGGCGGCGGTGGTTTGTCCGACAAAGACATGCTCTGCGATTTCGTCGAGGATTTGCGCGGCAAGTGCCCCGGCCCGGTGCATACCAGCAAAATCCGCAGTCTCATGGATGCGGATGCCCTCGCGCGTCAATCGTCCTCGATGTGTTTCGTTCACGTCCGGCCTCGTATGGTGTGCATTTTCCGTTTATCTAGGGCTATTTGCGCGAAAGGACCAGAGGGGGGTCGTTTGCAAGGGGCAGGCCATGACCAATTGTGATCTCTTGCGGGGTGATATTGGCACGATATGACAGCACTGTGACCCCTGCCGCGCGGGCGCGCTGCAGGGCGTTGGCATAGGTGGGGTCGATGTCTTGGGCCACGGTCACGGCCTGTGCATCGCTGCGTTGCACCAGATAAAAGAGCACGGCGCGATGCCCGGCGCGGGCCATTTCGGCCAGATCCCCCAAGTGCCGCGCGCCGCGTGCGGTGACGCTGTCGGGGAATTCGGCCAAACCGGGCGTGCGTGACAGGGTCACGGATTTTACCTCGACATAGGCATCGGGCAGGCCCGCGCCTGAAAGCAGGAAATCCACCCGGCTGGCAGTGCCGTAGGCTTGTTCGGGGCGCACCCGGTCATAGGCGGCCAGTTCCGGGATTCTCCGCGCCTCAAGCGCGGTCCTGACGATCCGGTTGGCAAGACCCGTATCGACACAGACGAAATCCCCGCCCGAACGCTCCAGCAGCCGCCAGCCGAATTTGAGTTTCTTGCGCGGATCGTCATTGGGTTCGACCCAGATGGTTGCCCCCGGATCGGCCAGCCCCATCATGCTGCCGGGGTTGGCGCAATGCGCCGTAACCTCGCGCCCATCCATCAGGCGGATGTCGGCGAGAAAGCGTTTGTAGCGGCGCAGCAGCACAGCCTGCACAAGAGGGGTTTGAAAGCGCATGACCTGCGCCTATACCGGGTTTGTCCCCGGATCAAGGAGTCTGCCATGCCCAACCCGACCGCTGCCATGCTTGTCATCGGAGACGAAATCCTGTCGGGGCGCACGCGCGATGCCAACATGCATTATCTGGCGGGTGAGGTGACGAAGGTCGGCATCGACCTTAGGGAAGTGCGCGTGGTCAGCGACGATCCCGGCGCTATTGTTGCGGCGGTGCAGGCGCTGAGTGCGGGGTATGACCATGTGTTCACCTCGGGCGGTATTGGTCCCACCCATGACGATATCACCGCCGAGAATGTGGCTGCGGCCTTTGATCGGCCGATTTCGGTGCGCGACGACGCGCGCGCCATTCTGGCCGCGCATTACGACGCGCGCGGGCAGGAATTGAACGCGGCGCGTTTGCGCATGGCGCGTATTCCGGACGGGGCCACACTCATTGATAACCCGATCAGCGCCGCGCCGGGGTTTACCATCGAGAATGTGCATGTGATGGCCGGGGTGCCGTCGATCTTTCAGGCGATGCTGGCCTCTGTGCTGCCCCAACTGACGGGCGGTGCGCCGATCCTGTCGCAGGCGCTGGAAATCCGGCGCGGCGAAGGCGATATTGCGGGGCCTCTTTCCGATCTGGCGGAGAGGTATCCTGACCTCAGCATCGGCTCTTACCCGTTTATCCGCGATGGGTGTTACGGGGCGCAGATTGTGATGCGTGGGCAGGATGGTGCACGGCTTGAGGCTGCGATGTCTGAATTGGCGGAGATGTTTCCGGCATGAGCCCTGATGTGCAGACGCTTTATGCGGTGACCGAGGCCACGTGGCCGCCTGCGCGCTGCGAACAGCTTGGTCCTGTGACCCTGCGCGAGGGCAAGGGAGGTGGCAAGCGCGTGTCTGCCGCCACAGTTGCGGGGCCGATCACGGGCGCGGAACTGGTCGCCGCCGAGATGGCAATGCGCGCGCTCGGGCAAAGCCCGCTCTTTCAGGTGCGCGAGGGGGATGGCGCGCTGGATGCGCTTTTGGCCTCTGAGGGATATGAGGTGGTTGACCCGGTCAACCTCTATGTCGTGCCGGTTGCGGCGTTGACAGGCGAAAAGCCGCCGCGTGTCAGCACCTTTGCGGTTTGGGAGCCTCTTGAAATCATGCGCGAAATCTGGGCTGATGGGGGTATTGGCCCGGCGCGTATTGCGGTGATGGAGCGTGTTACCGGCCCCAAGACCGGGCTTTTTGGCAGGCATAAGGATCAGCCCGCCGCCACCGGCTTTGCCGCGATTCACGTGGGCGTGGCCATGGTGCATGCGCTGGAGGTTCACGCCCGCCACCGCCGCGCCGGGATGGGGCGGCTGATGATGCTACAGGCGGCGCTTTGGGCGCAGGCAGAGGGTGCGCAGTATCTGTCGGTGATCTGCACCAAGAGCAATCAGGGGGCCAATGGGCTATATACGGCGATGGGGTTTGCCCATGTTGGCGACTACCATTACCGGCAAAAGGAGTGAGACATGACCAAGCCATCCGAGCCCACAGCGCTTGATTTGCCGATGCTTGACCCGTTGCCAGAGGCGACACAGAAGTATTTCGACATCTGCGCCGAGAAACTGGGCATGATCCCCAATGTGCTGCGGGCCTATGCCTTTGACATCGACAAGCTGAATGCCTTTACCACGCTCTACAACAACCTAATGCTGGCCGAGAGCGGGTTGAGCAAGCTGGAGCGCGAGATGATCGCGGTCGTGGTCAGTTCGATCAACCGGTGCTGGTATTGTCAGGTGGCGCATGGCGCGGCGGTGCGGCAACTCTCTGGTGATCCGGCGCTTGGTGAGGCGATGGTGATGAACTGGCGCGCGGCAAAGCTGGATGCGCGGCAGAGTGCGATGCTGGGCTTTGCCGAAAAGATCACGCGCGCCTCGTCTGAGATTACTGAAGCCGATCGTCAGGCGCTGCGCGATCAGGGTTTGAGCGCGCGCGATATCTGGGATATCGCCAATGTTGCGGGGTTCTTCAACATGACCAATCGCGTGGCCTCGGCGACGGGCATGCAGCCCAATCCCGAGTATCACGCGCAGGCGCGCTAAGGTCTGATGCGGCGCGTTATCCCTTTTTTGCTATGGAGTTTTCTGGCGGGCGGCCCGGCGGTTGCGGTTGATCTGACCCTGCCTGCGGGGGCCAGCCAGACGCGCGAGGTGATCCGAGAGGCGGATACGGTGCGCCTGCCGACGGGGCCGCATTCGGGGACCGATGTGCCAAACTTGCGGCTTGAGGGGCGTATTGTCAGCCGGGCTTGGCGGATGCCGGTGCAGGGGGTCACGACGCTGCAACTTTTGACGCCGTTGCGCGATCAGTTGGAGGGCGCGGGCTGGGAGGCGGTGTTTGCGTGCGAAGCTCTGGACTGTGGCGGCTTTGATTTCCGCTTTGCCCTGCCAACACTGCCCGCGCCGGACATGTTTCTTGATCTCTTCGACTATCGCTATCTGTTGATGCGACGGGGCATGGGCGCGACGCAGGAGCATGCCGCACTTATCGTCAGTCAGAGTGGGCGCACAGGCTATGTGCAAGTTCTGCATGTGACAACGCTGGCCGAAGGCTACACCATCCAGCCCATTCCGGCGGAGGAGCGCGAAGCGTTGCCGCGCGCTGATCTTGTGCAGGCGTTGCAAACGCAGGGGCATGCAGTGCTGGAGGGTTTGGATTTTGGCCTGGGGGACAATGCGCTTGGGGCTGGTCCCTATCGCAGTCTTGTGACCTTGGCGGAGTTTTTGACGGCGTCGCCAGAGACACGGGTGGCCCTAGTCGGGCATAGCGATAGCATTGGGGGGCTGGAGCAGAACAGCGCCCTGTCGCGCGCCCGCGCCGAGGCGGTTTTGAACCTTTTGGTCGAGCAACATGGCGTGGCCCCGGCGCAGGTTGAAGCGCATGGGATCGGCTATCTGTCTCCGATTGCCTCAAACACCAGCCCAGAGGGGCGTGAACGCAATCGCCGGGTTGAGGTTGTGCTATTGGACGCGGAGCCGCAGTAAGCGCGCTGCTCAGCGCCACCAAGCCGCATGTGAGGCGAGCGCGCCTTGCAGCTTGGCGAGCAAGCGGTTGGCCGGGCCGGGCCGGGGTAGGGGTCCATGCGCCAGCC
This sequence comes from Roseovarius mucosus, assembly GCF_002080415.1. NCBI lineage: Bacteria > Pseudomonadati > Pseudomonadota > Alphaproteobacteria > Rhodobacterales > Roseobacteraceae > Roseovarius > Roseovarius mucosus. The sequence goes on along the minus strand of NZ_CP020474.1, from coordinate 1,226,962 downwards.
GTTCGACAACCACCTCGACCGGGCATGGTCGCCCGGTCACGGGATCGCGGTAGCGCGGATAATCAATGAGTGCTGCATGCACAAGACCGGGCAGCGAAGGCCGTGCGCTGCGTCGCGCCGGGATGTCGCCCAGATCACGGGTCAGGCCCCATCCGGCATAAAAGGGCGCGCCGGTTGTGGTAACGCGCACCCCGCGCAAAAGCGCCTCGAACCCCAAGAGCGAGGTCATGGTCCAGACCTCGTTGACCATGCTGAGCACGCGGGCGGGATCGGTGTGATCCAGGATAAGATCGGCGAGGTCGCGGGCGGCATCCGGTGGCACGGCGCCGGGGCGCAGCCCTGCTTCGACATCGGGGTGGGGTTTGTACAGGATCACGGCATCCGGGTTGGCGGCGCGCGCGGCGTGCAAGAGGGCGAGATTGCTGGTGATCGCCCCAGCCCCAAGGCGGATCGAGGCATCATCTTCGACCTGACCGGGCACGAGGATGCGCCGCCCCTCGGGCAGGTTGGGCACCGATTGGCCAAGGTTGTATTTGCTGAGGTCATGGCGGGTCAGTGCTGCGATCAGTGCCTCGGCGCGGCGTTCTTGATCGGGGCGCAGGCGGGTGCGGGTGGCGATCAGGCGTTCTAACCGGCTTTCGCGTGTGGGATCATAGTAGATGCCCAGATCGTCACAGACGAGCGACAGGGGGGGGATAAGATCGGCACCGAGCCCGCGCGACCGCAAGAATCCGTCCTCGATGCGCACGGCCCCGTCTGGGGCTGTGTCGGCCTGTGAGGCCCAGACCATGACGCGGCGGTCGGGCTGGGGCGTGCCGCCAAAGACCACCCGCCGATGCGTGCCAAAGAAGCCTTGGAGCGGCGCGCGTTTCCACAGGCGCATGCCATGGGCCTGCCATCCGGCGTGATCCTCGCGCCAAGCCCGTGTTTCGGACTCTTGTGCCGAAATTGCCTGATCCAGATCGCAGAGCCGGTCGCGGTAGGGGTCATACCATGTGGGATAGAGCAGCATCGCGCCGGCAAAGAGCTGCGCGCGCGTGAGGTTGCGGCCCCGGCGGGTCAGGGGCAGGGGGTGGCGATCCTCGCTAAGGCCCCAGCCCGCATAGAACGGCTGGCCAAAGACATTTGGGCGGTGTCCGGCCAGAATGGCCTCGAACCCCATTTGCGAGGTGACGCAATAGACCGCGATGGCCCCTTCCATCAGCGCCCATGGGCTGACCGGATCGGACAACAGGCGGATGCGGGCGCTCTCGTCCTTGGCGGTGAAGTAGCCGGGGCGGTGGCCTGCGGCGGTTTCGGGATGGGTCTTGATCACGATCCGCGCGCCGGGGTGATCCTCTTGTGCCCAATAGAGCATCTCGCGGAAGGTGTTGGCATCGGCCCCGCCATGCGTGACCGAGGCATCGCCGCGGGTCTGGTCGATCACCAGCACATAGCCCGGATCGGGGCAGGGCGTTTGCGGGTCGAAGGCACTGTATTTGCTTAGATGCGCCTCTTGCAGGCGCGCCATGCCGCTGCGGGCCCTGTTCAGCAAAGCCGTATCGTCGAGCGGGTGCGTGGCCAGCAGATGCTCGAGATCCGAAGGGTGGCGGCTGTCGAAATAGATGCCGCGTCGGTCGATCACCAGACCAAGGGGCGGCGCGCCACTGCGCCCCGGCTGGAGTGAGCGTAGAAAGGCATCCTCGATCCGCAGCAAACCTGCACCAGTGCGGGCCGCCATCCCCTCGCCGCGCGCGGCATAGGGGCTGCGCCCCCAGACGGCAATCAAATCCTCGGTGCCGGGTTGCCCAAGGCTGAGGTCATAGCCCGCCAATGTCAGGATGCGGCGCAGGCGGCGTTGCCAGAGAAACCCGCCGTTGAAATAGAAAACCCGCCGGGAGGCCCGAGCCTCGCCAGCGGGTTGCCCGTCAGAGGGCTGGCTCAAAAGTCGCCCGAGAGCGTTGAGGACGCCGTTGATACCGATCCAACCGCGCCAAGCGTGCCGGTGAAGGCGCCGATGACCTTGGACCATTGCGTGAACGGTGCCTCGGTCACATAGATTGTGTCGTCGTCACGGATCGAAAAGTCGCGCGCCAAGAACAAGCCGTTGGGCTTGGTCAGGTCAAGCACATAGACCAGACGTTGCGCGCCCTGAAGATCGGTGCGGCCCAGAACCTGATTGGCGATTTCCATCGGTTCGTTGCGCAGCACAAAGACGCCGGTGGGATCGGCGGCAGCGGTCGAAAGGCCACCCACCTGTGCAATGGCCTCAAGCGCGCTGAGAGTTTGGGTTTCGAACGTCACGCGCGATTGCGCACCGGTGGCCCCAAGGGCGGTATAGGCGCGGGTATCGGCCTCGACCAAGATGCGGTCACCGCCGCGCAGGGCAATATCGAATTGCGGGTATTTGAACAGGTCCTGAAACCAAACCTTGGAGCGTTGATCGCCTCGGATCACGGTGATCTGTGCCACTTCTGGCGGGATCGCGATGCCACCTGCCGAGGCGATCATGGCCGAGAGGGTGCGCGTGGGGGCCTCGATCGGATAGACGCCCTGACCGCTGACTGCACCGCTGATTGCCACTGTCGAGCCATTGCCAGCCAAACGGCGCACCTCGACCTGTGGATCGGGGGTTTGCTGTTCGAGCTTCTCGGTGATGACTCGGCGGACACCTTCGGGTGTGTTGCCTGCGGCCTTGATCCGGCCTGCGTAGGGAACAAAGATGAAGCCAGAGCCGTCTACCTGCACTTCGCCAAGGGTTGTCTGGTTGGTTGCTTCGCCCGCCAAAAGCCCGTCATCGACGTTTTCCCAGATCGTGAGGCCCAGCGTGTCACCGGGGCTGATGAGGTCAGACCCAAGCAGGCCAGCGTTTTGGAATTGTTCGGTAAAGCCAAGCGCCGGTTGCACGGCGGTCGCGCGGGTCACCCTGTCATTCACCGTCACGACAAAGGAGTCGCCCTGTTTCTGGACCGATCCGGCGTAGATTTCACGTTTGGTTGGGCCCACGCGCGGCAAGCCGCATCCGGCCACAAGAGATGCCATAAGCAATAGCGCGATAGGGCGCGCCCATCGGGTGTGTCGGGATGTCACTGCTCGGTCTCCTCGACCTGTTTTTGTTCTGCCTCGGGTCTTTTTTGATTACGCTAGCGAACAAACTTGTGAAAATCCAGCGTTTCCATTGCTTGCGCCTATGTGATGACGCGCAACTGTTGCCGAGGGGCCGCGGTGCCTGAGCGCAGCGCATCATAGGGGTCTTCGGGGGCAAGCATCATGTCGACCGCCTGACGCAGCAACTGTCGACGCCCCGAGGAGGAATAGAAGCCGCCCGCAATCTGGCTGGTTTCCAGCAGAAATCGCCGGTAATCGGCATAGGCGCGACGGTCTGGGCGCTCTGCTCCGGCAAAGAAATCGGCCAAGGGTTTGGTCGAGACGAATTGAGGTTTGGCATAGACCGCCTGACCAAAGGTGCGCAGTGGAATGCCCCGCCAGAGCACCTGTTGTGCTGCTGTGGAGTTGACGGTCACGGCAGAGCGCGCCTCGTCCAAGAGTTTTGCCAGCTTGCCGCCACGCAGATAATGCACCCGCCCGCGCAGGTCATAGGCGCGCACAAGGCGGCGCAATTCGCTGCGAATGGGGGCGCGGCCATCCTCTAGCGGATGTGCCTTGATCACCAGATGGTGATGCGGTGGCGCGCCACGTGCAAAGCCGTCAATCACGGTTTCCAGAAACTCGGTCATTGTGGAAAACGGCGAATGTGCCTGAAAAGAGGCGTCATGTTCCAGTTGCAGAAGGGCGATGTGATAGGGGAAGCCGCCGGTGCGTACCCGCCATGTGGTCAGGCGTCGCTCGATCGCCTGAATTGGCATCAGGACCAGACGTTTGAGGTAGAGTTTGAATTCCTGCCCCACGGTCAGCGCACGGTGCGGGCGGAAATGGCGATAGCGGCGATTCAGAAAGAGAACAAATCCGTGATAGAGCGCGCCGTAGAACACATGCTGGCGCATATCGCCCCAACTGGCAGGGGGCAGGGCGGTGTCCATGTCCGAGTTTTCCAGCGCCTGCCGCATCTCGGGCACGCTCATTTCCATCAGGCGGGAATTGCCGTTGGTGCCGCCGCGCTCATAGGTCACCCAATAGGGGCGCATGTAGCCTTCTTCGAAGACATGGATCGTGAGGCCGCGCGCGCGGGCCATGGCGACGGCTTGGGCGTGAATGGGCCGGGTATCGCCATAAAGCACAAGATCGGTGATACGTTTGTCGTCGAGAATGGTGGCCAAGGTCGCGGGCCAATCCTCGGCCTGACCGAGAAAGGGCAGAAAACTTGGGCGCTCGCGCCAGAACGCCTGATCCCCGGCATTGAAACCCACGCGCCAGACATCCGCCCCTGCCCGGCGCAGCATCTGCCCGAGTTTGTAGAAGAAAGGCCCGTGCGGTCCCTGAAGAAACAGAAACGCGCGGTTCTTGCCGGTCAGGCCCGTCATGGCGGTGTCTCTTGCCTTTGCGCTCGGTCACGCTTTTTACTGCAAAAATCGGGCGAAAATAAGCCCCTATCGCTGCGGTCTCTTGTCTGGCGGCGGTGAGGGCGGTAGGGGTCACGGCAGAGCAAAAGGAGGGCGGTCAATGTTCACGGGCATCATTACCGATGTGGGGCGCATCGAGGCGGTCGAGCATCGGGGCGACCTGCGCGCGCGGATCGGCACCGGCTATGATACCGGCCGGATCGACATCGGCGCGTCTATTGCCTGCGACGGCGTGTGCCTGACGGTCGTGGCGCTAGGGGCCGGTTGGTTCGATGTGGATATTTCCGCCGAAACCCTATCAAAAACCAACCTGTCGGGTTGGGCTGAGGGGCGGCGGGTCAATCTGGAGCGGGCGCTGCGGGTGGGCGACGAATTGGGCGGGCATATCGTGTCGGGCCATATCGACGGGTTGGCCGAAGTGGTGAGTTTGCGCGATGAGGGCGACAGCACCCGCGTCACGCTGCGCGCGCCGCAAGCCTTGGCGCGGTTCATCGCACCCAAAGGGTCGGTTGCCCTCAACGGCACCTCGCTGACCGTCAATGAGGTTGAGGGCTGCGATTTCGGGATCAACTTCATCCCGCATACCAAATCCGTGACCACCTGGGGCGATGTGGCCATGGGGGATATGGTCAACCTCGAGATTGATACGCTGGCACGGTACGTGGCGCGGCTGGCCGAGGCGGGCTAGCCATCATTGGGCACGGCGGCGCGGTAGAGATGCCACGTTGCGTGCCCCAAGACCGGCAGCACGATCACCAGACCCAGGAAGGCGGGCAGCATCCCAAGGGTCATGCTGCCGGCCACGATCAGCCCCCATGTGGCGACGATGCGCGGATTGCGCCGGGCCACCGCGACAGAGGTCATGACCGCCACGGGCAGGCCCACGCGCCTATCGATCAGCATCGGGAATGAAATCAGGCTGAGCACCAGCACGGCGGCGGCAAAGACAAAGCCTGCGGCCATGCCCAAGACGATCATCTGCCAGCCCGCAGCAGTGGTCAGCACATCCTGTGCAAAGCCCATGAGGCTGGTCGGGGGCAGTGGCCCGAGGGTGAGGTCGTAGATATATTTCGCGGCGAACATCCAGACGATGAAAATCCCCATCAGATAGACCCCCAGCACCAGAACAGGCCCCAGAACATGCGCGCGCAGGGCGCGCAGCGCTGTGCCCCAGCCGGTGGCCTGACCGGTTTCACGCTGTCGGCTCATTTCATAAAGCCCGGTGCCGATCACCGGGCCGAGCAGGGTGAACCCCGCCGCCAGCGGAAAAAGCAGGTGCAGATTGGCCGAATGGAAGGCGCTAAGCGCCAGCGTGATGCCGATCAGCGGATAGATGGCGATGAGAAAAAACACGTCACTGCGCAGGGCCACGAAATCGGCCAGCCCTTTGCGCAGAGCGTCGCGCAGGTCAGCGTGGCTGAGGGTGCGCACGTCGGGTGGGGTGGTAATCTCGCTGCGCAGGGCACCTGTGGCGTCTGAGGCACCGCGCCTCGCGCTTGCGGTGGTGCCCGCCAGCCAAGTGAGTGGATTGCCGATGGTCTTGGTCATTCTGGCCTCCCTTATCGGGGCGCGGATGCCGAAGTTTGGGCGTCGCGCCGTGGCGTTGCCGTGAGACCAAGATAGCATGGATTACGCCTGTCGTCACATCCCGATGGGGGATGAGACGATATCAGCCGTGGCGGGGGCGCGAGGGCACGCGATTTTCGATCCAGCGGAACATCAGCGCGATGAGGCCCGCAATGATCATGTAGACAAGGGCAAGCAGCAAAAGCGGCTCGTAGACGATAAAGGTATCGGCGCGCACGCGGCTTGAGACCGAATAAATCTCGATCACGGTGATGGTTGCCACCAGCGGCGTTGCCTTGAGTTGCAGGATGGTTTCGCCGCCCAAGGTGGGCAGCACATTGCGGATCGCCTGCGGCAGCCAGATGCGGCGAAAGATCGTGAAGCGCGGCATGCCAAAGGCGCGCGCGGCCTCTAGCTGGCCTTTTTGCACGCTGGCAAAGCCGCCGCGCATGACCTCGCCCTCATAGCCTGCGTAGGATAGGGTAAGGGCCAGAACGGCATAGGGCCATGCCTGCCGCAGATAGGGCCAAAGCTCGGACCCTCTGATCCACGGGTATTGCGGGAAAAGAGAGCCTAGCCCGTAATAGAGCAGCCAGATTTGCAGGAGAAGGGGCGTGCCGCGAATGATGGTGCAGAAGAGGCGCGCGGGCGTTGCCAGATACCAAGGCCCCGCCGCCTGTGCCAGACCAAGCGGCACGGCAAGCGCAAAGCCCAGCACCACCGTCACCACCAAGATCCAGATCGTGCGCCACAGCCCCTCTAGCGCCAGAGGCAGGTATTGCGGCAGCCAGTCCCATCGCAGCGAGAGCGCGCACCAGATCACGAACCCGGCGAAGAGCGCCATGAGGAACAGGCGGCGCGGGATCAGAAGGGCGCGCAGATCGCTCATCGCCCACCCTCGCGCAAGGAGGGTTGACCGCGCCGCGCCCATTTTTCGATCCGGGCAAAGATCGCACCGGAAAAGAGCGTGACAATCAGGTAGAGCGCGCCTGCCGCGAGGAAAAAGGTGAAATAGGCCCGCGTGCTGCCCGCTGCCTGTCGGGTTTCGAGGGTCAATTCGCTAAAGCCCACGATGGCCAGGAGGGCCGTGTCCTTGGTGGCGATGAGCCAGAGATTGGCCAGCCCCGGTGTGGCAAAGCTCATCATCGCGGGGATGGTCACGCGGCGTAGCGTCATCAGCGGCGGCATGCCAAAGGCGCGCGCGGCCTCAAGTTGCCCCGGTGGGATCGCCTGAATGGCGCCGCGCAACACCTCAGTGGCATAGGCCCCTTGCACCACGCCCAAGACCCAGATGCCCGCGACGACGCCGCTGATCTCAATCCGGCCATAGCCCATGGCGATGGCGGCCTGATTGATCAGGTCAGAGCCGACGTAATAAAGGATCAGGATCAGTACCAGTTCCGGCACGGCACGAATGACCGTTGTGTAGATCGCCAGAAGATCACGCAAGAGCGGTCCGCCGTAGAGCTTGCCATAGGCACCGGCCAGCCCGATCACAAGGCCAAAACCAAAAGCGCCAAGTGCGATTTGGAGCGAATTGGCCAGCCCGCGCAAGAGGTTGGCCCCCCATCCCGGAGGTTCAAGCGCGAGGAGGCTGGCGGTTTCCGCCAGCCCCAATGTGTCAAGCAGCGCCTCCAACGTGCTTAGTAGATGCTGGCATTGAAGTAGCGCGCGGTGATCTCCGCATGGGTGCCATCGGCCAGAATGGCGGCGATGCCCTTGTTGAGCGCCTCGCGCAGGGCGTCCTCGCCTTTGCGCACGCCGGCCCCCACGCCCAGGCCCAGAATGGCGGGATCATCGGCGACATTGCCCTTGATCTCGCAGCAGGCACCGGCGTCTGTGGCGACGAAATCCGCCATGGCGATGCTGTCGGCCTGCGTGGCGTCGATCCGGCCTGCGACCAGATCTTGATTGGCCTCGTCCTGTGTCTGATAGATGCGGATTTCAGCGGCGTCCTTGAAGTATTCCTGCGCGTAGGCCTGATGGATCGTCGAGGCCTGCACGCCGAGGATCTTGCCTTTCAGACCTTCGGGGGTGGCCTCTAGATCGAGCGATTTGTCGGCCACGACCACGGTCGGTGTGTTGTAGTAAGGGTCGGAAAAGTCGATGGTTTTCATCCGCTCTTCGGTGATCGACATGGAGGCCATGATGGCGTCGATTTGCCCGCCGGTAAGCGAGGGGATGATCCCATCCCATGCCACGGGGGTGATCACGCAGGTGAGGTCTGCGGCCTTGCACACCGCGTCGATCACATCGACCTCCCAGCCGACCCATGTGCCCGAGCTGTCGAGCGAGGCGAAGGGCGGATAGGGTTCGGCGGCGATGCCGATCTTGACCTCTTGCGCGGCAAGCCCGGTGCCGAGGGCCGCGAGCGTCGCGGCGGCGAGGATGGTTTTAAGTGTCATGTCAGTCTCCCTTGTTGGTTGGTTTGATCTGCCCCGTCTTATCCGACGGTTTGCAGGAATTGCTTGAGGCGGGCCGATTGCGGCGCGCCAAAGACGCGCTCGGGGGGGCCTTCTTCCTCGATCCGGCCTTGGTAGAGATAGACCACATGGCTGGCCACCTCGCGGGCGAATTTCATTTCATGCGTGACGATCAGCATGGTGCGCCCTTCGGCGGCGAGATCGCGGATCACGCTGAGCACTTCGCCCACCAATTCGGGGTCAAGCGCACTGGTGGGTTCATCGAACAGCATCACGGCGGGATCGACCGCAAGCGCGCGCGCGATGGCCGCGCGCTGCTGCTGGCCACCGGACAGGAAGGCGGGAAAGGTATCGGCCTTGTCGCCAAGCCCCACCCGGTCAAGCAGCGCGCGCGCGCGTTCAATCGCCTGTTTTTTCGGGGTTTTCAGAACATGCACCGGCACTTCGATGACGTTTTCAAGGAGGGTGCGATGCGTCCAGAGGTTGAAAGCCTGAAACACCATGCCAAGCCTTGTGCGGATACGCTCGATCTGGCGGCGGTCGGCGGGGCTACCATCTGCGCGCATGGCGATTTCCTCGCCATTGACGACGATCCGGCCCGAGGTGGGGGTTTCCAGAAAGTTGATACAGCGCAGCATGGTCGATTTGCCCGATCCCGACCCACCGATAATTGCCACCACATCGCCCTTTTGCGCGGTCATTGACACGCCTTTTAGCACTTCGAGCGCGCCAAAGGATTTGTGCAGGTCGTCGACAATGATCGCGGTCCCTTCTGGCGCGGGCGCGGGGGATTGTCGGGGCTCTGCTGTCACGGGCATGTCTCCGGCATTGGCACTTTTCGGCTTGTAGTAAGGCGGAAGAGTCGTAATTATGCAAGCGTATAATTGAACGCGCTGAGGATGGAGGTGCCCATGACTGGAGAACGCCGTAAATTCAGGCGCGAGGGGGCCGACAGCCGTCGTCAGGCGCTGGTCATGGCGACACTTGATCTGATCGCGGAACAGGGCGTGCGTGGGGCCACGGTACGGGCCATCGCGGAACGCGCGGATGTGACCCAAGGCCTTATCCGGCATTACTTTTCCACCAAGGATGAGTTGGTGCAGGAGGCGTATCTTGCGCATATGGCGGGGCTGACCGAGCAGACCTTTGCTGGGGTTGCAGAGTGCAACACGGCAGGCGCGCGGCTGGCGGCGCTGGTGGTGGCCTCGGTCACGCCGCCGGTGGTGGATGCGGCGTCGGTCGGGCTTTGGGCCGGGTTTCTCAATCATGTGCGGCAGGATGCGCGGATGCGCGCGGTGCATGCGCGCACCTATCACGATTTTCGCGACCGGCTGGAGCGGTTGATCGTGGCTGCGCTGGAGGAAGCGGGGCGCGCGCCGGACGCAGGGCAGGCGCGGCGCTTGGCGATTGCCTGCAACGCGGTGATTGACGGGCTCTGGCTGGAAGGGGGCGCGCTGCCCGAGGCGTTTGAGCCTGATGAACTGATCGGAATTGCCCTGACGGCGGTGGGGGCGATTTTGCAACTGGATTTGGAAGAGGCGGCGAAGACATGAGATTTTCCTCGATAAATGAACGGCTTGCCGGTCTTGGCGGGGCCAAGTGGGAAGTGCATGCGCGGGCCAAGGACATGGCGCGCGCGGGCCGCGACGTGATCCGCCTGACGATTGGCGAGCCGGATGTGCCAACGCCTGAACGTCTGAAGGACGCTGCTTATGCCGCGATGAAGGCGGGGCGCACCGGCTATTCGGACGGGCGCGGTGAGCCGGGGTTGCGGGCGGCCTTGGCGGAAAAATACAGCAAAAACAGGGGCCGCGCCTTTCATCCCGATCAGGTGATGTGCTTTCCGGGGACGCAAACCGCGCTCTACGCAGTGATGATGGCGGTGGCCGAAGAGGGGGCCGAGGTGCTTGCGGGCGATCCGATGTATGCCACCTATGAGGGCGTCATTCGCGCCACGGGGGCTGCGATGGTGCCGGTGCCCCTGCGGCCTGAGAATGGCTTTCGGATGGCGGCGGCAGATGTGACCGCGCGCATAACCCCTAGAACACGCGCGATTTTATTGACCACGCCGCATAATCCCACAGGGGCGATTCTGACCCGTGAGGATATTGCGGCGTTGGGCCGGTTGGCGGTCGAGCATGATCTCTGGATCATTTCGGATGAGGTCTATGAGGATCTGGTGTTTGAGGGGTCAGAATTTGTCTCGCCGCTGTCCGATCCGGATTTGGCGGAACGGGTTGTGGCGGTGTCGTCAATTTCCAAGAGCCACGCCGCCCCGGGATTTCGCAGCGGCTGGTGTGTTGGATCGCTGGAGTTTACCGCCAATCTGTTGGCCCTGTCCGAAACGATGCTCTTTGGAAATCAACCGTTTATCGCGGATATGACCGAACAGGCGGTGCGCGAGGGATCAGATGTTGCAGCAGGCATGCGGCAGAGGTTTGCAGCGCGGGCGGAATTGTTGGCCGCGCGGTTGGAGCGCGAGACGGCATTGCGGGTGCATCGCCCCGAGGCGGGGATGTTCGCGATGGTGGATATTGCCGCGACGGGGCTGGATGGCGAAAGCTATGCCTTTGATCTATTAGAGAAAACCGGCGTGGCGGTGATGCCCGGTGCGTCCTTTGGCAAGACGCTGGACACTTGGGTGCGGTTGGCGCTGACGGTGGAGGATGCGCCCTTTGCCCAAGCAATTGACCGGATCGTGGCCCATGCCAATGCGCGGCGCGTCAAGATCGCCTGAAATCAAATTTAAACAGAGGGTTAGATGATGAATTCCAGCTATGAATTCCGCCGGGCGATCACCCGCAAACCGGGCCGGAGCATTGTGGGTGGGTTGCGGGCCGAAGATATTGGCACGCCGGATCTGGCGCGGATGCTGGAGGCGCATGCCGCCTATGTGGCAACCCTGCGCAGCACCGGGGCCGAGGTGGTCGAACTGCCCCCGCTGGAGGATTATCCCGACGCAGTTTTCGTAGAAGATACAATGCTTTGCCTGCCCGAATTGGCCATCGCCATGCGCCCCGGTGCGCCCACGCGGATGGGCGAGGTGGCCGAGATGCGCCCGGCGATTGCGGGATTTTATGGCGACAAGATCGCCACGATTACCGCGCCCGGCACCATTGAGGGGGGCGATATTCTGGTGACGGGGCGCGAGATTCTGGTGGGATTGTCGGCCCGGACCAATCGCGAGGGTGTGGCGCAACTCTCTGATATTGTGCGCGAATACGGATATGCTTTGCGATTGGTCGAGACCCCGGCCGGGGTTTTGCATTTCAAGACCGATTGCGGCTTGGTCGGGCCCGAGACGATCCTGAGCACGCGCCGGCTGGCGGTGTCGGGCTGTTTTGACGGATATGACGTGCTCGAAGTGCCTGAGGGCGAGGAAGCGGCGAGTAACTGTATTCGGTTCAACACTCTGGTGATCATGGCCGCCGGGTTTCCGCGCACGGCCGAGATGCTGACGGCGCATGGCTATGAGGTGGTCGAGATCGACAACAGCGAATGTGCCAAGCTCGATGGCGGGATGTCTTGTCTTTCGCTGCGATTTTGATCTTACACTCCTTACGAAATGAAGCGGATTTTGTAACGTCCACAGCTGCGCCATGACGGTGCGAGATCAGGAGAGTGGAATGCGGATCGAATGGGCACGAGAGGCCGATCTGGGCACGCCGTATTGGTGGTCGGCGCTGAGCGCGCCCGAGGCGGGCGAGGACCTGCCCGACACCTGTGACGTGCTGGTGGTCGGTGCGGGCTATGCCGGGTTGTCGGCGGCTATTGCGGCGCATGATGCCGGGGCGCGGGTGGTGGTGGTTGACGCGGCAGAGCCGGGGCATGGGGCCTCGACGCGCAATGGCGGCATGTTCGGGGCACATCCCCGTCTGGGCTGGGGCGAGTTGGAGGCGAAGTTTGGGGCTGGGGTTGCCGATGCTCTCTTTGCCGAGGCCAAGCCCGCGCTCGACTGGGCCAAGGACTTGATTGCGCGCGAGGGGATTGACTGCGATTTCCAGAACACGGGGCGGGTGCAACTGGCCTATACGCCCGCGCATTTTGCCAATCAGCGTCGTATGGCCAAGGTTGTTGGCGAAAAATCCCAAGTGCAGGTGCGCCTTATAGAGCGTGCCGATCTGGGGCAGGAGATCACGACCGAGAAATATCACGGCGGGCTGCTCTTTCCCGAGCATGGCGCAATCCACCCGGCCAAGTTTCATCAGGGTCTGTTGCAAGCCGTGCGGAGGCGCGGGGTGCCGGTGGTTCCCCATGCAGCGGTGACAGCGCGCGAGGCGGAAGGGGCGGGCTACCGGGTGCAGACCGCCAAAGGGGTGATCCGCGCGGGCAAGGTTGTGCTGACCACGAATGGCTACACCCGCCGACCGTTTCGCTGGCATATGGCGCGGGTGTTTCCGCTGCCGTCTTACATCATCGCGACCGAGGAGTTACCGTCGAACCTGATCGGCCATATCGCGCCGGGGCGGCGGATGATGGTCGAGACGCGGGCGCGGCACAGCTATTTCCGCATCTCGCCGGATGGTCGCCGGGTGCTGTTCGGTGGGCGCGCATCGATGGCCGAAATGGGGCCAGAGGCAGCGGCGGCGCAGCTCTATGAGGTTATGGTGGGGATTTGGCCCGATCTGGCGGGCGTCAAGCTGAGCCATTCGTGGCAGGGTTTTACCGGCTATAGTTTCTCGCATATGCCGCATGTGGGCCATGATGAGGGCGTGCATTACGCGATGGGGTTCTCTGGGTCGGGCACGGTGATGGCACCGTGGCTGGGATCGAAGGCCGCGTATCAGGCGATTGGCGATGCGCGGGGGGCAACGGCCTATAGTGCCACGCCGCTTAGCCGAAGCTGGCTGCATCCGGGGGAGCGCCCGCATTTCCTGCGGGCTGCGAATCTGTGGTATCGGCAGGTGGTGGACCGTGTCGAGGATTGGCAGGCGGGAAAAGGAGCATGAGATGAGCGCATTTGACGAGGACCTCTTTCTAAAAGGGCTGGAGCAGCGCAAGGCGACGCTGGGCGCGGAGTATGTCGAGCGCAGTCTGGAGGCCGCCGATGACTTTACCCGCCCGTTTCAAGAGGCGATGACCGCTTGGTGCTGGGGTTTTGGCTGGGGCGACGAGGTGATTCCCCCCAAGACCCGCAGCATGATGAATTTGGCCATGCTGGGCGCTCTGGGTAAGATGCATGAGTGGGAATTGCATTGCCGGGGGGCCATTAACAACGGGGTCACCCCCGAGGAAATCCGCGCCATTATCCATGTTGTCGGAATTTATTGTGGTGTGCCGCAAGCGCTTGAATGTTTTCGGGCGGCAAGAAAAGTGCTGGAGGACCAACAGGGCTGAGCGATGCGCCTTGTTTAAAAGGCCTCTGCGAAAAGGGTGTGGTTTCTGCGTCACATTCACGGCGCGATGCGGTCGGAGCGGGGAGGTCGCGTTGACAGTTTGGGGGGGAATGGCGCATTTCATAGCGCAAGCCGTTTCCAATGACTGGTGCGGCGGATCTGATTAACCTGCTTCTGAGGAGGGACACCCTTGAAAAAGCAACTTCTGAGCACCAGCGCGATTGCACTCGGCGTCGCCATGGCCGCACCGGCATCTGCCCAAGAATGGAATCTGGATTGGGGCGGGTACTATAACTCGCACGTCGGTTATGTGACTGTCGACTCGAACACTGCTGCCCAAGCCGGCGCAGATTTCGACGGCGTTGACGTATTCACGAACGCTGAAATCCACTTCACCCCGTCGGTGACGCTGGACAACGGCCTGACCTTCGGTATCAACGTTCAGTATGAAGCACTGAACGCTGGCGGTGGTGCAGACGGTATCGACGAGTCGTTCCTCTCGATCTCCGGCGACACGCTGGGCCGTATCGACCTCGGCGCCGAAAACTCGGCTGGTTACAAAATGAGCATTGGTGCACCGCAAGTTTCTGGCGGTATCGGCATCAACTCTCCGTCGGTTTCGGGCTTCGTTCCGATTTCGATCGCTGCTGGCGGCAACCTGCCCTTCGCATTCCGTGACTCCGGCATTTCGTCCTATGCTGAAGTTCTCGGCAACAACGACGTGCAGCGCATCACCTACTACACCCCGTCGTTCAACGGCCTGACACTCGGCGTGTCCTATGCAGCTAACGCTGCTGGTAATGCCGTGAACAACTTCGGTGTGAACCGCAATGCGGGCGTCACCGACGTGTTCGACATCGGTCTGGCCTACAGCCAGTCGTTCAACGGTGTTGACGTTGACTTCGCTGCTCGTTGGGGCACTGCAGAGTCCAACGTTGTTGGCACCAGCGATCCCGAAGTGTGGAACATCGGCCTGAACGTCGGCTTCAACGGCTTCGTCATCGGCGGTGGCTACGGCGAGAACGACAACGGCGGTCTGCGTGCATGGGACTCCGAAGGCTGGAGCCTCGGCGTGACCTATGACATCGCTGGTCCGTGGTCGGTTGGTTTCGACACCTACCAGGGTGAGTACAGCGGTATTGGCGCCGCATCCGGCGACAAAGCCGAATACGAAGCCTACCAGCTGGTCGGCAGCCGTTCGCTCGGCGCTGGCGTGACCTGGGCCGTGTACGCAGCCTATGTTGAAGGTTCTGTGAACGCAGACGTTGGCGCGACCTTCGGCAACGCAAACACCACTGTCGAAGGCACTGTCATCGGCACCTCGGTGAACCTGTCGTTCTAATCGACCGGTTAAAAGACAAGGGGCGGGGGGTGACATTTCCCCCCGCCTTTTTTATGTCTTGCGTCCAAGTAACAACGTTGTGGAGGCTGACAGGGCATGAAGCGAAGTATCATCTGGCTGGCCTCTTATCCGAAGTCTGGCAATACGTGGACGCGGCTTTTCCTTGCCAATTACCTGATGAACGCGCAAACACCGGTGCCGATCAATCAGGCCCATCGGTTCGCAATGGGCGATGCCATGGTCAAGATGTACAGCCGTGTTGCAGGTAAGGCGATTGATCCACATAATCTTTCACTCTGCCTGAAGCTGCGTGATCCGGTGCTACGCGCCATTGTCGGCAACAATGCAGATGTGAATTTCGTCAAGACGCATAACGCGCGGGTAGCCCCCGACGGGATCAAACTTATCCCGGACGACTATACGCGCTCTGCCATTTATATCATCCGAAATCCGCTAGATATGGTGCTGTCTTATGCGCGCCACTACGGCATCACGCAGGAAGACGCGGCGCAGAAGATTTGCCATCCCGACAATGGCAATCTGCCGACCCCAACCACAGTGGCGCAATACCTCAGTTCTTGGGATATGCATGTCAAGAGTTGGATGGCCTATGCGCCCTGGAAGCGGCTGATCGTGCGCTACGAGGATTTATTGGACGATCCCGAGACGCATTTCGCCAAGATTCTTGAGCTGGTCGGCGTGCCGGTCGACGCCGAGCGGCTGGAGCGCGCGATCCGGTTTTCCAGCTTTGACGAATTGTCGCGCCAAGAAGAGGAACAAGGGTTCATCGAGCGGCCCGAGCAGAGCGAGAAGTTCTTTGGCAAGGGGCAGAAGGATCAATGGAAAACCGATCTTGACCCTGCGCTGGCAGAGATGATCCGCGAGAAGATGGGCGAGACGATGAAACGATACGGGTATCTGGAATGAGCGATCTGCGGCGGATCATCTGGCTGGCGAGCTATCCCAAATCGGGCAATACATGGATGCGCAGCCTTTTGGCGCATTACTTCATGCCTTTGGGAAAGGCACCGGATATCAACAACTTGCGGCAGTTCACCACGGGCGACACGCGACAGGATTTTTTTGACGCGGCCAACGGTGCCCCGTTCCGGGGGCAGGGGGTGGAGGACTGGATGCGGGTGCGAGGCCGGGCGCTGCGCCTGATTGCGGCCTCGAAACCGGACCATCATTTCGTCAAGACGCATTGTCAGACGGTGCGGATTTTCGATCAGGATGTGATCCCGCCGGAATTGACCGCAGCCGCAGTGTATATCCTGCGCAATCCATTTGATCTGGCGCCATCTTTTGCCCGGCATCAAAATTGTGATCTTGATCTGGCGATCGAGCGGATGTGCAACCCTGATACGATCACTGGGACGCCGAATGGTATCATGGACCTCTTGGGGCGCTGGGACGATCATATTCGGGTCTGGACCGGTGCCCCCGGCCTGCCGATCCATGTGGTGCGTTATGAGGACCTGTTGCACAATCCCGGTCGCACAATGCGCGGGTTGTTGGAAAAGTTTCTCAAGGTCAAGGTGGACGGCCCCAAGCTGGCGCGCGCGATCAAGGCCACGAGTTTCGAGGCGATGAAGCGGCAGGAAGAAACACTGGGTTTCGCCGAACGGCCCCAAGGCATGACGGCGTTCTTTGCCAAGGGGCAGGCCGGGGTTTGGCGCGAGGATTTGACGCCTGCGCAGGTCGCCAAGCTGCGCGCGGCGTTCTTGCCGACGCTGGAGCGGTGGTATCCCGAGATGCTCAAGGAAACGGGGGCTGTTGCCGCGCAGGCCTGAGGGCCAAGCTGGCAATCCGGGACCGGGGCGCTATGCTGGGCGTTGTGAGGCTGCAATCGGAGGGCCAGAGATGATACGCAATGGAATGATGCTGGCGGCACTGGCGCTTGCCGGGTGTACGGTAGCTGGTCCGCAGATGGTGGCGCGATTGGGCGCTGATCCGGTGCTCTCGGGGGGAAGCTATAGTTCCGGGGGCGGGTTGACCGTGGCTGCGGATATTCGTGAACAGCAGGGCCGGGTGCTGCTTTGTGGCGTTTGGGCGCAGAGCCATCAGCAATCGGTGCTCACCAAAGGCAAAGCGAGAGATGTGATGGGCACGGGCGCGGTCTATCTTGGGGATCGGGCGCTGGCGCGGGGCTTGGTCTTTATGCGCGAAGTACCGCCCGCGTTGGACTATGCGGGTCAAGAGGCGGGGTGCGTTCTGACCGGTCAGGTCTGGCAGGCAGGCTATGCCGAGGCCAAGCCGGTGATCCGACTGCCGCGTCAGGTGGTGCATGTTGAAGGGGATTTGGGGCATTTTGTTGTGACTTTTCAGCAGACGGGCCCGAGTGCGGGCGCACCCAAAGCCACAGAATAGCGCGAAAAGCGGTAGATTTGCCGAGGCAGTACCGGGAAAGAAATTGACAGAGCGCGGTTATCCCATACCATCGCTCACGTGTATTCCCGTTTTCCCAAGAGGTTTCTCATGCTGCGCGCATCTACCCTGATTTCGGCCCTTGCCATTGCGGTTCTGGCTGCCCCCGCCATGGCGCAAAGTGCCAAAGTCTATGCTTATGAAAGCCACGCGAATTACTGCCCGGCAGGGTTGCAGCCGGTGACCATCAGCGGGGTCATTTGTTGTGGCCAGCCCAATCAGACCCAGACCTATCAGCAGGTCATGCGCCATCCGGTCGCCAAGGTGAAGCATCGCAGCTACTCGGCCACCTCGCATCTCAACTGTCCGGTGGGTGCGAAGGGCTGTTACTAAAGCCCGTGCGGAGAGAAAAACATTCTGGAAACAGGGCGTGCTCTGCGCCGCCCTGTTTGATGTTTGAATGTGATCCGGCGTGACCTAGGGGTAGCGGGTGCTCATTTTCGCAAATGGGCCTGCCCCCGAAGCTGACGTTTTAGAGCAGCCGCAGATCTGATGCCATTTGTCGACCGTCGCGCCCTTCCTGAAGCTCGAAACCGACCTTTTGATTGTCTGCGAGCCCTGTGAGCCCTGAGCGTTCGACCGCAGAGATGTGCACGAACACATCTTTGCCGCCGCCGTCCGGGGCGATGAATCCATAACCTTTAGTGGTATTAAACCATTTCACGGTGCCGGTCGGCATGCCGCTTCTCCTTTTGCGTCGCTTCCCCGGGAATATGCCGGGCCATGTCTTGCCGGACCCTCAGGGACCGGCCAAGCGTTGCAAAGGCGGATTCTGAATGCCCATCGTGACGAAGATCATGATTGCACCGCCATTGTAAAAATCAAGCGAAACTCCGTGACGCGCGGGTTTTTGCCCGATAAACACGCAAAAATAAAGGAGTGCGCCATGATCCTCTACGGAATCAAAACCTGTGACACCTGCCGCAAGGCGTTGAAAGCGTTGGGCAATGTGACGTTTCACGATGTCCGGGCCGATGGATTGCCTAGGGAAGTGGCACAGGCGGCTTGGGCGCGATTTGGCGACGCAATAGTGAATCGGCAATCAACCACATGGCGGGCCTTGGCAGAGGATGAGCGGGCGCGCGATCCGTTAGACCTTTTGGCGGCCCATCCAACGCTGATGAAACGACCCCTGATTGACGCGGGGGGAACGCTTTATCTGGGATGGGGCAAGGATACGCAGGCGGCGCTGCTTGGGTAAAGCGGGGCAGGACCCCATATCGGGTCATGGATCAGGAGGCGGGTGAATGCGCAGTGCGGCAATGGTGTTGGGGGTGATTGGCGGCTGTCTGGCGGTGCTGGTCGGGTTTTTCAGCTATGGCTATACCGAGGTGGTCAATCGCATCGGTGAAGTAGACGGGTTGCTCACGCAGGTCAGCGACCCCGCGTTGATCCGCAGCGCGAGCTTTCTGGCCCCGCTCTTGGCGATTGCCGGGGGGGCGATGGCCAAGGTGCGGGCGCTCTGGGGTGGGCTGTTGCTGTTCGTATCGGCGGGGCTCATGTATTACGCATTTGGCTTCAACGTCTTTACCATGTTCCCGCTGGGCTTTACCGCGCTGGCCGGCGTGCTGGCGATTGCCGCAGGCAAGCCGGACGAGCCAAAGGCGCATTTCTGAACCCTGTCACAAGGCCGGCAGGCGATACATGCCAGAGCTGGAGAAGGCGATGGAACTGCCGTCTGATATATCCTCGGCAAAGCGTTGGGCGATGACGCGCAGGGCGGTTTGACGGCCCTTGGCGACCAGTGCCCGGCGCGAGGGCAGCGAAGGCGTGAGACCGGGGCTGAGCAGGGTTTGCGACCAGATGAGCGGATGCAATTCCTGCAAGTGGTTTTCCAACAGCCAGTCCAGACAGTCATGGATGCGGCGGCGCGATGCTTCTGCGGGGCCAGACAGCCGCTGATTGCCAGTTTTGGGAGCCATCACGATACCGCAAAAGGCCGAAAGCTGATTGATCACATGCTGGTCGCGGCGACGGGCCACGATGTCACGCAGGCCGTCCACGAAGAAATCGGCATCAAGATGCGCGATTGCGCAGGGGTCGAGCGCGAGAGCATCGAAATAGACCCAAGCATAGGCGCCTGCGCCCCATATCTCGCCGGTTCGCGCGGCGGTGCGGCGCGCCTCGAGATCGAGCATTTCGTAATTGCCATAGCGTGCAGGCAAGAGCGCCTCGCCAAGAGCGCGCATGTGGCGGGGGCTGTCGGGATCAAGGTCTATCAAGCGTTCGTAATCGTCGGCCACGCGCATCCCGGGCTGTCGCCGCGCGGCCAGAAGGGCGCATTGTGCCGCTGACAACGAAGGCGCATCGAGATCGACCCCGTCGAAGGGCGCGAGCATGTCTTCGGCGCGTTTGAAATGTTCGAGAAAGCGCAACTCATGCGCCGGGCGCGTGCGATCCGTGGCGGTGGTGCGCCACGCCCAGCCAATGTCGATATGCGCGAGCGCCACGATCAGCGCGCAAGGGTAGCTATCGGGGTTCTCGGCCTGCATGTCTTCGAGCGCGTCGATGCCAGAGGGGTCCGGGTCTACGCCGTCATGAAGTGCGTCTTCGGCGGCTGCCACCACATCGGCGCGCGCACCGACCGCCAAAAGCGTGGTCGCATTCTCGCCCCCCGGTGTGCGCAGCCGCGCGGCATCCGTGTATTCCATCACCTGCGCCAGTTCTGGCCACAGATCCTGGCGCGCGAGCTTTTGCCCCCGGTCCTGATGCATGGCGCGGGCCATTTCCTCATCCGTGACCGGCAGTGAGGGCAGCAGGATGCGTTTGGACAGGCTATCGAGGTCTGTCTCGGGCTTGCGCCGCAAGAGACCCAACAGATCCGGCCAACGGCTGGTCGCCTTTGACTGACGCTTGTGCGGGGTGGGCGCGGTCGGTTCTGGATTGGCAAGCGGTTCAAACGGCATGGGAGCTCCGGCAATCTTGGTGCCCCTTCAAAGTGCCGTCGGATTTCGACCAAAAAAGGGCGATGCTTGGGTGAAGGCAGGGAATATCCCGGACGCCATCTAGGGCGTTGCCATAAACCTAACCTTGCGTCAGAATTGCCGAATGAGGGGTTTTTTGATTGTTGTTTTCATTATGTTTTTCTCTCTTCCCGCCGCAGCGCAGGACGGGAAAACCGCTAATTTGACCCTGAGTCCCCCGGCGCGAGATGGCAATATTCCGCGCACGCGGTGGGAACATCGCACTGAGGCCGAGCTTTGGACGCGCAGTGCGCTGTCGGCGCTCAAGGCGCATGGCGCGCCGCTGGTGCGGAGTGTGCCGCGTGATATTGCAAGCTGGTGCCCCTCCTATGCCACGGGTGGCGAGGCGCGGCGGCGCGCGTTCTGGGTGGGGTTCCTGTCGGCCTTGGCCAAGCATGAAAGCACCCATAACCCCAAGGCTGTGGGCGGTGGTGGGCAGTGGCATGGGCTGTTGCAGATCGGGCCTGCCACGGCGCGGGGCTATAAATGCCGGGCGGGCAGTGGCGAGGCGTTGCGCCATGGGCCCGACAATCTGTCCTGTGCCATTCGGATCATGGCCCACACCGTGCCGCGCGACGGTGTGGTGTCAGAGGGGCGGCGCGGAGTGGCCGCCGATTGGGGGCCGTTGCACAGTGCGACCAAACGCGAAGATATGCAGCGTTGGACGCGCGCGCAGAGCTATTGCAAGCCTCTGTCTGCAGTGCGGCCACGGGCGCGGCCGACACGGGTGGCGCGCGTGGCTGAGTAACCGGGATGATCGCGGCGTAGAATGGCACCTGCGCGGCGCGCGGTGCCAATCCTTGCCTCAACTCCCCCGAATTCGCCCCACCATTTCTGTCGTGTCGCGGCTGAGGTTTGGTGTCGCAAGGATGCGGTCCAATTCTGCCGCGATCATGCCCTGACGCACCGGATCGTAGCGGCGCCATGTCTCGAAGGCCGAGCACATCCGCGCCGTGGTCTGCGGGTTGAGGGGATCGAGCCGAATGAGCATATCCGCCAGCAGCCTGTAGCCACGCCCGGACGCGTGGTGAAAGCCCGCAGGCGACATGGTGAGCGCGCCCAGCGTGGCGCGGAACCGGTTGGGATTGCGCAGGGTGAAATCGGGATGGCGGGTCAATGTTTCGGCCACCTCTGCGGCGCGGTCGGGCGCTGTCTGCACGATTTGCAGGGTGAACCATTTGTCGATCACCAGCCGGTCGTGTTTCCACTGGGTGTAAAAGGCCTCGGTCGCGGCCGCGCCTGCGCCGGCCTGCAAAAGGCAGGACCAAGCCGCCAATTGCTG
Source organism: Roseovarius mucosus (assembly GCF_002080415.1). Classification (NCBI taxonomy): domain Bacteria; kingdom Pseudomonadati; phylum Pseudomonadota; class Alphaproteobacteria; order Rhodobacterales; family Roseobacteraceae; genus Roseovarius; species Roseovarius mucosus. Next base: position 1,205,124 of record NZ_CP020474.1, on the reverse strand, counting down.
GGTCATATTATCCGCCGCGTCATATTGCGCCTGCGCGCGGGTGCCCCCGTCGCGGCGGCTGAGCATGGCCAGTGCCGCGTTGGCCAGCGCCCGTGCGCCCGTTTGATCGGGGTCGGGGCGATAGGGGGCCGTGACCTGATAGCGGCTGTAGAGATCCTGTGCGATGCTCTCCAGCGCCTCGGCGCGCGTGTCGCGCAGGGTCTCAAGCGCGTCCCAGATTGCTTGCGGATCGGGGATATGCCCCGCATCAAAGAGCGCTTGTGCCAGATCATCCTCGGACGGCAGGCCAAGCGCCAGCGCGCGAAACGCGGGATCAAGCGTGTCGTCACGGGCGACACGGGCAATCGCATCGAGATAGGCGGCATCGGGGGCTGCGCCCTCGGTCATCATTGCCAAAAGGCCCGCGCGGGCCAAAGCGCGCCCAGCCTCCCATTTGTTGAAGGGGTCGGTATCATGCGCCAGAAGAAAGGCGCGCTCGGCATTGCTGCTCTCGCGCTCTAGGATCACGGGGGCCGAAAAATCGCGCAGGATCGAGGGGATGGGGCGCGTTGCTAATCCATCGAAGCTAAAGCTCTGGCGCGCTTCTGTCATTTCCAGCACCTGCGTCGGCTGCACCTCGTCGCCATTGGGGCTGAGCAGGCCCACGGCAATCGGGATCAATCGCGGCTGTTTATCCTCTTGTCCCAGTGTGGGCGGAGTTTTCTGTTCGAAGTGAAGCGTGTAGCGGCCATTGTTGAATTCTTCGCTGACGTGCAGACGGGGTGTTCCGGCGTCGGAATACCAGCGTTTGAATTGAGAGAGGTCGCGGCCCGTCACATCCTCGAACACCTGAAGCCAATCCTCGATGGTGCAGGCCTGCCCGTCATGGCGGGTGAAATAGAGATCGAGCGCCTCTTTATAGGCGGCATCGCCCACCAATCGCTTGAGCATGCCTATCAGTTCGGCGCCTTTTTCATAGACCGTTGCGGTGTAGAAGTTGTTGATTTCAATAAAGCTCTCGGGGCGGACGGGATGCGCCAGCGGGCCGTTATCCTCGCGGAACTGGCGGGCGCGGAGCGCGATCACATCCGAGATACGCTTGACCGGGGCGGACCGCAGGTCTGCGGTGAACTGACTGTCGCGGTAGACCGTCAGCCCCTCTTTGAGGCAGAGCTGAAACCAGTCGCGGCAGGTGATGCGGTTGCCGGTCCAGTTGTGGAAATACTCATGCGCGACAATCGCCTCGATACGTTCGAAATTGGCATCTGTGGCGGTCTCTGCTGTGGATAAGACGCAAGAGGAGTTGAAGATGTTCAAGCCCTTGTTCTCCATCGCGCCCATGTTGAAATCGTCGACGGCGACGATGTTGAAAAGATCGAGGTCATATTCACGCCCGTAAACCTCTTCATCCCAGGCCATGGATTTCTTGAGCGCCTCCATGCCAAAGGCACATTTGTCCTCATCCCCCGGCCGCACCCAGATGTTGAGATCGACATGCCTGCCCGAACGGGTGGAGAAACTATCAGGATGTGCCACCAGATCGCCCGCGACGAGCGCAAAGAGATAGGCCGGTTTCGGCCATGGATCGTGCCATTCGGCCCAGCCTGCGCCGCTGCCCGTGGGGTTGCCGTTGGAAAGCATCACCGGCGTGTCGCCCTCAATCCGCACGGTGAAGATGCTCATCACATCGGGGCGGTCGGGGTAATAGGTGATCTTGCGAAATCCCTCGGCCTCGCATTGGGTGCAATACATGCCGTTCGACATATAAAGCCCTTCAAGGGCGGTGTTGCCCTCTGGGTTGATCTCGACCTCGGCCTCGAAGGTGAACGGCGCGTCGGGGACGATTGCGCTGAGGCCCTGAGGTGTCACCTCGGGTATGATTTCGGCCCCGTTGATGCGGGCGCTAATAAGCGTAAGCGCCTCGCCATGCAGGAAAAAATCGCGCGATGTGGCGTCCGGATTGGGGCGAAACTCGATCCGGCTGAGGACGCGCGTGGTGTTGGGGGCAAGACGAAAGGTCAGATGCACCGCATCCACCAGATAGGCGGGGGGCGTATAATCCTCGAGATAAACGGGCTGTGGGGCTGCATCTTTCATGGCGCTCTCCTCTGGTTTGGCGTGACCCTAAGTGCTGGCGCGGGGGGCTGCAATGGGGCTTTCCTTCGGGCTGCCTGCTGCTATTTGCCTTGCCATGGAACGCCCGGTCATTCTCTGGTTCAAGCGCGATTTGCGGGTGCAGGATCACCCGGCGTTGACCCATGCGGCGCGCCTGGGGCCGATCCTGCCGCTTTATATCGTCGAGCCTGACTTGTGGGCAGAGCCGGATGCGTCGGGGCGGCACTATGCGTTTATCTGCGAGTGTCTGGAGAGCTTGCGCGAGGATCTGGCGGGGCTGGGCCTGACGCTTGTGGTGCGGGTGGGCGATGCGGTGACGGTGCTGGAGGATTTGCGCGCGGCGCATGCTGTCGTGCATCTGGTCAGTCATGAAGAGACCGGCAATCTCTGGAGCTATGGGCGCGACCGGCGCGTGGCGGAATGGGCGCGGGGGCAGGGGGTGCGTTGGGAGGAGATGCCCCAATCGGGTGTGGTGCGGCGGCTTGGCAGTCGGGATGCGTGGCAGGGGGCGCGCGACAGGGTGATGCGGGCGCCGGTGCTGGGGCCGGTGCAGGGCGTGCGGGGGCTGGCGGTGGCCAGTGATGATCTGCCTGCGCCTGCGACGCTGGGGCTAAAGGACGCCTGTCCGCTTCGGCAAAAGGGCGGGCGTGGGGCAGGCATGCGGGCGCTTCAGTCATTTCTAAGCACACGCGGAGAGAGCTATCAGCGGGCCATGTCCTCGCCTTTGCACGGCGCACGGGCCTGTTCACGGATCAGCCCACATTTGGCCTTTGGCACGCTGTCGCTGCGCGAGGCGGTGCAGACGGGGGCCATGGCACCCGGCGGGCGAGGCGCGGATTGGGCGCGCTCGACGCGGTCGTTTCAGGCGCGTTTGGCGTGGCGGGATCATTTCATGCAAAAGCTGGAGGATGAGCCCGAGATTGAGCGCCGCTGTCTGCACCCGGCCTATGAAGGGCTGCGCCCGCGTGAGGCCGATGCCCTGCGGTTGGCGGCATGGTCGACGGGGGAAACCGGCCTGCCCTTTGTCGATGCCTGCATGCGGTCGCTCTTGGCAACCGGCTGGCTCAATTTCCGCATGCGCTCGATGTTGATGGCGGTGGCGTCCTATCACCTCTGGCTGGATTGGCGCAGCACCGGGCCGGTTTTGGCGCGGGCGTTTACCGATTACGAGCCGGGGATTCATTGGCCGCAGGTGCAGATGCAATCGGGCACCACGGGGATGAATACGATCCGGATTTACAACCCGGTGAAACAGGGGCTGGATCAGGACCCGACCGGGGAATTCACGCGACGGTGGCTGCCGGAATTGGCGCAGGTGCCGGATGCGTATTTACAACGCCCGTGGGACTGGCCTGAGGCGGAGAGGCTGTTGGAGCGTGGATACCCTGCACCGATTGTCGATCCGGTTGAGGCGGCGCGCGTGGCGCGCGAGGCGGTCTGGGCCTGTCGGCGGGCGCATCGGGGAGATGCCGTGACGGCGCGGATCGTGACCCGCCATGCCAGCCGCAAGCGCCCGAGGCGGGCCAAGCCCAAGGCGGCGACGGCGCAACTGAGTTTGGATCTCTGACATGCCGCGCGCACCCCGCAAATCTGACCTGCCGGTCAAGACCTGCGCCACCTGCGGGCGGCCGATGGAATGGCGGCGCAAATGGGCGCGTGTCTGGGACGAGGTGCGCCACTGCAGCGAACGCTGTCGGCGCAGCCGCAAGAGGGCTGGTGTGGACGAGAAAGACCCGACCGGTCGGGATGCGTTTGACCAGTAACGAGGTGCCCCCGCCCACAGCGTCAGAGTGGCGCCGAAAGGTAAAGGTTCCTGCAATAAATTCGGGCAAATTCGCATCATCGCACGAAAACATGTGCGGGAATTGGTGTTTTGTTATTCCATTCTGCGGTATATTTTATGCAAATGAATGAGCGAGTGGCGCAATCTGGAAAGACAAGAATGAAACGCCCGGTTGTTGGTGTGATTGCCAACCAATACCAGATCGAAAACCGTTACCCGACCCATGCGGGCGGAACGATCAACTCTTCCGCGGTGGCCGATGTTGCGGGCTGTATGCCGCTGATCATCCCCGCTGACGCGCGGTATGTGTCGGTCGCAGAGTTGCTGGAAACCTGCGATGGCTTTCTGCTCACGGGGGGGCGGCCCAATGTGCACCCCGAGGAATATGGTGAGGCCGCGACCGAAGCGCATGGCGCGTTTGACCGTGCGCGCGATGCGATCACCCTGCCGCTGGCGCGTGCCTGTATCGAGCGTGGGCAGCCAATCCTGGGCATTTGTCGCGGTTTTCAGGAGGTGAATGTTGCCATGGGTGGCACGCTCCATCCTGAAATTCGCGATTTGCCGGGGCGCGACAATCATCGGATGCCCCCTGAGGGCACGATGGAGGAACAGTTCGCCCTGCGCCACAAGGTGCGCTTTACCTCGGGCGGGGTGTTTCACCGGCTGATGGGGGCCGAAGAGGTGATGACCAACACGCTGCATGGGCAGGGTATTTTGCGCGCGGGGCGCGGTGTGGTCATCGACGGTTGGGCACCCGATGGCACGCCAGAGGCGCTCTATATCGACGGGGCTCCGGGCTTTACCTTATCGGTGCAATGGCATCCGGAATATAATGCCGCGCATGATCCGGTCAGCCGCCCGCTGTTTTCCGCCTTTGGCGATGCGGTGCGGGCGTGGGCATCGGGGCAGGCGGCCCCGCTGCTCAAATCGGCCTGACCTCGGTCAGGCCACGTCTTTCTCTCCCAAGGAACACAGGAGTTGCGCCTCGTGGCGGCGCAAGCAACTGCGCGCGGTGTCGCGGTGGTGGCCCGGCGCGCTGCGCAATTCCGGGAAGATCGCGAAGAGTTCCTCGCGCGCTGCCGCGTCGATTGCGCCGAGCGCCATGTCGCCAGCATAAAAGCTTTCGGTGCCGATGCCGTCGGCATAGATGATCTCGTGCCGGTCAAACATGATGTGGATATAGGTCACGGCGTCGCGGGGGCTGACGGTTACGTCGCGACCGTTGACCATATGTTTGGCCGCGACCAAGACCTCGCTTTCGCCAAAGAGCAATTCGGCCTGATAGCCGGTGAAGAGCAGCCGGTGTTGTGGCGAGACCAACAGAGGTTCTTGCCCGCCCATCACGCTGGAGGCGATGGAAATCGGGGCGAAATCGCCCAGACCCGCCACGGTGCGTTTACCGACCCAGCGGATCGGTTGCAGCCCGTGATCGCGCGTGACAACCATATCGCCCAAGCGCAGGCTCTCGACCGGGCGTTCGCCCCATTGGGTGAGAATGCGCGCGCCGGGGGTGAAGCAGATGATATTCTCGATCTCGGAGAAGTTGACCACGGTGCCGTCGGCCATGGTGAACGTGCCCGCAAGACCGCCCGCCGCATCATCGGTGTTGGTAAAGCTGATGTCGGCCTTGCTTGCGAATTCACCCAGCCAGAGCGTATCGCCGAGCGTCTCGTCGCCCTCACCGCCGATCAGGGTGATGGAATCGGTCGCGGCTTCGCCCAAGTCGGTCAGGCGGAAGAAATCGTCGCCATCGCCGCCCTCGGCGCTGTCGCCCTGGCTGACATTGATCGTGTCATTGCCGGTGCCACCAAAAAGCGTATCGGCATCGGTGCCGCCATCAAGGCTGTCGTTGCCTGCATCGCCAAATATGCGGTCGTTGCCAGCCCCCGCGAGGATGCTGTCGCTGTCATTGCCGCCCTCGATCGTGTCATTGGCGGTCCCCCCGATCAGGGTGTCATTACCGTCGCCGCCAACCAAGCTGTCGCCGGTTTCGAGCGTAGCCGATCCGGTGAAGCCCGAATAGATCAGGTCGTTTCCAGCGCCGCCAATCAACGTATCCGTTTCGGAACTGCCGGAGGCGGATTCCCAGCCTCCATTTATGCCCGAGTCGCCCGAGATGGTGTCGTTCCCATCTCCGCCGTCGAGATATTGGCTATTGTTGCTGCCAAATAGCTGATCGTTCCCGTCTTCGCCATAGAGCGTATCATTGAGGTGTTGAGGATCACCAACCCCCGAAATCGCAACGGACAGCACGTCGTCGCCCGCACCCCCGTAGACGACGTCTTGGCCAAAGCCACCATTGATGGTGTCGTTGCCGTCCTCGCCCAAGAGGGTATCGTTGCCGCTGCCCCCGGCAATCGAGTCGTCCCCGATGCCGCCATAGACGGTATCATTGCCAGCGCCGGCGTCTATGGTGTCATTGCCTGCCCCTGCAATGATCTGATCATCCTGAGAGCCGTCGGCGGCATCGTTGGCGTCCACCCGGTCGCCGCCGGGGTCGCCGGTGTAATCGACGGTGATGAGGTCGCCCGCATCCGTGCCCTCGACGATGAAGTCGCGCCCGTCGGGGATGCCCATGGCCACAAGGGCGGGGGTGTTGTCGACACTGGACATCGGCACGCCGACGAGTGTCAGGCTCTCACCGCCGGGGAAGGTGAGGATCGCATCGCCGGTGCCATCGCCATTGGTGTCGGTGACGGTCACATCGGCGGTGGTAACAGGTGTTGTGCCATCCGAAGTGAGGCCCGTCACATCCAGCAGATCGCCGCTGGTATAGGTGCCATCGCCATTGTCGGTGGGGGCGGCGAAGCTGGAGACCACATCATTGCCAGAGCCATCGGCCAGAACAAGCAGGTCGCGGTCGGCCTCATCCGGCCCGAGGTCGATCTGATCGTTGCCCGCGCCGCCCACGATCGTATCCGCGCCCGAGGCGGCAAGAATCGAATCGTCGCCCGCGCCGCCATCGACAAAGTCATTGTCAAAGCCGGAAAAGATCGTGTCGTTGCCGCCGCCAGCAAAGATCAGGTCATTGCCGGAATTGCCGATGATCTGCTCGACCCCGTCCGAGCCGACCACCGTATCGTCGCCGGTGCCCATTAGTAAGCGTTCGATTCCAGAGAATTCGGTCATCGAGACGTCATCGGCGATGGAGCCGACTCCTTCGCCGAAGTAGTAGACCAGCAATCCGTCGGAGATGGAGGACAAGTTGATCAGGTCGCCAAGGACCTCATCGGTGTCCCCGCCGAAAATCGTGTCATTTTGCAGCGTGTCATCAAGAACAATCTCGTCATCGCCTGCGCCCGCAACGATCACGTCATTGCCAGCGCCTGCGAGAATGGTATCGGCCCCGTCCTGACCAAAGATCGTATCGTCGCCTGAGCCGCCCGCCAGCCCGTCATTGCCGGAGCCCGCGAGGATCGTCCCGGAGGTGTTCGACAGAGAGATCGTGTCGCCGAAGTTCGAGCCGATGACATTCTGGAAATTGCTGATGACATCGCCATCGGCATCCGACCCGAAGGCGGTGTTGGTTTCGAGATTGACGGTAACGGAACCGGCAGAGCCCGAGTAATCCAGCGTGTTGCTGCCGGTGCCGCCATCCAGCGTATCGGCCCCGGTGCCGCCTGCGATGGTGTCATTGTTGGCACCGCCCAAAAGCGAATCGTCGCCTGCGGCCCCGAGGATGAGGTCGGCCCCATCCTCACCCAGCACCGTGTCATTGCCTGACCCGGCAAGGATCGTGTCATCGCCCGCGCCCGCGACGATTTCGTCGTCATTTGATCCGTCGGCGGCGTCGGTATTGTCCACCCGGTCGCCATTGGGGTCGCCGGTATAGTTAAGGTCAATCAGGTCGCCGCCTGCCGTGCCTTCGACAATAAAGTCGGACAGAAGGATGTTTTCGATGTCCGTATAGTTGATTGTCGCCGACTGGGCCCCGCGGGAGAGGAAGATCTGACCGCTGAACCCCGGACTGCCGTTATTCTCGGAGTTTTGCGTCATGCTGCTGATGGTCCAGCCATCCGCGATCAGGGCCGAAAGATCGAGCGTGTCATTGTCCACGCCGCCAAATCCACCATCGACGTTGAAGCTGTAGACGCCAGAGGGATCAGTGGCCGTGGCGCGGATCACATCCGCCCCGTCGCCCCCCTGCAGGCTGTCGTTTCCGCCCGAAGTGAGGATCGTGTCGTTGCCCGCGCCACCTTGAATGGTGTCGCTGCCTGCGCCCCCGTCGATCAGGTCATTGCCGCTTTCGCCACCGATGGAATCGTTGCCCGCATCGCCGCTGAGAATATCGCCCGCCGAAGAGCCAAAGATCGTATCGTTGCCATCGCCGCCCGAAACGGTGCTGGCATCGGCGGTCGAGTCAAAGCCCAAGGCATCGTCGATGAAATCGTTGCCCGCGCCCCCCTCGACCGAGTCATTGCCGGACCCGTAATAGATCGTATCGTTTCCGCCGCCGCCGAGGATGGTGTCGTCGCCGCTGCCGCCCAGCAGCGAGTCGGCCCCGTCGCGCCCGTCGATGGAATCGTTGCCCGCGCCGCCGTCGATCACGTTGGTGGTGGTGCCGCCGTCGAAAATGTCGTCATAGCCCACAAGCGTGTCGTCAAAGGCCGAGCCGATGATACCGTCCACACCGCTGATGATGACATCCCCGGTCGCATCCCCGCCGGTAAGGGTATTGGTTTGCAGGTTGACGTTTACCGCCGCCCCTGAGGTGGCGTAACTCAAGAGGTCGAGGCCGGTGCCGCCGATAAACGTATCCGCCCCGGCCCCCCCGATCAGCGTGTCGTTGCCATTGCCGCCATCGAGCGAATCGTTGCCCGTGCCACCATCCAGCAGGTCGTTGCCGTCACTGCCAAACACGGTATCGTTGCCCGCGCCCGCGCGCACGGTGTCATTGCCCAGACCGGCCGTGACCAGATCAGCGTTTGTGCCGGCCAGATTGTCCGTGTCGTCGATCCGGTCGCCTTCAGGGTCGCCGAGATAGGCAGCGTCGATCAGATCGTTGCCGGTCGTGCCCTCGACCACGTAATCCGAGAACGTGAGGTCGTAGCGATCCGCTGTCATGCCATAGACATCGGTGCCATTGGTCGGGGCGGCGGTGCCGAGTGTGATCGAGAGGATCGGTTTGGCTTCGAGCGCGTCGGAATAGGCGGTTGGGCCAGAGGGTGGCGGCAGCAGGTAAAGGGTGCCGTTGGTGGCTTGCATGACGATCGCGTTGACGGTCGCCGTTGTGCCATCGGTATAGGTGATGACCGTGTTGTTGTAGATCATCGTGGCGTCATGCGTGTAGCGCACGCCGCCGATGACGAATTCTTCGTTGCTCAGGAAGTTGTTGGAATCATAGGCGTTGGACGTGGCCCCGCCGGTGTAATCAGGAAAGAGCAGCAGGTCGATATCGGGTGAGAGCGTCGCCACAGTCCCCGCCAGCGGATTGGCGGTGCTGCCGAACACGAGCCCCTCGAGGGCCCCATGGTTCTCGGATGTGAGGTTGCCTTCGATCGTGTCGATTTGTGGGGCCGTGCCAAGCACAAAGAGGTCGAAGGTCGTGGCCATGGTCTGCTGTCTCGCTGTCTTTGAAGGCGGTACGCGGCTGCTAAGAGCGTTTTGAAAGGATCAATCGGAGAGGTGCGATGCGCCTGACCTCAGCCGGTGGATTTTCCGGGCGTAATCACCCCCGCCGCCCCTGACCGCGTCCATGCCAAGACCATCCCGCGAGAGGCGAGAGGTAATGCAGGCGTTATTCTATTGAAATTAAACATAAATACTCACTCTCCACGCACTGACACTTTGAGAACAACATCCCCGAGGATCATAGTCTCTACCCTTTGGAAAAGTGTTAATGTCGCGGCTTGGTGTTTCTTGGGCTCTTTTCAGACACTTTAACGGCACCCAAGCGCGACAATTTAGGGGCCTTATCCGCAGGGTTGCAAAAGACGTGCCTCGTGCCGTTTGAGGCAGGGGCGCGCGGTGTCGCCATAGGCATTGGGATTGCTGCGCAACTCTGGGAAGATCGCGAACATCTCTTCGCGCGCCTGATCCGTAATGGCCGATATGCCGATGTCGCCTGCATGAAAGCTCTCGGTGGCCGCGCCTTCGGCATAGATCACTTCATGGCGGTCGAACATGACATGGATATAGGTCACGGTTGCCTGATCCTCTTGGGTGACGGCCAGGCCATCGACCAGATGCCGTGCCGCGATCAAGACCTCGTCACAGCCAAACAGCAGCTCGGCCTTGTAGCCCGTGAAGAGAAAGCGGTGTTGCGGCGAGACCAAGAGCGGCGCGCGCCCCCCGTCGAGCACGTGGGCTGCCACGCGCACGGGCGCAAAGCGACCGGTTCCCGGCACGGTGCGCCGTCCGATCCAACGGATTGCTTGGGGGCCATGATCGCGGGTGATCACCAGATCGCCCGCGCGCAAGGATTCAACCGCGCGCTCGCCATGGGGGGTCAACAAGCGGATGCCGGGGGTGAAGCAGATGATGTTCTCGATTTCCGAGAAATTGACCACCGTGCCATCGCTGAGGGTAAAGCTGCCCGAGAGACCGCCCGCCGCATCATCGGTATTGGTAAACGTGATGTCGGCCTTGCGCGCCTCGGGTGACAAAAAGAGCGTATCGCCGTTTGTCTCGGCCCCTTCGCCGCCGATGATGGTGATCGTGCCGGTGCCGGCCTCAGCCGGGGTTTCGATCACAAAGAGATCATCGCCGTCGCCGCCGATCAGCGTGTCATTCTCGCCCGCGATCAGCGTGTCATTGCCGCCCTCGCCAAACAGAAGGTCGGCACCCGCGCCGCCATCCAGGAAATCATTGCCCTCAATCGCGTCGCTGCCGACGATGAGCGCACTGGTTGCAAGATCCTGCACCGCGCCGCCGGGCAGGGTGACCGTGCCCGAGAGCACGTTGCCGCCAAGGTTTTCCCAATAGCGCACCTCGATGGTATAGCTTTGGCCCGCCTCTAGCGTGACATCGCCAAAGCGGGTTGTCGCGGCCTGATGGAAATCGTTGTCGAGAAATGATCCGGTGGTGCCGATCTGGTTGGTAAAGGTCAGCGGGTCGCCGTTGCTGTCGAGGATACGGATGGTTGAACCATCGTCTGACGTGGTGGCAAAGCGGTAGACCCCATCGGCAGAGGCGATGAGATTGGAGGTATAGATGATGCCGTAATCATTTGGATCGGCCTGGCCTGTGGCCTGTTGGCCGTGTCCGGTGACATCAAACCCCGCAGAGGTCCCAGAGCCTGCCAAGGTGCCGCTTTCGATGGTGAAAGCCTGCCCGTTGGCCGAGGTGAAATCGCGGGTGTAGACATCATAGCTCCAGCGTGTGGCGGTGCCGCCATCGCCGTAAAGCACATCATTGCCCGCGCCGCCCTCAAGACTGTCATCGCCATTGCCGCCGATCAGCGTGTCGTTGCCGCCTTGGCCCAGCAGCGTGTCATTGCCGCTTTCGCCGCTCAGGCTATCGGCGCCGGTGCCACCCTGCACGGAATCGTTGCCAAGGCCCGCGAGCACGGTGTCATTGCCCGCGCCTGCATTGATGACATCGTCGTTAAAGCCCGGACCGCTTACGCCGTCGCCATTGTCTACCCGGTCAGAGCCGTTGGCTATGGGTTCGATATAGCTTCCGTTGATGAGGTCATTGCCGCCGGTGCCATCCACGACGCCGTTATCCCAGGCCTGCGCAAGACGATCCGCGCCAAGGTTGGTATTGGTGCTTGCATTGACGCTGTCGAGCGTGATGGAAACAATCGGCCCGGCCTCGAAGGCGGTGACATCGGCGTTGAAGCTGATCTCGGGGGCCAGAAACAATTCGCCGGTGGTGGATTGTGCAATAACGGCCGTCACCACGGCTGTTGTGCCATTGGCATAGGTGAGGGTGGCGTTGAAAACGCTCAACCCATCGAATGTAAAGGTCTGGGTTCCGGCCCCGATGTCGGTGGTAAAGGCGTCATTGGTGACGGTGTTGTTCATGTCGAGCGCACCGACTGCGCCACCGTTGTTGATGGTTGTGACGCTGGAAATGCGTTGATACAGCGGGTCTAATGCGTTGCCATAGGTGCGGTTTTCGAAAAGGGCTGCGTTCTCGGCATTGCTGTTGCCTTCGGTCGGATCAAGAAAATCCGTCTCGGTCCCTAAAAAGATCCAATTAAAGGTCGTTGGCATGGCACTGGCACCCTGTTGTTTCCAAACTGGGTACACAGCCTGTGCGGCGGCATTGGGCGCGCATTCGGGAGAATTTTAGACGATTGTGTCTAAAGCTGGATCAATCATGGCAGTGATTAGGCGGGGCTGCTGCCGTTTTCGAGTATTTTCGCCAAGAAGAAACGGGGGCCGGATCAGACCTGACCGCCCGCAAGCTCTATGGTCTGGCCATTGATGCTGGACGAGCCCGGACCACAAAGCCACAGAGCCGCCTGTGCCACTTCCTCGGGCGCAATCAGGCGTTTGTGGCGGTTGGCCTCGACCATGAGAGTGCGCGCCGCCTCTTCTGACACGCCTGCGCGCTGAGAAATAGCGGTGGCGTTGCGGTGGACAATTTCAGTGTCCACATACCCGGGACAAATTGCGTTGAAGGTCAGGCCGGTGCCCAGGTAATCCTCGCTCAAGCCACGAATGAGGCCGATCATCCCGTGTTTTGAGGCCGTATAGGCCGCTGCGCCCTTAAGCCCTTTGAGGCCTGCAATCGACGACATGGCTATGACCCGTCCCCAATCGGTATGGCGCATGCCAGTCAGGCACTCGCGCAGGGTGTAAAACGCACCGTCAAGATTGGTGGCCATGATCTGCCGCCAGAAATCTGCATCGGTCTTGTGCAGGGCGCGCCCCTCGGCGATGCCGGCATTGGCGATGCAGATCTGCACCGGGCCGCGCGCGGCGACCGCCTGTGCCACGCCCGCGATGACCTGTGCCTCTTGGGTGACGTCCATCACGATGGGATGCAGACCTGCGCCGCTGACCGCCTCGAGCACCCCGGCGCGGCGTCCGGTGATGGTCACCTCTGCGCCCGCCTCGGCCAGAGCGCGGGCAATAGCAAGGCCGATGCCGCTACCGCCGCCCGTCACCAATGCATGTTTGCCCGCGATTGTCATCTTGCCTCCGCCCTCATGCGCGCTACTGTAGCTGCTCTTGAGCAAGAGACAACCGTGAGAGGGGCGGGTGAGACCCATGTTGAAATGGATTGACATGCCGCCCGTCTGGCTTGCCGGGTTTCTGGCTGTGGCATGGATGCAATCCAGCCATTACACCATGGGCCTGAGCCTTGGCGAAACATGGGCCGGTCTTTTGGGCGGGCTGCTGGTGGGCGGGGGAATTTTGCTGGTGGTGATGGCCGCGCTGGAATTTCGCCGCCATAAAACCAGCATCGTGCCGCATGAAACGCCAGAGCGCCTGATCCAGTCGGGAATTTTTCGGCGCTCGCGCAATCCCATCTATCTGGGCGATACGCTGATTCTCTCAGGGCTTATTCTGCGCTGGGATGCGGTTCTGGCGCTGCCACTGATTCCCATATTCGTCTGGGTCATAGAAAAACGCTTTATTATTCCGGAAGAGGACCGGATGCGGCGCAAGTTCCGCATGGATTTTGCCCGTTATTGCGAAAAAACCAGACGTTGGTTGTAGAAACCGCGACAATCTTGATCTCGTCACTCATGAAATAGTGTGAAATAACGACGTTCGGGACAAGGAAACCGGCACGCCGCGCTGCGGGGCCAAGAATACACGTCATCTGCCAAAGGGGGAGACAGCATTGAAGATCGGAACGCCAAAGGAAGTGCATGAGGGTGAGAATCGGGTTGCCATGACGCCCGATTCGGCCCTGCAACTGCAAAAGCTTGGGTATGACTGCGCCATCGAGAGTGGTGCTGGCACCGCGGCCGGGTTCTCGGACGCGGCCTATGAGGCGGCTGGGGTCGAGGTGATCAAGACCGCCGCCGCGCTTTACAAGGCCGTCGATATCGTAGCCAAGGTGCGCCCGCCCAGCGAGACGGAGGCCAAGCGCCTGACCGAAGGCCAGCTTCTGATCTCCTTCTTCTGGCCGGCGCAGAATGAGGCGCAGATGAAACTGCTCGCCGAAAAAGGCGCGTCGGTCATCGCCATGGACATGGTGCCGCGTATCAGCCGCGCGCAGAAGATGGACGCTCTGTCCTCAATGGCCAATATCGCGGGTTACCGCGCGGTGATCGAGGCAGGCAACAACTTTGGCCGCTTCTTTACCGGGCAGATCACGGCGGCGGGCAAAGTGCCCCCGGCCAAGGTGTTGATCGTCGGGGCTGGCGTTGCCGGTCTGGCGGCGATTGGCACCTCGACCAGCCTCGGGGCCATTACCTATGCGTTTGACGTGCGGCCCGAAGTGGCCGAGCAGGTCGAATCCATGGGCGCGCAGTTTGTCTATCTTGATTTCAAGGAAGAGCAGCAGGACGGGGCCGCCACCGGCGGATATGCCTCGGTGTCCAGTCCGGAATTCCGCGAGGCGCAGCTGGCCAAGTTCCGTGAACTGGCCCCGGAGATGGATATCGTCATCACCACCGCCCTCATTCCCAACCGCGAAGCGCCCGAGCTTTGGACCGAGGATATGGTCAAGGCGATGAAGCCCGGTTCTGTGATCGTGGACCTTGCCGCTGAAAAGGGCGGCAACTGCAAGATGACGGTGATGGATGAGAAGATCGTCACCGAGAATGGCGTGACCATCATCGGCTATACCGATTTCCCCAGCCGTATGGCGGCGCAATCCTCGACGCTCTATGCCACGAACATCCGCCACATGATGACGGACCTGACCCCCGAGAAAGATGGCAAGGTCAATCACAACATGGAGGATGACGTGATCCGGGGGGCCACGGTCGCTCATGCGGGCGCTGTCACCTTCCCGCCGCCGCCGCCAAAGGTTGCGGCGATTGCTGCCGCCAAGCCCAAGGAAAAGCCAAAAGAGCTGACCGCAGAGCAAAAGCGCGCGGCAGAGATGGCGGCGTTCAAGGCGCAGACCAAGAGCCAAGTCACGCTTTTGGTGGTGGGTGCGGCCCTGCTTCTCGCCGTGGGTCTGGTGGCCCCGGCCAGCTTTATGCAGCATTTCATCGTCTTTGTGCTGGCCGTTTTCGTGGGCTTCCAGGTGATCTGGAACGTGTCGCATAGCCTGCACACGCCGCTGATGGCGATCACCAACGCGATCTCGTCGATCATCATCCTGGGCGCGCTCATGCAGATCGGATCGGGGTCTTTCCTTGTCATTCTGCTGGCGGCGCTGTCGGTGTTCATGGCCGGGATCAATATTTTCGGTGGCTTCCTCGTCACCCGGCGCATGCTCGCCATGTTCCAGAAGTCATAAGGAGTAGAGGATCATGGATTACGGTTTCACGACGGCCGCCTATGTGGTGGCGGCCATCCTCTTCATTCTTTCTCTGGGTGGGCTCTCGGGGCAGGAAAGCGCCAAGCGCGCGGTGTGGTATGGCATGGCCGGTATGGCGCTGGCGATTGTCGCCACGCTGATCGGCCCCGGTGCCGGTCTCTGGCTTTTGTCGCTGGTGCTGATCGCGGCGGGTGGTGCGATTGGCTATGTGGTGGCCACGCGCGTGCAAATGACCGAGATGCCGCAGCTTGTGGCGGCGATGCACAGCCTTGTGGGTCTGGCTGCGGTCTTTGTGGGCTTTAACGCCGATATCGAACTGGGCCGCGTGCTGGCGATGGACGAGACCGCGCGCAAGGGGCTTGAGGGCTTTGCCGCCGTGCTGGCCAAGAAAACCAGCGTCGAGGTGGCAATCCTTCGGGTCGAGGTGTTCTTGGGCGTCTTTATCGGGGCCGTGACCTTTACCGGCTCGATCATCGCCTTTGGCAAACTGGCGGGCAAGGTCGATACCGCGGCCAAGAAACTGCCGGGTGGGCATGTTCTTAATGCGGGGGCTGCGTTCCTGTCGGTGGTTCTGGGGGTCATGTATTTCAACGATGCTGGCATCTGGACGCTGGTGGTGATGACGCTTCTGGCGT
The DNA here is from genome assembly GCF_002080415.1 of Roseovarius mucosus. Classification (NCBI taxonomy): domain Bacteria; kingdom Pseudomonadati; phylum Pseudomonadota; class Alphaproteobacteria; order Rhodobacterales; family Roseobacteraceae; genus Roseovarius; species Roseovarius mucosus. Next base: position 1,189,275 of record NZ_CP020474.1, on the reverse strand, counting down.
TCTTCATCGGCTATCATCTGATCATGGGGATCGGCGGGGCCGACATGCCCGTGGTGGTCTCGATGCTCAACAGCTACTCGGGCTGGGCGGCGGCGGCGATCGGTTTCAGCCTTGGCAATGACCTTCTGATCGTGGTCGGTGCGCTTGTCGGTTCTTCGGGGGCGATCCTGAGCTACATCATGTGTAAGGCGATGAACCGCTCGTTCATCTCTGTCATTCTGGGCGGCTTTGGCGGCCCGGCGGGCGAGCAGATGGCGGTTGAGGGCGAGCAGATCGCGATTGACGTCGATGGTGTCGCGGCGGCTCTTAACGAGGCCGACAGCATCATCATCATTCCGGGTTACGGCATGGCGGTGGCACAGGCGCAGGGGGCGGTTTCCGAACTGACCTCGAAGTTGCGGGCCAAGGGCAAGAACGTGCGCTTTGCCATCCATCCGGTCGCAGGCCGTCTGCCGGGGCATATGAATGTGCTCTTGGCCGAGGCCAAGGTGCCTTATGATATCGTGCTGGAAATGGACGAGATCAACGAGGATTTCCCGGATACGGATGTGGCCATCGTCATCGGTTCGAACGACATCGTGAACCCGGCGGCGCAGGACGATCCCAACAGCCCCATCGCCGGGATGCCGGTGCTGGAATGCTGGAAGGCCAAGCAGGTATTCGTCTCGAAGCGCGGGCAGGGCACCGGCTATTCGGGGATCGAGAACCCGCTCTTCTACAAGGACAACACGCGGATGTTCTATGGCGATGCCAAGGCAAGCCTGTCGAGCCTCTTGCCCAAGATCGACTGATCGTTTGGGTGGAAAAGAAAAAGGGCGCCTTGCGGGGCGCCCTTTTGCGTTTGTCAGTAGTGATATCTGAGCTGCGCAATGTCGAGCTGTTGGCTCTCGCCCTTGCCACTGACACTGACACGGTAGACAAGGCGGTGTTCATCGGTGATCCGCCGTGACCACCAGCCGGTGAGATCGCCTTTGAGCGATTCAGGCTTGCCGATGCCCTTGAACGGCAGGCGCTTGGTGGCGTTGATCAGATCAATGACCCGGTTCAGCCCCTTGTCGCGCCCGGTGGATTGCCACCAGAGAAAATCTTCCCAAGCGTCGTCGGAAAAGACCAACCTCACCCGTCAATGTCACGCGCTATGCCATTCCCGGCGGTCAGTTGCGCAATCGAGCGGTGCAGCCGGCGGGCGTTTTCCGGGCTCTTGAGCAGGTGGAGGGTTTCCTGAATGGCGTTGTATTCTTCGAGCGAGATCATCACCACCGCCTCGCGGTTCTTGCGGGTGACGACCACCTCTGTGCGGTCGTGAATGACGCGGTCCATCACCTCCTTGAGCGAGGCGCGGGCATCGGTATAGGTGAACACGTCCATATCTGGCCCCCCTTGTCTGTAATGCGTATATGCACATAATTCTGTACAAGTCAAGGCAGCGGTCGTGGGTTGCGGGCCATGACGCATTCCCCTTTGGCAACTGTCGGAATTTGAGTAATTTGGGAAGGAGGAAGCGCGAAACGCGGGCAGTATACACTTGTGTTCCGCTAAATCATTGGGGTTGAACGAAAAACCTCTTTTTTGCAGGCGCGGCACGGGGTATGCAGCGCTGAGGATCAGGAGAACGGCGCATGCCCCCCATTCAGGACCACCCGCTGCGCTATGAGATGGCCAATGAGCTGCATGCGCGGCCATTCCCGTCGCTTGAGGCCCCTTGCACCGCCGTTTATTTGGCCGTCAAGCAACCGCATGATGCGGCCAAGCGCGACCGCGCGGCGGATCTGGCGCATCTGGTGGCACTTTTGGATCGCTATGGGGCCAAGCATCCGCAGCCGGGGGCCACGCATTATTCCGGCCAGATCGGGCGGCACAGTCTGAAATGGGAAAGCCATACCGAAATGGTGACCTATACCGTCTTTACCGATGGGGTCAGTGCGCGGCCGTTTGATCCGGCGGATTTCGAGGTCTTTCCAAGCGATTGGCTGTCGGATGCGCCGGGGCTGCGCGTGACCTCGGCGATGATCCGGGTGACCCCGTGGAAGAGCCGCGAGGCGACGCGCGACGAGATCGACCAGTGGTTTGTGTCCGAGAGCGTGGCGGTGGCGCGGGTGCTGGATGATGCCGCCGTGATGGCGGGGGATTTCCGGATTGATCCGGCGGGGCATTTGCGGTTTTCGCTGCATGTGGCCCCCACGACGGGCGCGCGCCGGATTGGCCGCGTGGTGCAGCGCCTTTGCGAGATCGAGACCTACAAGGCGATGTCGATGCTGGGCTTTGCTCGCGTGCGCGAGATGGGCCGCCAGATGGGCGACACCGATAGCCAGTTGAGCCGCCTCATCAACGATATGACCGGTGGCAGCCAGCCAGCGGAGGAAACGTTGCAAAGCCTGTTGCGCGTTTCAGCCGAGTTGGAGGCGCTGGTCGCGCGCTCGTCCTTCCGCTTTGGCGCGACGGCGGCCTATGAGCAGATCGTGAACCAACGGATTGCGGTCTTGCGCGAGGAACGCTTTGAGGGGCGGCAGACATTCGCGGAATTCATGATGCGCCGCTATGATCCGGCGATGCGCACCGTGCGCGCCACCAAGGACAGGCTGGACGCCATGGCCGATAGGGCGATGCGGGCGGGCGAATTGCTGCGCACGCGGGTGGATGTAGAGCGCAGCGCGCAGAATCAGGCGCTCTTGGAGAGCATGGACAAGCGCGCCGATCTGCAACTGCGGCTGCAAAAGACTGTTGAAGGCCTGTCTGTGGTGGCGATCAGCTATTACGCGGTCTCGCTGGCATCTTACCTTCTGTATCCGCTGGCCGAGGCGCTGGGCATGAGCAAGGGCAGCGTCACCGCTGCCGTCACCCTGCCGGTTATTGCCCTCGTGTGGTGGATGGTGCAGCGGATTCGCAAAAAGCTGCATTAGCAGGCTGCTGAAAAAGTCGGCCCTCGACGCGGTTATGAGAACATGATTCACTTCCGGCATGGCAGCGGCAGCAGGAGGTGGCGATGCGTGGGACGGACGAGGCAAGCGGGTCGCTGTTCAGCTATGTTGATCTTGAGCAGCGGGTTCCGGATCGTCATCCGCTGCGGTTGATCCGTCGGGTCGTCAATGACGCGCTGGCCAGCCTGGATGCCGAGTTCGCCGCGCTCTACACCGATTTTGGCCGCCCCTCCATCGCGCCGGAGCGACTGATCCGTGCGAGCCTTCTTCAGCTCCTGTTCTCGATCCGCTCGGAACGGCAGCTGATGGAACAGATGAACTATAACCTGCTGTTTCGGTGGTTCGTCGGCCTTGGCATCGACGATCCGGTCTGGGTTCCTACGGTGTTTACCAAGAACCGCGATCGGCTGCTGACGACCGACATGTCGCGCAAGCTGATGGCGGCGATCCTGGCGCACCCGGAGGTCCGTCCGCTCCTCTCGGATGAACACTTCTCGGTAGACGGCACTTTGGTCAAGGCGTGGGCGTCCATGAAGAGCTTTCAGCCCAGGAACAGCGCGCCGCCACCGCATGACGATGATCCTGGCGGACCGCCACCACCGGCCGACGCGACCTTCGCAAACACCGAACCGCAGCCCCAGCAGACAGAAACGCAGCCGATGCCCGACACGCCCCGCCATATCCGCAACGCCGCAGTGAACTTCCGGGGCCAGAAGCGCTCGAACGCAACCCACATCTCTGTGACGGACCCCGATGCCCGTCTCTACAAGAAGGCACCGGGTGCCGCGGCGACATTGTGCTTCATGGGACATACGCTGATGGAGAACCGCAACGGGCTGATCGTGCAGGCCGATTTGACCCATGCCGATGGTTACGGCGAGCGCAAGGCGGCCCTCGAGATGATCAACCGACACTCCCCTGGCTCGACCCGGCGCCTGACGCTTGGAGCAGACAAGGGATATGACAGCGCCAACTTTGTTGCCGCACTCAGGCGCATGGTTGTGACGCCACATGTCGCGCAGAAGGCCCGGAGTTCCGCAATCGACGGGCGAACCACCCAGCATCCCGGTTATGCCTTGTCACAGCGGCGCCGGAAGAAGATCGAGGAACCCTTTGGCTGGGCCAAGACCGTGGGCGGCATGGCCCAGACTGTTCATCGCGGCCTCGACAGGGTCCGCGCCCAATTCACAATGACCATGGCAGCCTGCAATCTGGCCAGACTACCGAAACTCCTTGCCCCCTGACGAAGGGGGCAAACCCGACCCGGCGTCCGCAGTCGCAAAGAGCCACCTTCAAACCGTGGGGGAAGAATAACGTCCTTCAAGGCTGACTTCTTCAGCAGCCTGTTAGAGCGCGGTGCGCCCCATCGAAACCACACCCGTTCCGGGCTTGATCCGGAACCTCGCCGAGGCAGGGTAGAGGCCCCGGCTCGGGGGCCGGGGCGATGTGAGCCCGATCAGACGCAGCCCGCTCTAACGCGGTTCAGGTGATGTAATGCAGCCGGTCAAAGCTCTGGCGCCAGTCTGAGACCTCTGGGCGCAGCGCATCGGGGTCATTGCCGCGCAGCGCCCGCGCGATCAGTGCGGCCATGCGCGGCGCATGCTCTGGCGTTACCCCCCAGCGGACCAATTCCGGCGTGCCGATGCGCAGGCCGTTCATGTCGCCCGCCACAGGTGTCATCGGCAGGCCGATGCCACAGGCAAGAAAGCCCGCGCGGCGCAGCGTCTTGGATGCGGCCTGACCGCCGCCGAACCCCGCCGCCGCGATGGCGAATTGGTGCGAGGCCGTGGCGATGCCCCCGGCCTTGAAGACGGGCAGGCCCTCGGCCTCGAGGGCTGTGGCAAGCGCCTGCGCCACGGCGATCATCTGGGCGGCATAGGCGTGGCCATGGCTGCGCCAATCCAGCAGCGTCACCGCCAGAGCCGCCGATTTCGCCGCGTCAAAATTGGCAGTCATGCCCGGAAAGGCGATGGCATCCAGCGCTTGCGCCAGAGCAGTGTCATTGCTGACGATGAGGCCCCCGGCAGGCCCCCCGAGGCTTTTGTAGGTGCTCATCGTCATCAGATGCGCGCCCTCATGCAGCGGGTTTTTCCATGCGCCACCTGCGATGATGCCGCATTGATGCGCCGCGTCAAAAAGCAGATGCGCGCCGACGTCATCGGCTATTGTGCGCACCTCGCGCACGGGGTGCTCCTGTAGGTTGAGGCTCGCGCCAAGCGTGATCAGCCGGGGGTGTTCGGCCTTGGCCAAGGCGCGCAGCCCGTCGACATCGACCGTATAGCAATCGGCGTGAACTGGGGCCTCTAGGATACGCAGCCCGTAGAGCCCGGCACAGCCCGCCCCGTGATGGGTGACATGACCGCCGATGCTGGCGGGCGGCGCAATGATCGTGTCGCCGGGTTTGCAGGTGGCCATGAAACCGTAGAGATTGGCGATGGCCCCCGACGGCACGCGGATTTCGGCATAGCGGGCATCAAACACCTCGGCGGCGAGTTCTGCCGCGATAACCTCGATTTCCTCGATCGCCTCGAGCCCCATCTCGTATTTGTCCCCTGGATAGCCCAGCGACGGGCGCGACCCGATGCCAGAGGCCAAAAGCGCCTCGGCGCGCGGGTTCATCACATTGGTGGCGGGGTTGAGGTTGAAGCATTCAGCATTGTGGATGTGGCGATTGTCCTGCGCCAACGCCTCGAGGCGCGCGGCGATGGTGCCTGCGTCTTGGGTGGCGGTGCGGGTGGCAAGCGTCTGGATCAGGTCTTCGCATAGCGGGGGCACCCAAGGGCGGCGGGCAAGGGTCATGGCGGTCTCCTCTGGATCGGTTTCCGGCAGGATGGCGTGGCGGTCTGGACGGCGCAAATGAGAATATGTAAATATCAGCGTAGAAAAACTAAGGCTAGAAAATGTCTGTATCTCCTCCGCGCCCCAAGGGGCCGCCGCTCAATGCGTTGCGCGCGTTCGAGGCGGCCGCGCGTTTGGGCGGCTTTGCCAATGCCGCTGAAGAGCTTTGCGTCACCCCCGGTGCGATTTCGCAGCATATCCGCGCGCTGGAGGCGTGGATTGGTGCGGACCTTTTCGAGCGTCGCTCGCAGGGGGTGCGGCTGACGGCGTTGGGGGCAGAGGCGCTGCCGGGGTTTGCCACGGCCTTTGATGCGATGGGGGCGGCGGTGTATGGCCTGCGGAGTGCCGCGCGCCATGGCGCGTTGCATATCGCGGCGCTGCCATCGGTGGCGCAACTCTGGCTCTCGCCGCGCCTGCCTGTGGTGCGTGCGGCGCTGCCGTCGTTGCATATTTCCGTCTCGGCGATCGAGAACCCGCCCAATCTGGCGCGGGATCTCTTTGATCTTAGCCTTTTCATCCGGCCCCCGACGGGCGCGCGGGGCGAACAGGTGCTGGCGCAGGATATGATCCTGCCGGTCTGTGCGCCCGAGATGGCCGCAGGTTTGCGCAGCCCTGCCGATCTGATGGGGCAAACGCTGTTGCATGATGCGCTCTGGTCCGAGGATTGGGCGCTTTGGGCGCGGGCGAGGCTGCCGGGCATCAGCCTGCCCACCACCGGGCCGCGCTATTCGCTTTATGCCATCGCGTTAGAGGAGGCGCGGCATGGGGCGGGGGTGTTGATGGGGCATCAAAGTCTTGTGCAGAGCGCCTTGGACGACGGCAGCCTTGTCGCGCCCTTTGATCTGGCTGTGGCGACGGGCAAGGCGCTGGTGCTGGAACATCCGGCCTTTGATCCGCCCCGCGCCGATCTGGCGCGGGTGTTGGCGTTGCTTGGGGGGCAGGTCACGGGTTGATCCCCTCTGGCCATTGCCGCGCGGCTGCGGTATCCGGGCCGGGTTGCAACACCCCGGAGGGCGCGCCCATGTCCGACACCGTTCCATTCGAGAAACCCGGCCCCGTCGAGGCCGATTTGCGCCATGCCATCGCGCCCACCGAAGAGATCATCGCAGAGGCGCGCGCGGGCCGCATGTTTATTCTCGTGGACCATGAGGACCGCGAGAACGAGGGCGATCTGGTGATCGCCGCCGAATTTGCCACGCCTGAGGCGGTGAATTTCATGGCGATGCATGGGCGTGGCCTGATCTGTCTGCCGATGACGGCCGAGCGGATTGACCGGCTGGGATTGCCGCTGATGGCAGTCAATAATTCTTCGCGCCACGAGACCGCCTTTACCGTCTCTATCGAGGCGCGCGAAGGGGTAAGCACCGGCATTTCCGCAGCCGACCGGGCGCTGACCATCGCCACGGCGATCAACGAGCAAAACACCATGGCGGCGATTGCGACGCCGGGGCATGTCTTTCCCTTGCGGGCCCGGCGCGGCGGCGTGCTGGTGCGTGCCGGTCATACCGAGGCGGCGGTGGATATCGCGCGGCTCGCGGGGCTGAACCCGTCGGGGGTGATCTGCGAGATCATGAAGGAAGACGGCTCTATGGCGCGGCTGCCCGACCTGATCGAGTTTGCCGCCAAGCATGATCTGAAAATCGGCACCATTTCCGACCTGATCGCCTATCGCCACAAGCATGACAATCTGATCATCGAAATGCGCCGGGAATCCGTAACCTCGAGCCATGGGGGCGCGTGGGACATGCGGATTTTTGCCGATCAGATCACCCAAACCGAGCATGTGGTCCTGAGCAAGGGCGATATCACAGATGGGCGGCCCGTGCTGGCGCGTACCCATGCGCTCAATGCGCTTGAGGATGTGCTGGGCATCGGCCTGAGCAAACGCGCCCACGGTCCCACAGGCAAGCTGCCGCGCGCGATGGAGATCATCGCCCGCGAGGGGCGCGGTGCGGTGTTCCTGTTCCGCCAACCCCGTCCCAAGCTGGCAGGCGAGATGGAGGATGAGGATGCGCCGCGCACGATCAAACACACGGGCCTTGGCGCGCAGATCATGTCGACAATGGGTATTCGGGAATTGATCCTGCTGACCGATAGTCCGAAAACCCGGTATCTGGGGCTGGATGCCTATGGCATTTCGATCACCGGCACCCGGCCCCTGACGGAGGAGTGAAAAAGATGGCGGAACACGAATACACCCTGCCGCGCGCGGAATTCGACAAGCCGGTCAAGATCCTGATCGTCGTGGCACCGTTTTATCGCGACATTGCAGACAATCTGATTGCCGGGGCCACGGCGGAAATCGAGGCGACAGGCGGCACCTTTGAGATTGCCGAAGTGCCCGGCGCGCTGGAAATCCCCACCACCATCGGCATTGCCGAGCGTATGGCCAATTTTGACGGCTATGTCGCATTGGGCTGTGTGATCCGGGGCGAGACCACGCATTACGACACAGTGTGCAACGACAGCTCGCGCGGTATCACGCTGTTGGGCTTGCAGGGCCTGTGCATCGGCAATGGGATCCTCACGGTGGAAAACCGTGCCCAAGCTGAGGTGCGCGCCGATCCAAAGGCCATGAACAAGGGCGCGGGGGCGGCAGCGGCGGCCTTGCATCTGGTGGCTTTGGCCCGTAAATGGGGCGGCCCGCGCAAGGGCGTGGGATTCAAGCCTGCGACCGATGACATCCAGATCGCAGGCGCAACAAAAGGCAAACCCGTCGCATGACCACCGATCCCGCCCTCTCTGGCAACCGCAAGCGCCAGATGAAATCCGCCGCCCGGCTTTATGCGGTGCAGGCGCTGTTTCAGATGGAACACTCCGGCCAGAGCTCGGACACGGTGAGCGAGGAATTTCTCGATTTCCGCTTTGGTGCCGAGGTGGATGAAGGCGTGGACATGGCCGAGGGCGATGTTGACCTCTTTCGCAAGCTGCTTGACGATGCGGTCAGCTGGCAGGCCAAGATTGATCAGATGACCGACCGCGCCCTAGTGGCGAAGTGGCCGATCGCCCGGATTGATCCGACGCTGCGCGCGCTCTTTCGCGCGGCAGGGGCGGAATTGGTGCAATCCGACACACCGCCCAAGGTGGTGATCATGGAATATGTCGATGTCGCCAAGGCGTTCTATCCGGACGGCAAGGAATCGAAATTCGTCAATGCCGTTCTGGATCATATGGCGCGCGAGGCACGGCCCGAGGCGTTTTGATCCTCGGGCTGCGCGCATTGAGGCCGGCCCGTTGCCTTTGCGCGCGCAGAATTGGCATGATACCGGCGCGCCACAAAAGTTTTTCGGCCAAATGAAGCCATAGGGTGAAAGGGTCGCGGGGCGCTGACTTGTAATCCCGTGCCAAAGGCGTAGACTCAGCCTGTAAGCAAAGGAGTCGTCAAATGCCCAAGCTTGTCCGCCTTTATATCACGCAGGTCGCCATCGGTTTTGGCATCGCGGGGGCCTTTGTTGCCATGTTGCTGTGGTTCAATGTCGCGAACCTGTGGCATCTGGTGACACATTCCGACAAAGGGCTTTTGGCGGTTGTCGTCCTGTGGTTCGCCAATGGGATCGTCTTTGCTGGCGTGCAATTCGCCATCGCAATCATGCGGATGAAGGATGACGATGACGACGAGCCGCGCGGTGGCCATCGTCAAGGTGTCATGGCGCGGGAATATATGGCGATTCCGGTGCGCGTGGATGACCGGCGTCGCCCGGCACCGCGGCGCTGAGCGCCGCGCAATTCCGACCTGCATCAGGGGTGTGACGGGCCCGTAGCAACCGTTCGGTGGTATGATTCCCGAGGACCTGTATGTACAGGTGGGCATCGGGTAACTGGACCAGGGTCCAGACAGAGCCAATTCCCTCGGAATTGCTTAAGGCCACTGGAATGCAACCGTTATCGAGAAGAACAGCACCCGTCACGCCCCAGAGGTAAGCCTTTGTTTGCCCTTCGACAAGGGGTTGCGCGCGTTCGTGGTTTGTTCATAATCCCGTCATGGATTTTGGAACCGATCAGATGCTGCAACCGGGGCAGGTTCTGGCGCGGGGCGTGTGCCGCCACCTGCGCAGCCATGATTTTGATTCGATAGTAGAATTTGTGCCCGAGCGGGGGCGGCGCGTCGATGTGATGGCGCTGGGTCCCAAGGGCGAGATCTGGGTGATCGAGTGCAAATCAAGCCGTGCCGATTTCATGGCGGATGCCAAATGGCAGGGCTATCTGCAATGGTGTGACCGCTATTTCTGGGCGGTGGATGCCGAATTTCCGGTGGATTTGCTGCCAGAGGGCACCGGCCTGATTCTGGCTGATGCCTATAGCGCCGAGATCATCCGCATGGGGCCCGAAACCCGGCTTGCGGGCGCGCGTCGCGCCGCGCTTACGCGGAAATTCGCGCGGCACGCGGCACGGCGGCTGCAGTCGCTGCTTGATCCGCGCTTATGAGCCCTTGGCGCGCGCCGCCTGAGCGGAGGCGATGATTTCCTGGGCGATTTCCTCGGCCTCTTCGGGCGTGAAATCCATCGGAAGGTCAATGCCCTGCGCCTCGATATAGAGGCGGACCATGCCTTGATCGGTCGGCCCGATCTGGAGGTTGGCCTCGATGTCGCTCTCTGAATTGATACCCATGGCGCTCTCCTTGCAACAACGGGCGTGCTATCCCTTTCCCCCTTGATTGACAAGCGTCTTGGCGCTTTGCTGGGGGTATGGATACGATCACGTTGCGCCTGTTCCAATCAGAGGATGCCCCTTGGCTGATAGAGCGTCATGGGACGCTTTATGCGCGTGAGGCGGGGTTTGACGGCACATTCGCGCCGCTTGTGGCCAAGATCATCACGGATTATCTGGCGCGGCACGATCCTGCACGGGAAGCAGGCTGGATTGCCGAGGCGGGGGGGCGGCGGCTTGGCTCGATCTTCTGCGTGGCGCAGAGTGCCGATGTGGCCAAGCTGCGGCTCTTTCTCTTGGAGCCAGAGGCGCGGGGTCGGGGGCTTGGTCAGCGGATGCTGGGGCATTGCATGGATTTTGCGCGGGCCAAGGGCTATGCGGGCATGACGCTGGCCACCCATGAGAGCCACCGCGCGGCCTGTGCCCTTTACGCGCGCAATGGGTGGCAGATTGCCCAAACGCGTCCGGTGCGGGCCTATGGCTGTGATTTACTGGAACAAACCTGGGACATCGCCTTTCATTAGACTTGCATTCCGAAGACGGTAAAGCTAAATCGCCCCCCAGTGCCGCCTTAGCTCAGTTGGTTAGAGCGCTGGATTGTGGATCCAGAGGTCCCCTGTTCAAGCCAGGGAGGCGGTACCATCAAAAAATCTACGAATTTGTACAGGTATGCCGCCTAGATGTTGGGATCTTTGGGGAATGTCCCTCGAGACCAACGGTATGGCCACGACATCAACCCTTGGAACTCGTAGTGGCGAGCGCCTTGAGCGTTTGAGTTTGCGCCTCAGGTGATTCCCACGCGGGCTTTGGTCTGGGCCGATTTGACGCCGCCAATGCCCGCGGGTGTAGCCATGATCTCAAGACACCGCATTTGGTTGAAAACGTGAGAGGTGGCCCCGAAGCCCGGCTGGGCACCCTGAGCACCGCCGCCTCTGGAACACTCAGTTCTGCACCACGCGGCTCTGACGTCAGGGTATCCGCGCCGTTTATGTCCTCAGGCTGCGATCTATTAGAAAAACAGGCAAATCCTGTTGGGGCTGCTTAATTTTTCGGCGCGGCGGACAAGTCAGTGCATGTTCGGCCCCGTTTAAAGCGCAAATGCTTGCGTCATTTGCAAAATCGCTGTGCTTACCTCGTCGGGTAAGAGCATCAGGTTCGGACAAGGACTTTCGCGATGGGGCACGCGGTCAGTGATGGCTGATGTGTTACCCCTGCACGGGGAAAGACAATGAATCTCGACAAAACGCCGGTCAAGATCGGTTTTCTCTATTCCAGAACCGGCGTGACGTCCGTGGTTGAAAGCCAGCAGCGAGAAGCGGCCATATTGGCTGTTGAAGAGATAAATCAGGATGGTGGGCTTCTGGGCGAAGAGCTTTTGTTTTCCGGCTGTGACACGCGATCCAATCCTGCCGCGTTCCGGGCAGAAGGTGCCCGATTGCTGTCCGAGGAGCGGGTAGATGCCCTATTTGGTTGCTACATGTCCTCTTGCCGCAAGGCCGTGCTGCAGACCGTGAACGATCACAAGTCGACCTTGTTCTACCCGACACATTACGAGGGATTCGAATACGCGAAGGGATGCATCTATTCTGGTGCAACCCCCAATCAGAGCGCCAAATGGCTCGCCGATTTCATGACGCAGACCTATGGCGGCCGCTTTTTCTTTGTTGGCTCGAATTACATTTTTCCATACGAAATCAACCGTCTGATGCGTGATCTTCTTTCTAATCGCGGCGCGGATGTTGTGGATGAAGTCTATATCCCATTGGGTTCGTCCGGCGACGAGATCGACTGCGTTATCAACCGGATCAAGCAAAGCCAGCCTGTCATCGTGTTTTCCACGTTGGTCGGAACGGATGCCGTTGATTTCTACAGGGCTTATGACAACGCGGGGTTTGACAGGACGATCATGCCCATTTGTTCGGTTACTGCGGGCGAACCTGAGATGGCCGCGATGGGCCGAAGTGCGGCAGAGGGCAATATCAAGGCGGCTCCGTATTTCAGCGTGATCGACAGTGACGTGAACCGCCGCTTCGTCACGCGCTTCAGGGAGCGTTTCGGGGAAGAGGCATCGCTTTGCGCCGAGGCGGAGGCTGCCTATTTTCAGATCAAGCTATTCGCAGAGGCCGTACGGCAGGCCGGGGGAACCGATCGCGACGATCTGTTGCGTGTTCTGCCGACCTTCTCACTAGAGGCCCCGCAGGGCTTGGTGCGCGTGGACGCGGCAACAAATCACACGGTGTTGTGGCCTAGGGTCGCCATTGTCGATGCCGATGGCAAGTTCCGGATCGTGCGGGAAGCGTCTTCGCCGGTGATCCCCTCGCCTTATCTTATCCAGCTGGAAGATCCAGTTGCCCTTTCACATGCCGCTTTTGCCAAGAGCAGCCTATCATGAGCATCTTTCGATTAAAAAACCTTCGTGAGATTGAAGTCGTCGTGGTGCATCCCCCCGATGAGGATGGCATGATGATCCTTGACCAACTTGGCCGGATCGGTTGCCGCAAATCCCTGGCATGGCCGCCACCCAACACGCTGGCCGAGCAGATCGACGTGGCGTTCATCGGTCTGTTCTGTGACCACCATGAAGAAATCAAAGCGATGTTGAAGCGAACCGGGAAGCCGGGGCCGACCATCATCGGTTTGGTGAATTACGAAAACCCGGCCATGCTGCAACTGTTGCTGGATTTGAATGCGACGGCTGCCACCTCAAAGCCCGTCAAGAGCTTTGGCGTGCTGACCAATCTTGCCCTCGCGCGTGCGATTTGGCAGCAGCAGCTTGCCTATCAAGAACAGATCGAGCGGCTGGAACAAAAGATCAGAGGTCAGAAGGCTTTGGCCAAGGCCAAGCTGATTTTGATGGAAATGCACAATCTTAGCGAGTGTGATGCGCATCGAGTGCTTAGAGAACAGGCAATGTCCAAGCGTATTTCCATAGATGACATGGCCCAAGCGATCATCAGCGCGAGTGAGCTATTGTCAATGAAGCGAAGCGATGTATAGTTAAATCGTTGGCAACCATAGCTGCTTGCCAACACGGAAGAAGGCTGAACGCGCAATCTTACTATGACCCTGCGCGTTGATGACGGTGGATGCAGTGTCGTATCCAAGCCTGACCGCCCCTTAGGGGATCTGACCTCCGAAAGGCTGCATGATGAATGCAGGGTCACCGTCTTATGTCTGATCTGAGCCATAACTTGATGTGCTGAACGCCTGCGCGTGAGCATTACAATCCTGTTCTGGCTTTCACCGGCAAATTCACTTTTCGCATCGGCGTGCTCGGTTTTGACGGAGTTTCAACACGCCGACCTTCCAGGAGTAAGGCTATGCTTCACCGCTTGCATTGCAGGTGCGTCTCTAGTCGTGGGCGCATGCTATGAACATATTCTCCGACATCATCGGTGCGGCCGATCAACCCGGTTTCCGCGAGGATCTGCACCGGTTGGACCACGCCCATGCGGTTGACCACCTGCGCCTGTCCCGGTCCGATCTGGCGCGTCGCCGATTTCGGGGCCTAACGGATGCGGGGCGCGAGATTGCGATTGCGCTGCCCCGAAGCCAACAGCTGTTTGATGGTGCAATTCTGGAATTGAAGGCCTCTGCGGCACTCGTGGTGCGCGTCGAGACCGAGGACTGGCTGCGGTTTGTGGCGCGGGATGCGGCCACAGCGCTCAGATTGGGGTATTTCGCGGGCAACCTGCATTGGCGGGTGCGTTTTGAGGGCGATGTGCTTTTGATCGCTGTCGAGACTGAGCGGCGCGTCTATCTCGACCGGCTGGAGCCGATGATTCAGTCGGGTGAAATCCGCCCCCTGCGCACCGCTGAGGTCGCTGTGCCATGACGGGTGCCTTGTCTCTGCTCAGGATGTTGCAGACGACCGATAGCGCCTTTCCTTCGGGGGCCTTTGCGTTTTCGTCCGGGCTTGAGACCCTCACGAACGAGGGCAAGGTGCGCGATGCCACAGGTGTTCACCGGATACTCACGCATCAGATCATCCCTCGATGGTTCAGCTTTGATCGCCCCTTCCTGCTCTGCGCGATGGACGCGGCCCATGATCCGCAGCAGCTTTTGGACATTGATGCGCGGTGCCACGTTCAGAACACCTCGGACCGGTTGGCGGACGCCTCGCGCAGGATTGGACGCTCTTTGTTGTCCGTTCATAGCCGTATCGGCACGCCATTCGTTGCCAGCTTCAACGCGGCCATCGCTCAGGCCATGCGGTGCCATGCGGGGGGCTATGAGCCGGTGGTGCAAGGTGTCGTGGCCGCCGGCTTGGGGCTGTCGCCCTTGCAGGCCCAGGCTGGTGCGCTGAACGGGGTGGTCACGGCGTTCACCTCGGCTGCGGTGCGCCTTGGCTCGCTAGGAGCCATTGAGGCGCAGTCGCTGCTGGCTCAGATCGCGCCGACGATGGCCAAAGACCTGAGCACGCCATGCCCCGAGAAACCGGGGAGTTTTTCACCCCTCTCCGAGATTGCCGCCGTCCGCCGCCCCACTGCGCATGCCAGCCTTTTTGCGACCTGAAAGACCATGATGAGGATCAAGGATACGGAATGCTTTTAACACCGACCGAACTTGAACGCTTGACGATCTTCACCGCTGCGCAACTGGCGCGGCGGCGTCGTGACCGTGGCCTGGCGCTGAACGCGCCTGAGGCAATTGCCATCATTTGCGACGAAATCCTAGAGGGCGCGCGCGACGGGCGCAGCGTGGCCGAGCTTATCAGTTATGGATCGACAATCCTGACGCGGGACGATGTGATGCCCGGCGTTGCCGATCTTGTTCCCATGATACAGGTCGAGGGCGTCTTTCCAGATGGCACCAAGCTGGTCACGGTTCATGATCCGATCCGCCCCGGTGCAAACCCCGTGGCGGATGCCGAGATCAGACCCGGCGAATTCCGCGTCGCGGAGGGTGAGATAGAGCTCAATGCCGGGCGTGAAACGATCACCCTGACCGTGCGCAACACCGGGGATCGCCCGGTGCAGGTTGGCAGTCACTATCATTTTTTCGAAGCCAACAAGGCGCTGGACATGGACCGCGCCGCCGCCTTCGGCTTTCGGCTGAATATTCCTGCGGGCACAGCCGTGCGGTTCGAACCGGGACAGGAAAAAGAGGTCAGCCTTTGCACCTTTGGCGGTGAGAAGCGGCTGACAGGGCTGAACAATCTGACAAATGGCGAGGTCAACGAGGCCAACAAGATCGCGGCGCTAGAACGCGCACGCGCTGCGGGATTCAAGGGGGCCTGATCATGGTAAAGATGACGCGAGCGGACTATGCGGCGATGTTCGGCCCCACCACGGGCGACATGATCCGCCTTGGCGATACCGAGCTATGGGCCGAGATCGAGCATGATTTCACGGTCTATGGGGACGAATGCCTGCATGGGGGCGGCAAGACCCTGCGCGACGGGCTTGGGATGGCCGTGGGCGTGACAAGTGCGGGCGGATCGCTCGATATGCTGATTTGCAATGTCGTGGTGATCGACGCGGTCGTCGGGATCGTCAAAGGCGATATCGGCATCAAGAACGGCAAGATCGTCGCCATTGGCAAGGCAGGCAATCCGGCGACGATGGACGGGGTTGATCCGCGCCTGATCGTGGGGGCTGGCACCACCGTGCGTGACGCCGAAGGCATGATCGCGACGGCGGGTGCAATTGACGTGCACGTGCATTTCGACAGTGCCCAACTGGTAGAGCATGCGCTGTCGTCAGGTATCACGACGATGCTGGGCGGGTCCTTGGGGCCGATCACAGTCGGGATTGATTGTGGCGGCGTGTTCAACACCGGTAAAATGCTGCAGGCCGCCGAGCATTGGCCGATGAATTTCGGGTTCTTGGGGCGCGGCAACGCCCATCAGCCCGACGCGATGGTCGAGCAGATCGAGAACGGCTGTCTGGGTCTCAAGATCCACGAAGACTGGGGATCCATGCCGGCAGCGATTGATGCCTGCCTGACAGTCGCCGATGCGCTTGATTTTCAGGTGCAGATTCACACCGACACGCTCAATGAAAGCGGGTTCGTCGAGGATACGCTGCGGGCCATCGGGGATCGCACGATCCACATGTATCACACCGAGGGCGCGGGCGGCGGCCATGCCCCCGATATCATTACGGTGGCGGGGCGGGCGAACTGCCTGCCATCGTCAACCAATCCGACAAACCCCTTCACCATCAACACCTTCGACGAACATCTCGATATGACGATGGTGTGCCATCACCTGAATCCGTCGATCCCCGAGGATGTGGCCTTTGCCGAAAGCCGCATCCGCGCGCAGACTATCGCCGCCGAGGACGTGCTGCACGATATCGGTGCCATCTCGATGCTGGGCTCGGACAGTCAGGGGATGGGCCGCATTCACGAGGTTATCACCCGAACATGGCAGCTTGCCTCGAAGATGCGGGTTCAACGCGGGCGTCTGCCCGAAGAAACCGTAGCAAAAGGCGATAATCACCGGATCAAACGGTTCATCGCGAAATACACGATCAACGCCGCGCGATCTTTTGGCATTGCCGATCACATCGGGTCTCTTGAACCGGGCAAGATGGCGGATGTCGTGCTGTGGAAGCCGGGATATTTCGGCATCAAGCCCGAGTTGGTGGTCAAGGGCGGCTTTATCGCATGGGGCGCGATGGGGGATAGTGCCGCCTCGCTGATGACCTGCGAGCCGCTGATGATGCGACCGCAATGGGGGTCTTTCGGCAAGGCCGCGCCAGCCTGTGGGGCCTGTTTCGTGAATCCCCGCGCTATTGATGGCGGTCTGGCGCAGCGGCTAGGCCTGACCAAGGCGTTGTTGCCGGCGCAGGGCACGCGGACGCTGCGCAAATCGGACATGTTCCTCAACGATGCCTGTCCTGACATCACCGTGGATCCCGCGACCTTCGAGGTGTTCGTGGATGGCGTTCTTGCCACCTGCGAGCCAGCGGAAAGCCTGCCGCTTACGCAAAGGTATATGCTGCGATGAACCATTTTATTCCCCTGAGCAAAAGCAACAATCCCGGTCCTGCCCGGATCGGGATCGGCGGGCCTGTCGGCTCGGGCAAGACGGCGCTTATCGAGGCGATGATGCCGGTCTTTAAGGCGCGTGCGATCGAGGTGGCCGTGGTGACCAATGACCTTGTCACCAAAGAGGATGCCCGGCGCTTGCAGGCCAGCGGCCTGATAGATCCAGACCGCGTATCTGCCGTCGAGGCCGGGGCCTGCCCGCACACCGTGATCCGCGAGGACCCGACCCTCAACATCGCTGCCGCTGATGATCTAGAGGCCCGATTTCCCGGGCTTGATCTGATCCTGATCGAGTCAGGGGGCGACAATCTTGCCTCGACCTTCTCGCTTGATCTGGTGGATTGGTGGATGTTCGTCATCGACGTGGGGCAGGGCGACGATATCCCCCGCAAACGCGGCCCCGGCATCCTGCAATGCGATCTTTTGGTCATCAACAAGCTGGACCTTGCGCCGCATGTCTTTGTTGATGCGGATAAAATCCTGATTGAGGCGCGCGAGATCAGGGCAAAGGCGCCCGTGATCGGCTGTTGCTGCAAAGGGGCCCGCATCACCGGCGTGGACGAAATCGTCGACATGCTGGCGCGTGAGCTGCTGTTTCGGGGGGTCGCGTCTTGAACGCCATTGGCGCGATAGGCCTCGGCGCGCGCCCGGTTGCGGCGGAGCTTCGGTTTCGTGCTCTTGGTGGGCGCACATTTCTTGCGCGGCAGTTCACGCCGCATCCGTTTCACATCACGCGGCCCTTTTACCATGCGGGTGACCCGAAGGGAATGGCAACGCTCTATCTGCAATCGTCGTCGGGTGGGGTCTATGCGGGCGATGACCTGTCGCTTGAAATCGGGCTTGATGCGGGGGCGCAGGTGCATGTCACGACACAGGCCTCGACCATCGTGCATGACGCGCGCGGACGAGAGGGGGCCCGGCAAACGGTCTGTCTCGATGTAGCGGAGGGTGCTCGGCTGGATTACCTGCCCGATCCCGCGATCCTGATGACCGGTGCCAAGTTCTGCAACCGTGTGACGGCGAGGTTTGGACGGGAGGCTCGCGTGATCCTGGGGGATGCGCAACTCAGCCACGATCCCGAGGGGCATGCACGACCGTTTTCAAGGCTTGAGAACGAGGTTGAACTTATCAGCCCCGAGGGGACGGTGCTGCTTGATCGCTTTGATCTATGCGGTTCCGACTGGCCCGCCCGTACGGGTGGGTTCGCGTGTTCGGGGATGATGATTGTCGTCGGGTGTGCAGATGCGGGCGCGCAGATGCAACGTGCGGCAGACACCGTGCCCGGCGTTTATGCCGGCCTGTCTGTGTTCAGTGACCGGGATATCGCCCTCATCCGTTTTCTAGCCCCGGACGGGGCTGCGCTGTCCAAAGTGATGGCCGCCTTGTGGCGGGCCGCCGCGACCGTGTTGGACGGTCAGCCACCTGCGGAGCGCCGGAAATGACCCAATCCACCACATTTGCCACTCCTGAAATCAGAAGGATCAAACACAATGCATCACGGTGATATCGCAAGCAGCCACGACTCCGTCGGAGTCGCGGTGGTGAACTATAAAATGCCCCGGCTGCACACGCGGGCCGAGGTGATCGAGAACTGCCACAAGATCGCGGAGATGCTGAAGGGCATGAAGCGCGGCCTGCCGGGCATGGATTTGGTGATCTTCCCTGAATATTCCTCTCATGGCGTCATGTATGACGAGACGGAAATGTACGAGACTGCCGCGTCAATCCCGGGCGAGGAGACGGCGATTTTTGCCCAGGCCTGCATTGCGGCGGATGTCTGGGGGGTGTTTTCGCTGACCGGCGAGCGGCACGAAGAGCACCCGAACAAAGCCCCCTACAACACGCTCATCCTGATGAACAACAAGGGTGAAATCGTTCAGAAATACCGCAAGATCATGCCTTGGGTGCCCATCGAGGGCTGGTATCCGGGCAATTGCACCTATGTCAGCGAAGGCCCCAAAGGGCTCAAGATTTCCCTGATCATCTGTGATGACGGCAATTATCCCGAAATCTGGCGCGATTGCGCGATGAAGGGTGCCGAACTGATCGTGCGTTGTCAGGGCTATATGTATCCAGCCAAGGAACAGCAGATCACCATGGCCAAGGCGATGGCCTGGGCCAATAACACCTATGTCGCCGTGGCCAATGCAACCGGCTTTGACGGTGTGTTCAGCTTCTTTGGTCATTCGACGATCTGCGGCTTTGACGGGCGCACGTTGGGAGAGTGCGGGACCGAGGAAATGGGCATTCAATTTGCGCCCCTCTCGGTCACGGCGATCCGCGAAGCGCGGCGCACGCTGCAATCCAACAACCACCTCTTCAAACTCGTGCATCGTGGCTACACGGGGATGATCAACTCGGGCGATGGGGACAAGGGCACCGCAGAAATGCCCTATGATTTCTATCGCAAATGGGTCGAAGACCCCGAAGGCACGCGCGAGATGGTCGAGGCCATGACCCGTTCCACCGTCGGATCAGAGGAATGCCCGATCGACGGCATCCCGAACGAGAAAACCAAGGAAACGCATCGGTAATCGACAGTCTGGTCGGCGGAACGTCCGCCGACCCCCCTTTTTGATGGAAACAGCATGTCACTCGAAACGTACCGCCTGACCGAAGAGCCCCGGTACCACCCAAGTGCGGATGAGATTGCGCTTTATGAGGCCGCGTATGAAATGCGCTTGCCCGTGATGCTCAAGGGACCGACCGGGTGCGGCAAGACCCGGTTTGTCGAACATATGGCGTGGAAACTGGGCAAGCCACTTGTCACGGTGGCATGCCACGAAGACATGACGGCCTCTGATTTCGTCGGGCGCTATCTCTTGGGGGCCGAGGGCACGTATTGGCAGGATGGGCCCCTGACAAGGGCGGTTCGCGAAGGCGGTATCTGTTATCTGGATGAAATCGTCGAGGCGCGTCAGGACACGACCGTCATCATACACGCCTTGACCGATGATCGCCGCATCCTGCCCTTGGAAAAGAAGGGTGAACTGGTCCGCGCGCACCCGGATTTCCAGTTGGTGATTTCCTATAACCCCGGCTACCAGAGCGTTCTCAAGGACCTAAAGGAGTCGACCAAGCAACGCTTTTGCGCCTTGGATTTCGATTATCCGGCAGCCACGATCGAGGCGAATATCATCGCCTCTGAATCCGGGCTCAACCCGCAGGATGCACAGCGTTTGACGCGGATCGCGGGCAAGAGCCGCAACCTGCGGGGCAAGGGACTGGACGAAGGCGCATCCACCCGGATGCTCATTCACGCAGGCCGCTTGATGGTTGCGGGGCTTCCCATCACCCAAGCCTGCAAATTCGCGGTGATCACCCCAATAACGGACGATCCCGAGATGCGTTCAACCCTGTCGGCGGCTGTTGATGCTTGTATCTGACGGGATAAAGGCCGAGGCGCTGACGCCGGCCATTTGTCAGGCCTTTGCTGGCCCGGACCGTGACGCGTATCTGCGCGCCTATGATCGCCTGAACGGCGCAGGATATGGCGCAGGGGTCGCGCGCGCCTTTGCATCCGCAGCACCGCGCGTGGCCGAACATGCGGGATCTGCGCAGGCCATCGCCATTGCTGCGGATGCCTCGCGGATCGCGATCAAGGCGCGGCCCCGCCTTGCGGCGACCTATCTCGACCTGTGTCCCGCGATGGCCGTGAAGCTGCGCAATGCGGCCGATTTTCAGCAGTGGCGCGGGATGATCGCCGCGGTTCTTGGCCGCCGCCCCAAGGCTGTCGGTGCGGTGCTTGACCGCGCGGACCTGCTGCTCGACCGTCTTGGCCTAGAAGGGTTTTGCGCTTGGACCGAAACCGGGCTGATGGTGGGCGGGCTCGATACCGATCAGGCCTTGGGCTTTTTCCGGCTAGAGACACCCGAGGCGCAGCGCCTGCTCGAACGCTACGCAGGAGAGGCGAATTTCCCAAGCCTTGAGGCTGGGCTTACGTCTTTTCACACCGCTCTTTGGCGGCACGCGCCGGTTCTGCGCGAAGCGGTCGCAGATGCGTCGAACCGCCGGGCGCGGCGGACGGGCTTTTCGGACGGTATCATCAGGATGCCTGCGTCGTTTCCGGGCTTCAAAGGACAGGAACAGCAGCTTTACCGCGCCGCGCTTGCGCATGTCGGCGCGCATGCCGCCTATGGCGGGCCGCGCTTTCCATTGGGGCAGCTCAAACCGCTGCAGCTTGCCGTTATCTCGTTGATCGAGGATGCGCGGGTGGAAGCGCTTGCTTTGCGCGATATGCCGGGCCTCATTCGCTTGTGGTTGCCGTTTCATACTGCGCGGTTTGACGGTCTTGCGACGGCACCAAACCTTTTTGCCGGTCTTGCGCGGGCCTTGATTGATCCGGCGTCCTGCCCCACCCACGGATGGATCCGCAAAGGTGTTGCGATGTTCGATGCCGCGTCCGAACGTTTGGACGATCCGGCCATATCGCGAGAAATCGGCAATATTCTGGGCAATGATCTCGGTCAGATCCGCGTTCAGTTCGATGCGCTGAGCTATGTGGTTCAGCCCGCCTATCGTGACGACAATCTCGGTCTTTGGGACTTGCCGGATGACCCGGATACGCCGCCCCCCTCGGACGAGATCGAAGCCGATTTGCACACCGCGCGGAACAGCGAATTCGACAACCGACCGCAGGACCGCACGCAAGAGCAGACTGTGCCAGATGCGCAGGCCCGGTTGGACACAGTCAAGATCATCGGCGCGCCCCTTGAAGGGGGGCGCAAGGTATCCTGCCTGCCAGAATATGATCATTGCGCGGGTATCGAGCGCGACGACTGGGTGACGGTGAACAGCTATGAACCGGTCGCCGGGGATCATGGATTCTGGGATGCGCTGCGGCAGCGGCATGGGACCACGATTGCGCGCATCAACCACGTGATCGTGAAGAACGAGGCGGGCAAAAGACGCAGGCTGAAGCAACAGGCCGAGGGAGAGACCCTTGATCTTGACGCCGCCGTTGATGCGGTGATCGCCATCCGGGCCGCGCGGCAACCGGATGATCGGGTCTACGCCTGCATCTTGCCGCCAGAGCGGTCGATTGCGGTGCATCTTGTTCTGGATATTTCGCAATCAACAGCGGACCTTGCCGCGCCGGGCATAAGCATTCTGGATATGGAACGCGATGCCGCTGCGATCCTTGCTGGCACGATGCTGCAACTGGGCGACGATCTCGCCATCACGGCATTCAGCTCGGCGGGACGGCATGATGTCCGTGTGATCCCGATCAAGACATTCGGCTCGCCTTTGGATGAGGCAACGGGGCGGGCACTGGCCGGGCTGCGCCCGGGGTATTCAACGCGCATCGGCGCTGCGCTGCGCTTTGCCTCTCAACGTATGCAAGACGTGTCGCGGTATCGCAAACTTGTTCTTTTGGTCACTGATGGCGCACCGTCTGACATTGATGTGGCAGACCCAGAGTATCTGGTCGCGGATGCAAGACGCGCTGTTCAAACCATGCGCAGTCAAGGGATCGACGCTGTGTGCGTGGCCCTAGGCCCGGATGCCGGTCAGCGCCAGTCAGAGATCTTTGGGCGCAAATCCTGCGTCCAGATCACCGACATCGCAACTCTGCCAAGCACCCTTTCGGCGTTTTACCTGAGGATGACACGATGACCCGGATGCACCGCCTTTCAATGCCGTTCGCACCTGTAAAGACCTGCCTGTCGGTAGGGTGTGCAGGCCATTCCACGCGCAAGCTTTGCAACCTGGAAAGCGGCCTGTCACCGCAGCAAGAGAATCACCCGATCAGCATCAAGCAGGCTCGGTATTTCGCGCTAAAGTTCAGTCCGATGTAGTTCACGTAACGCATTAAAATTAGACAGTTTTTCACAAATTTAGGCAGTCCCTTGGGGCAGTAAGACTTGTGTCTAATTTTTTCTCAACAGGAATAAAATATTCCCCTTATTAATTTTAATTGCTTGACGATACTTCGGGATGGTTGCCAAATTTCTGTAATTGCACGGCAAAAAAACAACCAGCCGGCAAGCTAGAAAAACCCACAGAGAGGAACAAGAAGATGAAATTCAGCAGACGGAAATTTCTGAAGACTTCGGCAATGGCGGGCGCACTTGCGGCACCGGG
Organism: Roseovarius mucosus; assembly: GCF_002080415.1. Classification (NCBI taxonomy): domain Bacteria; kingdom Pseudomonadati; phylum Pseudomonadota; class Alphaproteobacteria; order Rhodobacterales; family Roseobacteraceae; genus Roseovarius; species Roseovarius mucosus. Next base: position 1,165,792 of record NZ_CP020474.1, on the reverse strand, counting down.
AATATGGATTCCCAAATCGCGTGGCGCTTGGGGTGCCACGTTGACCGAGGGTAAGCCGATCAAGGTCGGCGTTCTGTTCTCGCTTACGGGCGGTCTGGCGGTGCCAGAGGAAGACTCGACGCTGGTCATGCAATATGCGATCGACGAAATCAACGCGGCAGGCGGCATCGCCGGTTCTCCGATCGAGCCAGTGATCATCGACGCCAAATCCGATTTCAGTGTCTACTCTGAAAAGGCGCGCGAACTTATCCTGCGTGATCAGGTTATTTCGATTTTCGGCTGCTATACCTCTGCCAGCCGCAAGGCGATCCTTCCCATCGTGATGCAGCGTGACAACCTGCTGTTCTACCCAACCTGTTACGAGGGGGCGGAATGCACGCAGAATACCGTCTGCACGGGTCCGCTGGCCAACCAGCACTCCAAAGACTTGATCCCCTACATGGTCGAAAACTTCGGCAAGCGGGTCTTTTTTGTCGGCTCCAACTATGTCTGGCCGAAAGAGTCGAACAAGAACGCGAAAATATGGCTGGAAAACGCGGGCGGCGAATTGCTGGGTGAGGAATACATCCCGCTTGGGGATTCAGAGTTCGGACCGGTTCTGAACAAGATCCGCGAAGCGCAGCCTGATTTCATTTTCTCGACCGTGGTGGGCGCGTCTGACATCGCCTTCCACCGCCAGTTCAAGCAGGCTGGGTTCGATGCGGAAAAGATGCCGATTGCCTCGCTGACAACAGGTGAAATCGAAACCAAGGCGATGGGCGCGGAATACGGTGCTGGTCACTTCCTGTCTGCCCCGTATTTCATGGCGCTGGACAATCCGACGAACGAGAAATTCGTCGATGGCTTCCTCTCAAGCCCCTACGGCAAGAACGGTGTCACCCATTACAACATGTCCGAGACCTACAACTCTGCATATGTGTTCAAAGCGGCCATGGAAAAGGCCATCGCCGAACACGGATTTGAAGAGGTTACACCGGCCCGCGTTCGCGATGCCTGCGCTGGCGTAAAGCTGAGCGCGGATATCTCGCCAGAAGGCGAAACCTGGGTGGATGAAGACAACTTCAACACTTGGTTGGTTCCCAAGATTGGCATCTGTCAGTCTGACGGCAGCTTCAAGATCGTCAAGCAGGCGGATGCGCATGTCGCTCCTGATCCGTACTCGATCTATCCCGATATCGGAACGTGCAAGGCGAATGGTCTTGTTGCACCGGACGGAACTGTTCGGACCGACGTTATCTGATGCTGACCCGTGGTGGCGGGACGCGCCCGCTACCACGCCTTCCATACCGATCCTTACTTCATGTCAGGGGGCACGAAATGGACATCTCGTCTATTGCTTTCGCCAATTCGCTCATTCTCGGGCTGAGCATTGCCGGAATTTTCTTTGTTGCGGCGCTTGGGCTGACGATCATCTACGGAACCGCCGGTGTGATCAACATGGCGCATGGCGAATTCATCATGCTGGGCGCCTACACGGTCTATGCGCTGCAAACCTTTATGGGCGTGCCGTATTTTCTATGTATTCCGGTCGCCTTTGTCGTGGTGGGCGCAATCGGCTTTGCGATTGAAAAGTCCCTCATAAGGTATCTGTACAATCGTCCCCTCGATACGCTGCTCGCGACCTGGGGGGTGTCTCTTGTGCTTATTCAGGGAACGCGCCTGATCTTTGGCAGTGATCCGAAATATGTCCAAATCCCACAGTTTCTGTCGTCGAATATCGAAGTTGGCGGGCTGAGTCTTGGGGTGTTCCGCGTCTTTATCATCTTCATGGCGCTGGTGCTTGCGGCGGGTGTCTGGCTTATCTTTTACAAGACGGATTTCGGGATCAAGATCCGAGCCGTGACGCAAAATCGCGAAATCGCCGCGTCCTTCGGTATCAACTCGGGGCAGGTCTATTCCTTTACCTTTGCCTTGGGGGCCGGGCTTGCCGGTGTTGCCGGGGCCCTGTTCGGCGCGTTGAACATCGTTCTACCGACGATGGGCATGGGCTATGTTGTCGAGGCCTTCCTTACGGTTGTGACCGGCGGCGGCGCGCTTTTGGGAAGCGCCATTGCAAGCCTTGCGATTGGCGAGTTGCAATCCTTCTTCGCGCTCATCACCAACAGCACCTTCGCCAAGTTCCTGATCTTTGTGCTGATCGTCGTTTTCCTGAGATTCCGCCCGCAAGGACTGATCTCGGCAAGCGGCAAGCGTCGCTAAGAGAAACCACAATCTTATGACAGGCACTGATAAAAATGACCCATAACGCATATCACAACAAGACGCTGCAATGGCTCTTCTACATCGCCGTTCTCGCGGTTCTGGGCGCGGTGCCCCTGATATCAAACGACGCGTTCCTCCTGAATCAGCTTGCGATTTACGGTGTCTATGGAATGCTCGCCGTGTCGATCAGCCTGTGTTGGGGCAGCGGTGGCATCCTGAACATGGGTCAGGGCATAGCGTTCGGGTTGGGTGCCTATTGCATGGCGATGACCATGCAGATGCAGACCCAGGCCGATGGCACCATCCCGCCTTTCATGCTCAATAACGGTCTGGATAGCCTGCCGCTGCTCTGGCAGCCTTTCCAGAACACCTCGACAGGCATCTTCCTCGCGCTTTTTGTGCCAACGGTGTTCTACCTGATCTTTGGTGGGATCATGTTCACGGCGCGCGTGTCGGGGCCGTTCTTTGCGATCATGACATTGGCAACGCTCAGCGCCTTTGCGACGATCTTCGTTGATCTGCAACCCTACACCAATGGCGTGAACGGCATTTCGCCGCCCAGTTCGCTCAAGCTGGGCCAAACCGAGATCGACCCCTATTCAAGCGGTGCGTATTGGTTCGTCTTCGCCTTGTTGGCGGCATGCACTGTGGCGGCAAAGCTCATCAATCAAAGCAGGTTTGGCCTGATCGTGCGCGCCCTCAAGGACGATCCGGAACGTGTCCGGTTCCTTGGCTACAATGTCGCGATCTACGAAACGCTGGTCTACACCCTCTCGGGTTTGATCGCGGCCATCGCAGGCTGCTGCTTTGCGGTGCTCACACAATATGTTTCGCCCGCGCAATTCGAAGTTGGGTTCTCGATCTCGATTGTGATCTGGGTGGCGCTTGGGGGCCGCAACTCTTTGATATGGGCGATGTTTGGGGCTTTCACGGTTCAAGGCGCGCAAAGCTATGTGGGCGACCAGTTTCTCAGCACATGGATACTGATCCTCGGGTTCTCGTTCATCCTTGTGGTGCGGTTCCTGCCTGGCGGCCTTGCGGGCTTGGTCGAAACGCTTCTTGGGCGGACCACCAAGCTGAAGATGGAGGCCGAGCACGCCAACCTTGAATTCAGCGACGGGAAAGAGGTGTTGAAATGATCGGCGGATTTTTCAAGGTCGTGAACATCGAGAAAAGTTTCGGCGGGAACAAGGTTATCAATGGCTTCAGCCTCGATGTGGCGGAAAACACGCTGCAATGTCTCGTCGGTCCGAATGGGGCGGGCAAGACGACCATGATCGACCTGATCAGTGGCCGCCAGAAACCCGACGCAGGCAAGGTCTATCTCAATGGCGATGATATCACCGGCAAGGGAGAGCACGAGATTTCGCGCAAAGGTATCGGGCGCAAGTTCCAGATTCCTGCCGTGCTCAAGGGGTTGTCCGTGCGTGAAAACCTTGAGGTTGCCTATAGCCGCGAAGTGAACGCGCTGCGCAACATGTTCTCGATGCGGGCCAAGGGATGCGCCGAGAAACTCGACGAGATTTCCCAGCAGGTGCGTTTGACCAAACGTCTCGATGTAGAGGCGGGGCTGTTGTCACATGGCGAGACCCAATGGCTCGAGATCGGCATGGTGCTGATGCAGGATCCGGCGATCCTGTTACTCGACGAACCCGTGGCCGGCATGACCGAGAACGAGATCGGGCTGACGGTCGACATCCTCAACAAGCTCAAGCGCACCCATACGATCATCCTCGTCGAGCATGACATGGGCTTTGTGCGCAAGATCGCCGACGTGGTCACCGTGCTCCACATGGGGGCGCTTCTGGCGCAGGGCAGCATCGAGGAAATCGAAAAAGACGACCGCGTGCGCGCTGTCTATCTTGGTACGGAGGATGCACACTGATGCTGTTGCAACTGGAAAAGGTGTCGTCGTTCTACGGGCGAACACAGATTTTACGCGATATTGATTTCGGCGTGACCAAGGGCACCTGCATGTGTGTCTTGGGGCGCAATGGCGTGGGCAAGACCACCCTTTTGCGCACGATCATGGGTCTTGTCGACAAAATGACGGGCACGCTCTCCGTCTCGGACACCAACCTGACAAAGGCGCGCACGGATGAGCGGGCGAAATACGGGCTGGGCTATGTGCCACAGGGCCGTCAGATCCTTGGCAACTTTACGGTGCGCGAAAACATCCTGCTTGGCACTTTTGCCAAGGCAGATCGGAGTGGCAAGGTGCCAGAGATCTGTCTGGATCTCTTTCCCTACCTTGCCGAAAACCTGAACCGGCGCGCCGGTGAGCTATCGGGTGGGCAGCAGCAACAGCTTGCGATTTCGCGCGCGCTGGCAGTGGATCCGCAAATTCTTCTGCTGGATGAGCCCACCGAAGGCATCCAACCCAATATCGTGGCCGAAATCGGAGAGACGCTGCGCATGCTCAACAAGAAGATGGGCATCAGCATGATCCTGTCCGAACAGCATATCAAAGTGGCCCGCGATCTGGGGGATCAATTCGTGATGATGGACAACGGGCGCATCGTTGAATCCGGCGTCATTTCCGACCTCACCGACGAGATGGTCGACCGCCACATGACCGTTTGAAAACCAAAGCCACACATAACCAAGGGAGAAAAAAATGGAATCCATTCCAAAGAAGGGAACACCGGAGCGAGAGGCGCTGATCAAAGCGCATCTGGAATGTACGGAGTCGATGAAGGGCGTTGCCGGATTCTCGATCCTGAAATGTGAAACCCCCGGAGATACGACGGTTGTCTCGGGCGGGGTCCATGACGATCCGTTGCTAAAGCGGGTTTTGCTGCGCATGCGCGGGGAATCCACGGCGGGCAAGCTGATCATCATCTGCACAGAGGTCGAAAAGGAATGGCGCATCGGTCGCCTGTCGGGTGTGCGCGGCGTGCCGCCAGAGTTTGTTGATGACCGTGTTTTCACCGATGAGCAGGACGCGCAGCACGCCATCTTTCTGATGCGCCTCGACGAGCTGCCGGAAACTGCGGGCATGCCCGAGCACTACCGCGAGGGCTGGAAGCACCGCGACGACAACTGGCCTGTCACCTGATCCCACCCGGACAGGGGCCAAAGGAAAAACCATCGTAACGGCAGGGGGCTGACAAGACGTCAGGCCACCTGTGAGACAGCCATAAGAGGAAAAGAACATGTCTGCAGCTATGCGACTTGCCGGCTATGCCGACACTTTCGGGGTGCATCCCGGAGGCACCATCAAATTCATGATCAATTGCGACGGCCCCAAGGAATTCAAGGCCGAAATCGTCCAGATGATCAACGGCGACACCAACCCACGCGGTCCCGGCTTTATCGAAAAAGCCGTGCCGGGGGGGCTGAACATCACGGTGCCCGGCCGCAAGCAGGTGATCCACAGCGGATCTTACGGCTATGTCGCCGATTGCAAGCAATTGCGCGTCGAGAGCTTCACGCTTCAGTGCTGGATCTGGCCAACCGCGCCCAAGACGCATCCGAAATACTGGAAGCATGGCGAACAGGCCTTGGTCACCAAGTGGAGCGGCGGCAAGGGGTACGGCCTGTTTCTCAATGCGAAGGGGCATGTCGAGGTGCGCGTGAACGGCGTCATTCTCGAAAGCCCAGAGCCTGTCCGCGATCACGCCTGGCATTTCGTGGCCGCCACCTATGACGCGGCAAGCGGCGAGCTGATCCTGTATCACGAGCCGCAGGTGCATTACGCGCTTGATCCGGTGATCCCGCCCGTCTCCAAGACGATTTCGGAGAAGATCGAGCATCTGCCGATTCCTGCCGCTGTTGCGGCCTATGCCGAATGCCTATCGGACGATCCGACCGCGCAGTCTTCGGTGCCTGCTGGTGTGGTTCTGGCCGGAAAGTACAACGGTAAAATCGAAGCACCGCGCATCTGCTCCAAGGCCTTGTCGCGTCAGGACATCGAGACGATGAAACTGGGCGCGCAATCGGGCCTGACAGAACGCCGCAACTCTGGCCCGACCGGTGCCTTGTCAGAGGTGATCGTTGCGGCGTGGGATTTCTCCCACGGGATCGACACGATCAAAGGCAAGGATTTCGGCCCCTATCGTCTGGACCTCGATTTCGTGAACCTGCCGACCCGAGGCATGACTGGCCACAACTGGAGCGGCACCGTCTTTGATTGGAAGGAAGCCCCAAAAGAATACGCGGCAATCAGCTTTCACGACGATGATATCGACGATGCGCGCTGGGAGGTCGATTTCGAATGGCAGGTGCCCGCCGATTGCAAGAGCCGCTCTTACGCGGCCAAGCTGACGACGGCTGACGGCGATGAGGACTACGTGCCGTTCTGGGTCGTCCCGGAAATCGGCAAGGAGCAGTCCAAGATCGCCTTCATGGTGCCCACGATCAGCTACATGGCCTATGCCAACGAACATGTCGCCTGTAACGCGGGCGCGGCGGAGCTGTTCATCTACCGCGTGCCCATCATGCAGCATCAAAACATGTTTCTGGCCGAGCACCGCGAATACGGTGGCTCGATCTATGACACGCATACCGACGGCACCGGGATCTGTTTCTCGTCCCGCCTGCGCCCGATCCTCAGCAACCGGCCCAAGTATGACCATTTCCTGGCCCAGGCCCCCTGGCAATACCCGGCGGATCTGCATCTGATCTACTGGCTGGAAACCATGGGGTATGAATACGACTGCATCACCGATGAAGACATCACCTATGACGGGCTCGCGCGTCTGGAAAACTACAATGTCATCATCACCGGATCGCATCCCGAGCATAACTCGGGAACCCAGCTTGATGCGCTGCACAACTACACGCAGCGCGGTGGACGGCTGATGTATATGGGCGCGGATGCTTGGTATTGGGTCCATTCCTTCCATCCCGCCTATGAGGACAAAGGGCGTGGCGTCATCACAGAGATGCGGCGCTGCGAATCCGGCATCCGTACATGGCGCGCCGATCCCGGTGAATACTATCACGCGGGCACGGGCGAGCTGGGCGGGATGTGGCGTTTCCGTGGCCGCTACCTGCACTCAGTGGCGGGTGTGGGCATGTCGTCAGAAGGGTTCGACGTTTCGAGCTATTTCTCAAGAACCCCGGAAAGCAACAACCCCCGTGTATCCTGGGCGTTCGAGGGGATCGACTATGACGAAATGCTGGGCAATTTCGGGCTTGTGGGCGGCGGTGCTGCCGGTCTTGAACTCGACATCGTCGATTTCACCCTCGGCTCGCCACCCCACACGCTGACGGTGGCAACATCGGCGGGCCGTCATACCGAGGCGTATCTTCTGGTGACCGAGGATTTCGGCTTTAACCAGCAGGGGCTTGACGGCACGACGCACCCGCGCGTTCGCGGCGATATCGCCTTTCACGAAACGCCGAATGGGGGCGCATGTTTCTCGTTCTCGTCAATCGCCTATTGTGGCTCACTGCCTTGGAACAACTGCGACAACAATATCTCTAAGTTGACCAAGAATGTGCTGGATCACTTCATGGTCGATGGTCCGTTGCCCGCAGCACCCAAGTCCGAGATCCGGGCGCGGGGCCGTGCCGATGGCGATGCCGGAAACCCCGATCTGGTCCCGGCAGAGTAACGCAAGAGGGGGTCCGGCGCTGCGTGCGCCGGCCCCAACTTTAGAAAACCCACCCAAAAACCGGAGGCCCCAATGGTACGCAGACCTGACCTTGGCTATCGCGACGAGGGCGTGAACCTAAGCGATCCGAGCGTGTTCGACAGGGTGCGCCGACCCTTTGGCGAGGCAATCGGTCTGCCCCGGGTTGCTTACCGCTCGCTTCAGTTTCTCTACCTTGAAGACGAGGCCATCTGGACCCGAGACTGGGTGTCTGTCGGTACGGTCCATGAAATTCCTGCAGAGGGCGATATCCTGCCCTTTACCCTTGGCTATCACGGCGTCCACGTTCAACGGATGGAGGATGGCAGCCTAGAAGCACGGTTCAATATGGCGCAACACGGCGGGTGTCGCATGGTGCCAACGCAATGCCAGCAGGGTGAGCGCACCAGTTGTTCGTTCACCTCTTGCGGCTATAGCCGCGACCGGGGCCCGATTACCACAGGAGAGGGGCCGGACAATACCCGCATCAAATACCAATATCTGGGCCTGCGCCCCGAGCGGCTGCATCCGGTTCACGTGGCACAGCTTGGCGATCTGCTGTTCCTCAACATCGACCCGGGCGGTGCCGACAGTGATCTGTCAGGTGATCTGACCCTGCCCGTGCCGGTAATGCGGCCCGATGCCGTGCGGGCGCATCGTCAATGGCTTGAATTTGATGCCAATTGGAAGTTTTCGGGCCAGATGTTGGCCCGCGTGGACGAGATGCTGACGTCTTCGGATCGTGCCATGCAGGGCCGCAGAGCCGCGTCTGACGGGTCGCAGATCGAGGTCCAATGGATTTTTCCCAACCTCATTCTGCTCACGCAAGGGGCCGAGACCTGCGCGATCACGCTCCAGCATACGGCGATCACGAAAACCCTGTTCCGGATAGAGATCCTGTCGGACTGTCCGCTCGATGCGGAACGTCTGGCGTTCTGGCACAAAGAATTGCTGCATGCCGGAACCGGGGCAGAGGCGCTTCAGGATAGCATCCCGTCAAGCGCGTCACGCGACCGCGTCCAGGACTGTGCCGTTGATCAGACGCAGGATCAGATCGCTGCGTGGTGGGCGCATAACGCGCTCATCTCGCGTTTTGTGAAGATGCCGCAGGTCGACAGCGACATCCCGATTTTCCGCAACGTGGAGCATTATCTGATATGACCGATCTTTCCCTGCAAGAGCCTTCGGGCAAACTTGGCGACACCCTTATGGATGGGGTGGCCCTTTACGAGGCTGGCAAGTTCAAGGCTGCCTATGACCTCTTTTATGGCTGTGCCAAAGCGGGCGATGCGACCGCTTGGTTCTGGCTGTCAGTCATGCACATGAATGGCGACGGGGTCGCGGTTGACAAGCAGATGGGGTTCAAATGCTGTCTCAAGGCCGCCGAGATGGGCAGTGTTCAGGCGCAGACAAATCTTGGCGTGATGTATATTCAGGGCGACGGCGTGACCGAAGATGCGCGCACTGGTCTGATGTGGCTGTGCCGCGCCGCCGATGCCGGTGACACCGGTGCGCAGTTCAATGCGGCCACGCTTCTGTCTGCGGGCAAGGTTGTGGACAAAGATCTTGAAACCGCGGCCAAGTATTACCGGATGGCTGCCGAAAGTGGGTATTTCCCGGCGCAGGCGCGGCTTGGGTTCAGCTACAGGAATGGGTTTGGCGTGGCCAAGGATTGTCAGCAGGCGTTTTTGTGGCTGACGCTGGCCTCTCAGCACGGCGCGGGCAGCGCGATCAGCATGCTTGAAGGTCTCGTGTCCGAGATGACGCCAGATGAGCTGCACCGTGGGCATCAGATGGTCGAGAAATGGATGCAGGACCACCGAGGCGGCGCAGGTGACGTTCGGTTCCGGGTGAGCACCAATTAACCTGAAAGGATCCGATTTTGCGGTTCAGCGTTCAGCAGATCAAATACGATTTCCTCTATGCCATCAAAGAGTTCGACTCTGACGGTACGCGGTGGGGGGTGGTGACGTCGCCCGTGCCCCCATCCGAGACGCTGTCGCGGATGGGCTTTGATGTTGCGGATTTTATCTATCTGGGCAAACCGGCGGGCACCCCGCGCGCCGCCGAGATTGTGAAGGCGTTCTTCATTCAGCGCTTCGGGACCGTAGACTCAGGGCAATTAGAGGCAGAGGGAACAGCCGAATGGGTTATTCTGTTTCGTTCCAAAGAAAGCCTTCCGAGCAAGGCTGATTTGCTGGAGCCGTTGAACTCGGTCGGGGACTGAGCGCAGCCCGGTCAGTTCTCAGGGACACTCAACACGGATGACCTGAATAAGTTTTAAAAGGCTGTTATCAGATAGCTTCGTGGGTCCAATGCGCCCTTGGTCCAGTCAGGGGTGCGGCACCATCTCCAAAAGTATCAATTCTGCGTCTCGATGGTCACGGTTTGCCGCAGGGTGCTGCCTGTGCGATCGTAGATCAGGATGCGATTGTCCTCGGTCACAATGGCAATCCAGTCCGGCCCTTGGGTAAAGGCGGTGGCACGCGTGCCCTCGGGTAGGGTCAGGCTGTCGGGCAAGGACAGCGCGCCCCTATCCTCGCCCCAGAAGCGGGTGACAAAGAGGCCGATGATCACTATGAGGCCGACAACCATCGTGGCGGTCAACAGCGTGACCAACCGCGCCAGAAACTTCAAAGTGGCCGGGCTGACCGGCGGAGAGTTGTCATTCATGGGCTTGGACCCGCTTGTTTTCCGGATCGGGGATGATCCGCCTCAACGCCTTGATAAGGCGCTTGTCCGCGATGTGCCAGAGGCGGCGGTGCTGTCTCGCACGCGCCTGGCACGGCTGCTGGAAGAGGGGGCCGTACGGGTCAATGGCGCGGTCGTGTCTGAGGCCAAGGCGCGGGTGCAGGCGGGGGACCTTATCGAGATTGTCGTGCCCGAGGCGCGCGAGAGCCATATGGCGCCAGAGGCCATCGCGCTAGAGGTGGTCTATGAGGATGACGATCTCATCGTCGTCAACAAACCTGCGGGCATGGTGGTGCATCCCGCCCCCGGCAGCCCCGAGGGCACGCTGGTCAACGCGCTTTTGCATCACTGCGGCGACAGCCTCTCGGGCGTGGGCGGGGCCAAACGACCGGGCATTGTCCACCGCATCGACAAAGAGACCAGCGGCCTTTTGGTAGTGGCCAAATCGGATGCCGCGCATCAGGGCCTTGCGGCGCAATTCGAGGCGCATAGCGTCGAGCGCCAGTATCGCGCCGTGGTCTACGGCGTGCCCGAGGCAAGCGATCCACGCCTGCGTGGCCTGCGGGGGATCAGCTTTGAGCCCGGCAATATCTTGCGCATCGCCACGCGCCTTGCGCGCCACAAAACCGACCGGCAGCGGCAGGCGGTGCTGTTCGAGGGCGGGCGGCATGCGGTGACGCGGGCGCGGGTGATCGAGAGCTTCGGCACGCCCAGCGTTGCCGCGCTGATGGAGTGTTGGCTAGAGACTGGCCGCACCCATCAGATCCGGGTGCATATGGCCTATGCGGGCCATGGGTTGATCGGGGATCCGGTCTATGGCGGGCGGCGCAAGCTCAAGGAAAAGGCGCTTTTGCCTGCGGGTGTTGCGGCGGCGCAGGAATTTCCGCGGCAGGCGCTGCACGCGGCGGTTCTGGGCTTTGTGCATCCCGGAACGGGCGCGGCGCTGCGGTTCGAGGCGGACTTGCCCGAGGATATGCTGGCACTCCTCTCTGCCTTGCGCGGGGCATGACAGCGGCGCAATATCTTGTGAAATCCTGTCACAATACGGGTGCAGCGACGGAAACACCTTAGATGCGCGTTAAGATAGTCATGTACGGCTGTCTTGAAAGGACAGTAGCGCATACCTAGTTGAATGTTAACGATGCAAACATCAGGAGGGACGACAGCGTGGGAAATTATAACAATCTGCCAGCCCCGACCCCGGAAGGCGGGCTGAACCGCTATATGCAGGAAATCCGCAAGTTCCCGCTTTTGGAGCCGGAAGAAGAATATATGCTGGCCAAGCGTTGGGCCGAAGAGCAGGACACCGAGGCCGCGCATAAGATGGTCACAAGCCATTTGCGCCTCGCGGCCAAGATCGCCATGGGCTATCGCGGTTACGGTCTGCCGCAGGCTGAAGTGATTTCCGAGGCGAATGTGGGCCTTATGCAGGCGGTCAAGCGGTTCGACCCCGAGCGCGGCTTTCGTCTGGCGACCTATGCGATGTGGTGGATTCGTGCCAGCATTCAGGAATACATCCTGCGCTCGTGGAGCCTTGTGAAACTGGGCACCACCTCGGCGCAGAAGAAGCTGTTTTTCAATCTGCGCAAGGCCAAGGCCAAGATCGGCGCATTGGAAGAGGGCGATATGCGGCCCGATGTGGTCAAAAAGATCGCCACAGATCTGGGCGTGACCGAGGCCGAAGTCATCAGCATGAACCAGCGTATGGCGGGTGCGGATGCCTCGCTCAATGCCACGGTCGGGGCCGAGGGCGAAGGCTCTATGCAATGGCAGGACTGGCTTGAGGATGAGGATGCCGATCAGGCCGGCGATTACGAGCGGCGTGATGAATTGGATGCGCGGCGTGAATTGCTGGTGCAAGCGATGGATGTTCTCAACGAGCGCGAGCGCGACATTCTCACCCAGCGGCGGCTGAGCGACGAGACTGTGACGCTCGAGGATCTGAGCGCCGAATATGACGTGAGCCGCGAGCGCATTCGTCAGATCGAGGTGCGGGCCTTTGAAAAGCTGCAAAAGCGGATGCGGGCCTTGGCCCAGGAAAAGGGCATGCTGACCTCGGCCTAAGGTCTCTTGGCGGCGCGCGGCTTTGCGCGTATCTCTCACGCCGAACATGAGCGTGTGAGGCAGGGTATGGGGCAGGGTGTAAACTGGGCAGAGTGTGTCAGGCGCGCGATGCTGGGCGGCGCAATCCTGCTGCTTGCCGCCTGTTCCCCGCGCGTCACCGCAGAGCGCGCGGCCCCCAACCCCGCAGCCACAATCCAGCCCGTTTATGTGGCGACGGGGCGCAAACTAGATCAGACCGGGCCGATCTTTGGGCTGGAACGGCCTGAGGGGCTGCGGTTCTTCCGGGCGGATGTGTCGGTGCCCCCGACCCACACGCCGGGGCAGATCGAATGGCCCGATGGCCCGCCTGATGCCGCCACCGATTTTGTGGTGACGGGCACCGAAGTCTATGACGGGGCGGCGGCCATGCAACGCGCGATGCGCCGCGCCCATCCCGAAACACGCGAGACGCTGCTCTTCGTGCACGGCTATAACAACACCCTCTCCGAGGCGATGTATCGGCTGGCCCAGATCCAGACTGATTTTGACACGGCCATGCCCGGCGTGCTGTTTTCCTGGCCCTCGGCAGGGGACCCGCGCGGCTATATCTACGACCGCGACTCGGTGCTTTTTGCGCGCGACGATCTGCAAAAGGTGTTGCGCCAGTTGACGGATGCGCCGGGCGACCGGGTGTTCCTGCTCGCGCATTCCATGGGATCAAGCCTTGTGATGGAGGCGCTGCGCAGTATTGCCCTAAGTGAAGACCGCCATTTGCTGCGCCGGATCAGCGGCGTGGTGCTGATGTCGCCCGATATTGATCCCGATGTGTTCGACCGGCAGGCCGAGGCGATTGGCGAATTGCCCCAGCCCTTCCTCATTTTCATTACCAAGGCCGATCGCGCCCTGTCACTCTCGGGCTTTATCACCGGACGCAAGCCGCGCCTTGGCATGATCGACCGCGCCGACAAGGTGCAGCGCCCCGATGTTCAGGTGATCGACTTCACCGCGCTGGCCGATGGCTCTGGCCTCAACCATTTCGTGCCCGTGACCTCGCCTGCCGCCATCGACTTTTTGCGTGGCATCATGGCTGGCACCAACGGTATCAGCGGCGAGTTTGTGCGCGATATGACGCTAAGCCTGCCCAAGCCCCGCGTTTTGCTGCCCTGAGCGGCGCGGAATTGACGGGCCGCGCGCAAGGCGTAAACTGACCCCGGCAGAGGAGCGAGGCGACATGGCCGGTGGATGGGCGCGCGACGGCGCGGTAAGCGAACAGATCGAGGCGTCGATTTCCGACGAATTGGCACGCCTCAAGGCGCGGCGTGGGCCAGAGGGCGAGAGCCTGACCGAGTGCGCCGAATGCGAAGAACCCATCCCCGAGGCGCGGCGCGTGGCCATTCCGGGGGTCAAGCTCTGCATCGACTGCCAGCAAGAGCGCGACGCGGCGCATCAACCGCGCGGCGGCATCAACCGGCGTGGATCAAAGGACAGCCAGTTGAAATGAAAGGTTGGGGGGCTCTGCCCCCCGTGCCCCCCGAGGTATTTTGGGCCAGATGAAAGCCACTTTTGGCTTCTTTATGGCTTAAATACTCATTTCTGACGCCTGCGGCTTAGCCCTCCATCGCCTCTAACTCGTCGATCATGCCTGAAATCATGCTCAGCCCCTTGTCCCAAAAGGCCGGGTCCGAGGCATCGAGGCCGAAGGGCGCCAAAAGCTCTTTGTGATGCTTGGAGCCGCCCGCCTTGAGCAGATCGAAATACTTGTCTTGGAACCCGTCGGGGTTTTCTTCGTAGACCGCATAGAGCGCATTCACCAACCCATCGCCAAAGGCATAGGCATAGACGTAGAAGGGCGAGTGGATGAAATGCGGGATATAGGCCCAGAAGGTTTCATACCCGTCCATGAAATCAAAGGCTTCGCCCAGGCTCTGGGCTTGCACGCTCATCCAGAGGGCGTTGATGTCATCGGGGGTCAATTCACCCTCGCGGCGCGCGGCGTGGAGCTTGCATTCAAAGTCGTAGAAGGCGATCTGGCGCACGACCGTGTTGATCATATCCTCAACCTTGCCCGCGAGCAGCACCTTGCGTTCGGCCTGGGTCTGCGCCCCTGCCAGCATGCGGCGGAAGGTCAGCATCTCGCCGAAAACGCTGGCGGTTTCGGCCAGAGTGAGCGGCGTCGAGGACAGCAATTCGCCTTGATCCGCCGCCAGACGCTGATGCACGCCGTGGCCCAATTCATGGGCAAGCGTCATCACGTCGCGCGGTTTGCCAAGGTAGTTCAGCATCACATAGGGATGCACCGTGGTCACGGTGGGATGGGCAAAGGCACCCGGCGCCTTGCCCGGTTTCACGCCCGCGTCGATCCAGCCGCGCTCGAAAAACGGCTGCGCGAGATCGGCCATGCGCGGATCAAAGGCGGCATAGGCGCCCATCACCGTATCGCGGGCCTCGTCCCAATCGACAAGGCGCGTGGCCTCCATCGGCAGAGGCGCGTTGCGGTCCCAGACCTGCATGCGCTCCAGCCCCAGCCATTTGCGCTTGAGCTCGTAATAGCGATGCGAGAGCTTGGGATAGGCCGCGACAACCGCATTGCGCAGCGCCTCGACCACCTCCGGCTCGACATCGTTGCTCAGGTGCCGCCCGGTCTGCGCCGTGGGCATCTTGCGCCAGCGGTCGATCACCTCTTTTTCCTTGGCTTGCGTGTTATGGACACGGGCAAAGGTGCGGATATTCTCGCCAAACACCCGCGCCAATTCGCGCGCCGCGGATTCGCGCTTGGCGCGGTCCTGTTCGGTCAGAAGGTTCAGCGTACCCTCGATAGTAAGGTCGTCGCCATCCACGGTAAAGGTCAGCCCAGCGATGGTCTCGTCAAAGAGCCGTTCCCACGCGTCGCCCACCACGCCCAGATCATGCAGGAATTTCTCAAGCTCATCCGACAGCTGATAGGGTTTCATGGCGCGGATGCGGTCGAGCACCGGCTTGTAGCGGGCAAGATCGGCATTCTCGGCATACATCGCCGTCAGCGCCCCCTCGTCGAGCCGGTTCAGTTCGAGCGAGAAGAACACCAGCGGCGTGGTGGAATTCGTCACCTTCTCTTGGCAATCGGACATGAATTTCGCCCGCCCGCCATCGGTCGTAAGCTGGTAATAGCGCAGCCCTGCATAAGACATGATGCGCCCCGCCGTGGTGCTGATCGCCTCGTCGCGGCGGATACACTCCAAGAGGCCCGCCGCGTCGAGCGTGGCCAGCTTGCCCTCGTAATCGGTGGCGAATTCGGCGCAGGCGCTGTGCAGCCAGTCCAGATCACGCTTGAGTTCGGGGGCTTTCTCAGAGGTGTAGAGATCGCTCAGGTCCCATTCCGGCAGTTGGCCCAAGTTCCTGTTGCCAGAGCTGGCATTGGCATCGCGGACGGGAAACGGCAGGTTGAGCATGAGAGCACCTCTTGTTGACATGGCCCAGACATAGGCCGGGGGGGCGGGGGCCACAAGGGGCGGGGTGCTTGCCATTCGGGCGCGGCTGGCTAGGGTGGGGCGCAAGGTGAAAGGGGAAGATCACATGATATTCGCGCGATTTGGTGAGACGGGGCAGGAAAAACCCGGCGTTCTGGACGATCAGGGGCGCTTGCGGGATTTGTCGGGTGTGGTGCCCGATTTGGCCGGGGCGGTGCTTGCTGATTTGCCCCGGATCGACCCCGAAAGCCTGCCTTTGGTTGCAGGCACCCCCCGGATCGGGCCGCCAGTGGGGCAGGTCGGCAAACTGATTTGCATCGGTCTCAACTATACCGACCATGCCGAAGAGGTGGGCGTTGCCGCCCCGCCGGAGCCGGTGGTGTTTCTCAAGGCGACCTCGGCGATTTGCGGCCCGCAAGACCCTGTGTATCTGCCCCGCGGCGCGGAGAAGGGCGATTGGGAGGTGGAATTGGGCGTGGTGATCGGGCGACGCGCCAAATATGTGACCGAGGCTGAGGCGTTGGACCATGTTGCGGGCTACACAATCGTCAACGATGTGTCCGAGCGCGCCTTTCAGATGGAGCGGGCCGGGCAATGGACCAAGGGCAAAAGCTGTGACACCTTTGCGCCAATGGGCCCTTGGCTGGTGACAGCCGATGCCGTGGGGGATGTGCAGGCGCTTGATCTTTCGCTCGACCTGAATGGCGCGCGCATGCAGACCGGCACCACGGCGCGCATGATCTTTTCGGTGGCGCATATCGTGGCCTATCTCAGCGCGCTGATGACGCTGGAACCGGGCGATGTGATCGCCACCGGCACGCCACCCGGTGTGGGCATGGGGCGCAAGCCGCCGCGCTATCTGACCGAGGGCGATGAAATGGTGGTGCGGATCAGCGGGCTTGGGGAACAGCGCTCGCCTGTGCGGCGCGATCCGTAGCCGACGCGCGCCACGCGCCGCCATAGAAATCGCAAAGCTGGCGCAGCAGACGCCCACGCATGTCGGGCGTATCCATCAGCGTTTCGTGCCGCCCGCCGGGGACCAGTTCCAGATGCCCGCCCGGCCAATGCGCCATGCGGTCGATCACACGGGGCACATCGACAATCTGCTCGTCGCTGCCCAGAATCGTCAGGCAAGGCAGATCAGGAGAGGGCAGGCGCGCCAAATCCCGGGTTTCCTTCAACGCCTCGTGCAGCCAGCGCAGGCTGGGCCCACCCAGCCCCAACTCGGGGTGGGCGCGCAATTGCTTGGCCATATAGTCATACATCTCGCGGTCATTGGTCAGCTTGTTGCTCTCGAATGGCTCTTCCAGCACGTAATGCGCGCCCGCCGTGCCGGGGGCGTAATGATGGCTCATGCCCAACTGACGACTGCCCCAAGACAGGGACCATGCGACCGGGCGCAGAGCTTGCGCCATATGGATGCCCCACATCGGGCTCGAGAAGGCGCAGCTTTGCACCTCTAGCCCCCGCATCACCGCGCGCAGCCCGATACAGCCACCCATGGAATGCGCCAAAAGATGCCAAGGGCGCGGCAGATCAAGCCGCTCAGCCGCCTCGACCATGGCCGCGACATCCCGCTGATAATCCCCGAATTCATGCACATGGCCTGCCATGGCATCCGTGGTCAGCCGGTCCGCCAGACCCTGACCGCGCCAGTCAATGACCAGCGTCGCATACCCGCACCTGGCGAAATGCGCAGCGGCACGGCCGTATTTCTCGATATATTCGGTGCGCCCGGGAAAGAGCAGGACCGTGCCACGGGCCCCGTCCCTATTCCACAGGCCAATCCGCAGACGCATTCCGTCAGAGGCAGACATCCACCATGCGGCACCGCCCTCTGGCCCTTGGGCCACATCGTCAAAGAGCGGCGCGGCCTGCATCAGGCCAGCACGCTGCCCAGTTTCATCGCCATGCCCATATCGCCATCGACGCTTAGACGGCCAGACATAAACGCGGCGGCGGGATCGAGATCGCCCGCGAGGATCGATTCGAACGTATCGCGGCTGGCCGTCAGCGTGACATCGGTGTCGTCATCGCCGGCGCGCGCGCCATTGGCGTCGATCACGATGGCACCCTCATCTTCGATCACGAATTTCGCGCTGCCTTCAAGGCCCTCGCCCCCCAGTTTCTCATTCAGGGCGGCCACGGCTGTGGTGATTACGTCGCTCATCTGCGCTTCCTTTCACATTTGCGATGCCGGGGCTGTGCAACCGGACAATCTGCGCTAAACTCAGACTCGTTATGGGCGCAGCGAACTTCAATCTCAACCGTATCGTCGCGGCATTTGCAGCGATAGTCACGTTTTCCCTACCTGCCTTGGCAGAGGAGACGCGGCTTGACGGGCTCTTTGATCAATTGGCGCAGGCCGAGGCCGGGGAAGCGCGCAAGATTGCCGCCGAAATCGAGCTGGAATTGGCGCGCTCAGGATCGCCAGCAATGGATCTTTTGTTGCGGCGCGGCGAAGACGCAATTGAGTCGGGCGATATGGCCGAAGCCATCGCGCATCTGAGCGCGGCCATCGACCATGCGCCGGACTTTGCCGAGGCATGGCACCTGCGCTCTGTCGCGTTTTACCGGCAAGAGCGCTATGGTCTGGCCCTTCATGATATCGAACGCGCGCTGGCGCTGGAGCCACGCCACTTCAATGCGATTTACGGCCTTGGGGTGTTGCTGGATGAATTGGGACAGCCCGATCTTGCGCGGGATGCGTTTTCGCGCGCGCTGGCTATACATCCCCATCACGAGGACGTAACCAAGGCGCGGGACAACGTGGCGCGCGAATTGGGCGGCGCGGATCTCTGACACCATCAAGGAGTGCTCTGGATGTCCGAGCAGTCAAGAACCCTCGCGGTTCTGGGCCCGACCAATACCGGCAAGACGCATTACGCTATCGAGCGGATGCTGGGCTATCGCACAGGCATCATCGGCCTGCCGCTGCGTCTTTTGGCGCGCGAGGTCTATGACAAGATCGTCGCGGTGCGCGGCCCCTCTGTCGTGGCGCTGGTCACTGGCGAAGAGCGGATTGTGCCCGAGCGTGCGCAATACTGGGTCTGCACGGTCGAGGCGATGCCCGAGGGGATGGGCGCGGATTTCGTGGCGGTGGATGAAATCCAGCTTTGCGCTGACCCAGAGCGCGGGCATGTGTTCACCGACCGGCTGCTGCGGATGCGCGGCCTGCGCGAGACGCAGTTTCTGGGCAGCCACACGATGCGCCAAACCATAGCCGCGCTGGTGCCGGGGGTCGAATTTCTCAGCCGGGCGCGCATGTCGCAACTTACATATACCGGCCCGCGCAAGATCGCCAAGATGCCCGCGCGCAGCGCCATTGTCGGCTTTTCGGTGGAAAACGTCTATGCCATGGCCGAGTTGCTGCGCCGCCAAAAAGGGGGCGCTGCGGTGGTCATGGGCGCGCTCAGCCCGCGCACGCGCAATGCGCAGGTCGAGCTTTATCAGAATGGCGATGTCGATTACCTCGTGGCGACCGATGCCATCGGCATGGGGCTGAACCTTGATATCAACCACGTGGCCTTTTCCTCGCTCAGCAAATTTGACGGGCGGCGCATGCGCTATTTGCAGCCCAATGAATTGGGCCAGATTGCCGGGCGCGCGGGGCGGGGGATGAACAACGGCACCTTTGGTGTGACCGGCGAGGCGCCCGATCTTGAGCCCGAATTGGCCGAGGCGATCATGGAGCATCGCTTTGCCCCCATCCGCAAGCTGGAATGGCGCAATGCGCGTCTGCAATTCGGCACCACCGGCGCGCTCATCGCCAGTCTCGAGGCACGCCCCGATCACGAGTTGCTGGCCCGCGCCCGCGAGGCGGATGATCTGGGCGCGCTCAAGACATTGGCCGAACATCCCGACGTGATGCCGCGCGCCATCGGGGGGACAGCGGTGAAACTCTTGTGGGATGTCTGCCGCATTCCCGATTTCCGGGGCATCAGCGCCGCCGAACATGCCAGCCTCTTGGAACGCATCTATTGCGACCTGACCGACTATGGTCGCGTGCCTGATGACTGGCTGGCACAGCAAGTGGCCCGCATCGACCGCACCGATGGTGACATCGACACGCTGTCGAAAAGGTTGGCCTATATTCGCACTTGGACCTATGTCGCACAGCGAAAAGGCTGGCTGGATGACGAAAACCATTGGCGCGGGGCGACACGCGCTGTAGAAGACCGCCTGTCAGATGCGTTGCATGGCGCGCTGACCCAGAGATTTGTGGATCGGCGCACCTCGGTTCTGTTGCGCCGACTCAAGCAGAAGGAAGCCATGGTGGCCGAAGTAAACGATCAAGGTGATGTGACCGTCGAGGGCGAATTCGTCGGACGGCTCGAAGGGTTCCGTTTTATGCAGGACCGCGCGGCAGCAGGCAAGGAAGCACGCACGCTGCAACAGGCGAGCGTCGCGGCACTTGCCCCGCATTTCCATCTCAAGGCGGACCGCTTTTACAACGCACCCGACACCGAGATCGACTTTACCGAACAGGGTGGCCTGTTGTGGGGCAAAGAGGCGGTGGGCAAGCTGACGCCCGGTGCCGACCCGCTCAAGCCACAGATCGTGGCCTTTGTCGATGACGAGGCCGGCCCGGATGTGGCCGCCAAGGTGCAACGCCGCTTGCAGCACTATATCGACCGCCGGATTGCCACGCTGTTTGAACCGCTCTTGAACATCCAGCGCGACGAGACGCTGAATGGTTTGGCGCGCGGTTTGGGCTTTCGCATGGTCGAGGCGATGGGCCTGATCCCGCGCGGTGAAATCGCCGACGAGGTCAAGGCGCTGGATCAAGACGCGCGTGGCGCCTTGCGCAAGCATGGCATCCGCTTTGGCCAGTTCACCGTGTTTTTGCCGCTCTTGCTCAAGCCTGCACCGACGCGGTTGCGGCTGGTGCTATGGTCGCTGAGCCAAGGTATGGATGAATTCCCCGAGGCCCCGCCGCCGGGTCTGGTGACCGTGCCCGCCCGTAGCGACGCGCCCAAGGGCTATTTCACCATGGCCGGGTATCGCGCTGCCGGGGATCGGGCGATCCGCATCGACATGCTGGAACGTCTGGCCGACATGCTGCGCAGCGAAGATACGCGCGGTGGATTCGAGGCCAAGCCCGATATGCTCTCTATCACGGGGATGACGCTTGAGCAGTTTGCCCTGCTGATGCAGGGGCTGGGCTACAAGGCCGAGCGTGCCGAACGCGCCAAGGTCAAGCCGGTCGATCAGGCCATTGCCGAGGCCCCCGCAGATGCGGCGGCGGCGACAGAGGCTGAAACGCCGGTCGCGGATATCGTGGCCGAGATCCCCGATGAGGGCGTTGCGCCCATCGCCGCAGAGCCGGTGGCCGAGACCGTCGTTCCCGCCGCGCTCGACGAGACCCCGGCCGAAGAGGTGCTTCCCGGTGAAAGCCCCGAGGTCGCGGCGACCGAACTCGAGGTCTATTACACCTTCACCTGGGCCCCGCGCGCCAATCGCCCACGTGGCGATCGCCCCGCACAGGGCGGGCGTGGCCCGCGTGGTGCACAGGCTGGACAGCCCGCCCAAGGGGATGGCGACGCGGCGCAGAAACGCGACCGCCCGCAGCGCCAAGGCGGCAAGCCCCGTGGCAAGCCCGGCAAGGGCAAGCCGCGCGAGCCGCGCGATGATCAGCCCAAAACCTATGCCGCCAAGCCCGAGAAGCGCAATGATCGGATTGACCCGGACAATCCGTTCGCTGCGGCCTTGATGGGGTTGCGGACCAAGGGCTAGGTTTTGGACGCGCCCGCCGCCAAAATCCGGCTCGACAAATGGCTCTGGCACGCGCGGTTTTTCAAGACGCGCACCCTCTCGGCCAAGGAAATCTCGGCGGGGCATGTGCGCGTCAATGGCGCGCGTGTCACCAAACCTTCGCAAGCGGTGGGGCCGGGCGATGTCTTGACCTTTGCGCAGGCAACACGTGTCTGGGTGGTGCGGATCGCCGCCGTTGGCACACGGCGCGGGCCAGCCCCCGAGGCGCAGGCGCTCTATGACGATCTCAGCGACCCGGTGACGCAGGACAGCGTTCCGCCCGCGCCCAAATATGAGGGAAAAGGGCGCCCGACCAAGCGCGACCGCCGCAAACTCGATCTCAATGAACCAGGACCGCTTGATTGATCCCGCCCACTGGATTAGGTGAGGCGCAATTCGGCAAGAATGAGAGACGGCCATGACCTATATCGTGAACGACGCCTGTATCGCCTGCAAATATACCGACTGTGTCGAGGTCTGTCCTGTCGACTGCTTTTACGAAGGCGAGAACATGCTGGTCATTCATCCCGATGAATGTATCGACTGTGGCGTCTGCGAACCGGAATGCCCCGCCGATGCGATCCGCCCGGATACCGAGCCGGACATGGAAAAATGGGTCGAGTTCAACCGCAAATATGCGGAAATGTGGCCGGTGATCATCACCAAGAAAGATCCGCTGCCCGAGGCCGAAGAGCGCGACGGCGAGGCGGGCAAGCTTGAGAAATACTTTTCCGAGGCCCCCGGACTGGGCGGCTGAGACCCGATTCGCGGCATTCGCCGGTGAAACAGCGCCGCGCGTGACATTGTGAACCTGATAAGCCGTTGATTTGCAGGGGCGAATATGCCCGTACAGAACACCGCCCTTTCATTGGGCGGTTTTTTGTGATACAGTTTCATGACAAGATCAAATGTACCTGATATCCATTCACCCGCGTTGCTGCCCGGGGGTGGATTTCTATGCGACAGATACACATATTCCGTGGACCGCATTGGCCCTTGGCATGTGTTTTTGTGCGTCCGAGCTGGCAGCCCTGCGAGGAAGACCTGAATGTCGAAGACCAAAAAGTCCGAATTTCGCCCTGATGATTACGTTGTATACCCCGCCCATGGCGTGGGCCAGATCGTTTCGATCGAAGAGCAGGAAATCGCCGGCATCACGCTGGAACTGTTCGTGATCTCCTTTGAAAAGGATAAGATGACCCTGCGTGTGCCCACCAACAAGGCCACCGAGATTGGGATGCGTGGCCTGTCCAGCCCCGATGTCGTGTCCAAGGCAATGAGCACGCTCAAGGGCAAGGCCAAGGTCAAACGTGCCATGTGGTCGCGTCGGGCGCAGGAATACGAGCAAAAGATCAACTCTGGCGATCTGATTGCCATTGCCGAGGTGGTGCGCGACCTGCACCGCTCGGACGATCAGCGCGAGCAGAGCTATTCCGAGCGTCAACTCTATGAGGCCGCACTCGAGCGTTTGACGCGCGAAGTGGCCGCCGTGTCGGGTGGCGATGAAGTTCTGGCCGCCCGCAAGGTGGATGAGGTGCTGGTGTCGCGCGCGGCGTGATCCCAACCCCGAATGTTAGGAAAAGGCCGCGTCCTCTGGCGCGGCTTTTTTCATGGCTCACATCAAAAGGCTGAACAACACCGCGATTTCCGCCAGTTGTTGCGTGGCCCCAAGGATGTCGCCGGTTTGCCCCCCGATTTTGGCGCGGGCAATCAGGCCAAGGGCGCAGGTGGCAACGGCCGCCGCAACCAGCGCGTTCAGCCCTGCCGCACCGACAAGAACAAGCGCCAGACCCACCGCAAGGGCCAGCCCAACCGTCGCCGTCGCCCGCGGCGCGCGCCCCTGCGCCTGCGACAACCCGCTGGCGCGGGCATGGGGCAGGGCACACATGACCAAAGGCATCATCGCGCGTGACAGCAGGGCGGCGGCCAGAATGGCAGAGGTCGCCAGTGCCGGACTGACCTCAAAAAGCAGCCAGAGCGCCACACCGCGCGCGCCCAGTGACAGGATCAGCGCAATGACCCCGTAGCTGCCGATATGGCTGTCTTTCATAATCTCGAGCCGCCGCGCCGGCGTCCATCCCCCCCAAAGACCATCGGCAGTATCTGCCAACCCGTCTTCGTGCATGGCCCCGGTCAGAACCACCTGTAGGCTCAGGCTCACAAGCGCCGCAACCGGCGTGGGCAGCCCGAGTGCCAGGGCGGCGATCCCACCCAAGGCCGCCATACCGCCCAGCACCAGCCCCGCCAACGGATAGGCCCAAGCCGCCCGCGCGCCGCGATCAAACCGCCGCAACGGCACGGCCAAGCGACTGAGCAGGCTCAGCGCCAGCGGCATATCTCTGAGGCGGATCAACGCCTTGTCGTTTTCTGCCATGGGCGTGCCCTTTTTCGTCTGGGGCGGGGGCTTTGCCTGCGATACAGAATGGGCGCAGCACAATCAATGAGGCTTTGCATGCCGTCTCCTTTCTCTTCGCTTTCGGATTTCGCAGCCCTCTTGCGCGCGGCCCCCGGCACCGATGCGGCGGCGACGCAAGCGGCGCAAGCCCGCGACGCAGACCTCACCAAACCCCCCGGCGCGCTGGGGCGGCTTGAAGATCTGGCGCAATGGTATTGCGGCTGGCGCGGCAACGCACGGGCGCGGGTGACAGCACCGCAAGTGATCGTCTTTGCAGGCAATCATGGGGTGGTGGCGCAGGGCATTTCCGCCTTTCCTGCGGCTGTCACTGCGCAGATGGTGGCGAATTTTCGGGCGGGCGGGGCGGCGGTCAATCAATTGGCGGCGCAAGTGGGCGCGCGGATGGATGTGGTCGCGCTCGATCTGGATCGGCCCACGGGCGATATCAGCCTTGGCCCGGCCATGTCCGAAGACGACATGCTGCGCGCGCTCAACATCGGCTGGGATGCGGTGGACCCGGCTACAGACCTTTTGGTTGTGGGCGAGATGGGCATCGGCAACACCACCTCTGCGGCGGCGATTGCGCTGGCGCTCTTTGGCGGCGGGGCCGAGGGATGGACGGGGCGCGGCACCGGGCTGGCCGATGCGGCACTGGCGCACAAGGCACAGATCGTGGCGCGGGCGGTCACGGTCAACGCCGCCTCTGGGGCAGGGGGGCTAGAGGTTTTGCGCCGCTTGGGCGGGCGCGAATTGGTGGCGATGGCCGGGGCCATGGCGCGGGCGCGGCAGCTGCGTGTTCCGGTCGTGCTCGATGGCTTTATCTGCACCGCCGCCGCCGCCTGTCTGCACGCGGAATGCCCCGGCGCGCTTGATCACGCCATAGCCGGGCATGTCAGCGCCGAGCCGGGTCATCCACGCCTCTTGCACGCATTGGGCAAAGAGCCGCTTTTGGCGCTGGGCCTGCGTCTGGGCGAGGGCTCGGGCGGGGTTCTGGCGATGGGTATCGTGCAAGCGGCGCTCGCCTGTCATTCTGGTATGGCCACCTTTGCCGAGGCGGGCGTGTCGGGGGCGTAATCGCCTCATCGGCTTGACCCGCCTGCCGCCCCGGAATACTGATCAAAACCGTCGGATTATACCGGAGCGTTTGGCCCATGAGCGAAACCCTTTTGCACCGCCTTGCCTGGGTCGTCGTCGTGCTCTGCGTGGCGCCTATCCTTGCGGCGGCGCTCGCGGCCTTCGCGGGCGATTTGCAGACCTGGCGCGATGTGCTGTCCTCTGTCTTGCCGCGTTATACCGCGACGACCCTGACGCTGGTCGCCATCGTCGGCGTCAGCACGGCGGTGATCGGATCGGTTACGGCTTGGCTGGTGACGGTCTACCGCTTTCCCGGTGCGCGGCTTTTAGAGGTGGCGCTGGCGCTGCCGCTGGCGTTTCCGGCCTATGTCATGGCCTATGCCTATACGCATTTTCTGGACCATCCCGGCCCGGTGCAAACCGCCTTGCGCGCGATCACGGGTTGGGGGCCGCGCGATTACTGGTTTCCAGAGGTGCGCAGCCTTGGCGGGGCGGCCCTGATGCTGACAATCGTGCTCTATCCTTATGTCTACCTTCTCGCGCGGGCCTCGTTTCGGCAGCAATCGGGCAATGCGTTCCTTGTGGCGCGCACGCTGGGGCGTTCGCCGATGCAGGCCTTCTGGCGGGTGGCCCTGCCGATGGCGCGCCCGGCGATTGCGGGCGGGGCACTTCTTGCGGTTATGGAGACGATCGCCGATTTCGGCACCGTGGCGTTTTTCAACGTCCAGACCTTTGCCACCGGCATCTATCAGGCGTGGTTCAGCCTTGGCGACCGGGCGGCGGCGGCGCAACTGGCGCTGTGCCTGCTCAGTTTCGCGCTGCTCTTGGCCGGGTTAGAGCGGGCAAGCCGGGGGCGGTCGCGCACCGCCGGGCGCGGCGCACGGTTCGAGACGATGGAACGCCCGCAGTTGCGCGGTGCGGCGGGTTGGGGGGCCTTTACGCTCTGTTTTCTGCCGGTGCTGTTTGGCTTCATCATTCCGGTGATCATGCTGGGGGAAATGGCCATCGGCTCGGGGCAAAATATCCTTTCGGCGCGCTATCTCGGGTTCATGACCAATTCGGTGCTCTTGGCCAGTGTCGCGGCAGTGCTGACGGTGGTGGGGGCAATCCTCGTGGGGTTTCGCGCCCGCACCCGTCCGGGGCGCAGCGCGCGCTGGCTGGTGATGGGGGCAGGTCTGGGCTACGCCGTGCCCGGTGGCGTCATTGCCGTTGGCCTCATGGTGCCGATGGCGGGGCTGGACAACGCCATCGACGCCTTCATGCAAGAGACATTCGGCATCCGCACCGGGCTTTTGATCACCGGATCAATCTGGCTCATGATCATGGCCTATATGGTGCGGTTCATGGCGGCGGCGCTCAACGCCTATGACAGTGGCATGGCGACGGTGCCGGGGCATCTTGATGCGATTGGCCGCTCTTTGGGGCAGCCGGGGCCAAAACTGCTGACACGGGTGCATCTGCCGGTGGCGCGCACCTCGGTTCTGACCGCGCTTTTGATCGTCTTTGTCGATGTGATGAAGGAATTGCCCGCCACCCTGATCCTGCACCCCTTTGATTTTCAGACGCTGGCGGTTCAGGCGCACCGCCTCGCCGCCGATGAGCGGTTGTCAGAGGCGGCGGTGCCATCGCTGGTGCTGGTGGCGTTCGGACTGATCCCGGTGCTGATCCTCTGCCGCACGCTGGGCCGCGAGAGCATGGGGCGGCGCGCGGCAAAACTGGGCACGGCGATTTCAGCGGGGTAGCGTAACATTCACCCCAATCACGCCCGCGCGGCTTACTCCCCCGGTCGCTTCAAACTGAAAGTCTCGCGGATCACCGAATAATCCTGATACCCAAGCCGGGTCAGCGGATTGAACCGGGTCACGTCAAACCGGCCCTCGACCATGCAGTCGTCGCGCATATGCACGCCGATCACCTCGCCAAAGACCACGAAATTCGCCTCGCCGGGCAGTTGCACAATCTGCGTCAGCTTGCATTCCAGACTGGCCGGGCTTGCCGCCACGCGGGAACAGGCGATGGTTTCGCAGGTCGCCTTGTCCAACCCGGCATCGGTGAATTCATCCACCTCACGGCCCCACGCGCCAGAGGTCTGGTTCATGGCATCACGCAATGCTTCGCTGACGATATTGACGCAAAAGACGCCTGTCTCGCGGATATTAGCGACGCTGTCCTTGGTATCGCCGCGATCCGGCTTGGCGCTGGTCGAGGCGAACATCACCTGTGGCGGCACATAGGCGACCGCATTGAAAAACGAATAGGGGGCCAGATTGTCCTGCCCATCGGCCCCACGGGTCGAAATCCAGCCAATCGGACGCGGTGTCACGATGGCGTTGAACGGGTTATGGGGCAGGCCATGGCCCTCTTCGGGTCGGTAAAACATCCGCCTCTCCTTGGTCATCGGGTTTGTGCCTGTCGTAACGTCGTGCTACGCGCATGGCCAGTCGATTTTTGGCAAGGGCAACGCGCGGCATGTTCACCCTCGAGACGGAGAAACCCGTTGATTACTGGGAGGTTGAGGCCCTATATGACCTGTGTTTCGCGCCGGGGCGCGAGGCACTGTCGTCTTACCGGCTGCGTGATGATGTGTCCCCCGTGCGCGATCTGTGCCTTGTGGTGCGCGATCATGACAGGATTTTGGCCGGGGCAATCCGCTATTGGCCTGTTCGGATCGGCACGGCGCGCGCGCTTTTGCTGGGGCCTGTTGCCGTACATCCCACCCATCAGGGCGAGGGGCTGGGCGCGCTGCTCATGCGCGACAGTCTGGAGCGCGCAGCGGCGCTCGGCTGGGAGCGGGTGATCTTGGTGGGCGACGCGCCCTACTATAGCCGCTTTGGATTTACCAAGCTGACCGCCGTGGAAATGCCGCCCCCCACCAACCCAGAGCGTGTGCTGGGGCTGGAACTGCGCCCCGGCGCGTGGGAGGATGTGGCTGGCAAAGTGATGCGCGACGCTTGAATTCAGGCTCTGCCGTGGCCAGTTGTGCCGGGTGAGCCTTGGCTTGGAACTTGTGGTGGGACACGCGGATGGAGCTTTTGGGCCGACCGATTGACGAGACCGAAACCGAGCGGCGCTTGCGCGCGCTGGTGGCGCGCAATGCGCAGGCGGGCAACGGGGTGATTGATCTGCTCAACCTTGTGGGTGGGCGCGCCGAGGGGTTGCTGGATCGCTTGCCGCCCAGTTTGCGCGCGCGGCTCAATGAAACCACCGAAGAGGCGCTGCGCCGCGCCGCCGAAATGGCGCATCGCTCGCGCGGGGTTGTGGGCGATCAGCCGGGCTGGATGGCGCGGGCGCTGACCACCTCAATGGGGGCGGTGGGCGGCATCGGCGGCCTGCCCACAGCGCTGGCCGAACTGCCGATCACGGTTACCGTGCTCTTGCGCGCCATTCAGGATGTGGCGGTGGAATACGGGTTTGACCCATCCGAACCCGCTGTGCGGTTCGATTCGGTGCAGGTGTTCGGCGCGGCAGGGCCGCTCGAGCGCGACGATGGGGCCAATCTGGGCTTTCTGGGCAGTCGGATGACTGTCACCGGCCCCGGGCTCAACGCGCTTATCGCGCGGGTGGCCCCGCGTCTGGCGGCGGTCTTGGGCCAAAAGCTGGCGGCGCAGACCGTGCCGATTTTGGGGGCCGCAGCAGGGGCGGCGACCAATTATGCCTACACCCGCTATTATCAGGATATGGCGCAGGTGCATTTCGGGCTCCGTCGGCTGGCGATTGACGCCGGTCGCGACCATTCCGCGTTATGCGCCGAGTTTCGTGCAATGGCCCAAAGCACACCGGGCCGCGCCAGCTGATCCGATCTGTCCGCCCCTGCATCAGCACGGCGGATGCAGCACATAATTTCCTTGATATTGCAGCTATAACCCATAGGCTGATGGCGATTGATCGTGATGGATTTCAGCTATGGCAACTACAGAGGAACACGGCGCTGCGCTTCCGGGATGGTTCGCCGCGCCGGGAGAGGGCGACACGCTGGCATGGGTGTCCTTGGGGCTGCTTATCGCGGTGATCTATGTGCTCGTCACGCTCTACGCGGCCTTTGATCGCTGGGCCGAACATCAATCGCACGGCACGCCGCTGGCCAAGACGATCCCGACGATGCTCACCGTCGCTCTGCTTTACGAGCTGTTTCCGCTCGGGCATTTCAATATCCTGTTGCCGATCAGTGCCATCCTGATTGCGCTCATGGCCGATTTGGCGCGCTTCAACCTGTGGGGCGCAGGCGCACAGACGCCCGAAGATACGGCCAAGCCGACAGGAGACACCCAACGTGATTGAGCTGCTTCTGACCTCTTTCCCGGTCATTATCCGGTATTTCCAGCTCAAGCGTCGCGGCGAGGCGATGACCGTCTGGAACATGCGCACAGCGGTTCTGATCTGGGCGGTGCTGGCCTTCTTGCTCTTCCTCCTCATCTTTTATTTCCACCCCAAATCCTATTCGGGCATCGTGCCGTTCCGCACCATTTCCGTGGTGTCACAGGCCAGCGGGCCTGTGACGGCGATCAACGTCATCAATGGCCAACGGGTCGAAGCGGGCGATCTTTTGTTCCAAGTCGATGACCGGGCTCAACGCGCCGCCCTGGAACAGGCAGAGGCGGAATTCGCCAAGATCAGCGCGGCCGAGACCAAGGCCGCCGAGACGCTCAAGGTCGCCCAAGCCTCTGTTGCCGAGGCAGAGGCGTCGCTCGACAAGCTGCGCGTCGATCTCGATAACGCGCTGACGCTTGTCACCCGCAACGTCGGCACGCGCGATGCCGTGCGCCAATTGGAATCCTCGGTCGCGATTGCCGAGGCTGGGGTTGCCGCAGCAGAGGCGCAGGTTGCCTTGGCTCAGACGGATATTTCCCAAACCCTTCCCGCGCAACGCCGCGCTGCCGAAGCCGCCCTGCACAGCGCGCAAGTCGCCTTGGCGCAAACCGAGGTGCATGCCTATACGGGCGGTGTTGTCACCCAGCTTGCCATGAGCTTGGGCAGCCCCGCCTCGACCCTGATCCTCAGCCCGGCCATGGTGATCATCCCCGACCGGCCACAAGGCACGCCCGTGCGCACCGTTGCGGGATTTTCTCAGGTTGCCAACAGCACGATCTACGAGGGCATGCCCGCCGAAATCGCCTGCGACAGCAATATAAGCCTGTCATTTCGCGATGCGGTCCTTCCGGCGCGCGTGGTCTCGGTGCAACCGGCCATCTCCACGGGGCAGATCGTGCCCGGTGGTCGCCTGATGGACCCCGCCGAAATGCTGCGGCGCGGGTCGATCCTTGTTTATTTTGAACTGGCGCATCCCGAGCATGAAAAGATCATGCTCGATGGCAGCGGCTGCATGATTCAGACCTATACCAGCAATCTGCCCGGCTTTTTCGGCCATGTGATCGCAGCCACCGGCGTGGTCAAGGCGGTGGGGCTGCGCATCAAGGTCTGGGGATCGCTGGTGTCGGGTGTGGGCCTGGCCGGGGGGGGTGGTCACTAGGGCCGTGCGCGCCTCACATCTGGTCGCGCAGATAATCCATCACCGCCGGGCGCACGGTCTGCGCACCGCGCGCGCGCTCTGCATGGATCAGCTCGCGCAACTGTCCAAGGTCGATCCGCCGCAACAGGCTCTTGACCGGGCCGATAGAGGCGGGGCGCATCGAGAGCGTGCGAAACCCGATGGCGGCAAGGCACGCGGCCTCGATCGGGCGGCCCGCATCTTCGCCACAGAAACTCAGCGGCGTTCCAAGCGTGGCACACCGATAGACAATCCCCTCAAGGAAATTGAGAAAGCTGATGTTGAGCGTGTCATAACGACGGCGCACGCGCTCGTTTTCACGATCAGCGGCAAAGAAAAACTGCTTGAGGTCATTGCCACCCACCGAGATGAAATCCACCTCTGAATAAAAGTCATCCGGCGCAAAAGCCAGCGATGGGGTTTCCAGCATCGCGCCCACTTCGATCTGCGCAGGGATCGGATGGCCCAGAATACGCTCGCGCTCTAGGGCCTTGTCCATCTCGGCGCGGGCGGCGGTGAACTCGTCGCGTTGTGCCACAAAGGGGAACATGATGGTCAGCGGTCGCCCCTTGGCGGCGCGAATGAGCGCCTGAAGCTGCATCCGCATCACCCCCGGCTTGTCCAACCCCACCCGGATCGCGCGCCAGCCCATCGCCGGGTTGGGTTCGTCATTGGGCTTCATATAGGGCAGCACCTTGTCCGAACCGATATCAAGCGTGCGGAACACCACGCGCTGCTCCCCGGCGGCATCCATCACCCGCGCATAAAGCTCTGATAATTCGGCCCGTTTGGGCATGTGGTTGCGGATCAGGAACTGCAATTCGGTGCGAAACAGCCCCACCCCCTCTGCCCCCGAGCCGACAAGGCTGGGCAGGTCGGCCATAAGCCCCGCGTTCATCTTGAGCTTGATGCGCTGACCGCAGAGCGTTTCGGCGGGTTTGTCACGGATCGAGGCATAGCGCTGCTGCGCCTCGGCCTGCATCGCCATCTTGTCGCGAAAGGCCGACACGACCGTATCGTCGGGGCGCAGATGCACGATGCCCTGATCACCATCGACAAGGATCGGATCGCCGTTCAGGGCCTCGGTCGTGATGCGATTGGCATGGATCACCAGCGGAATCGCCAACGCCCGCGCCACAATCGCGGCATGAGACCCGACCGATCCCTCCTCCAGCACGATTCCCTTCAGGGTGCGGCCATAATCGAGCAACTCTGCGGGGCCGATGTTGCGGGCGATCAGAATGGGATCGGCGGGCATGTCCGCGCCAGTCTCGTTGCCCTGCCCGGTCAGGATCCGCAACAGCCGGTTCGAGAGGTCATCAAGATCATGCAGGCGCTCGCGCAGATAGGCATCCGTCACCTGGCCCATGCGCGCGCGGGCGGCGGATTGCTCCTTTTCCACCGCAGCCTCTGCTGAAAGACCGCTGTCGATATTGGCCTCCATCCGGCGCATCCAGCCTTTGGAGTTGGCGAACATGCGATAGGCTTCCAGAATTTCGGTCTGATCCTTGTCGCCGCCATTGGCCGAATTCAGCATGCGGTCCACGCCCACGCGCAGCGCCTCAACCGCCTCGTTCAGCCGTGTCAATTCACGCACCGGATCATCGGCGATGGGATTGGTCACAACCACGCGCGGCTCGTGCAGCCAGACCCGGCCCTGCGCCGTGCCTTCCTGCGCGCTGGCACCGCGAAACAGCACCGCTTGCTGGTGGCGCGCCGACATGGCGGCCCCTTCGCCCACAAAAGCGCCCAGTTCGGCCATTTCGGCCAGAACCATGGCCACCACCTCGACCGCGTAGATTTCTTCGTCTGAGAACAGCCGCGCCTGTTTCGATTGCACAACCAGAACGCCCAGCTTTTCGCCAAGCCGCTGGATCGGCACACCCAAAAACGACGAATAGGCCTCTTCGCCGGTCTCTGGCATGTAGCGAAATCCGGGCTCTGCCGGGGCATTGTCGGTGTTGATCACCTCGCCGGTGCGCGCCACACGGCCCACCAGACCCTCGCCCATACGCATCCGGGTCTGGTGCACGGCCTCGGCCTTGAGACCCTCTGTCGCGCACAGCTCCAGCGTGTCCTCGTCACGGAACAGATAGATCGAGCACACCTCGATCCGCATTTCCTCGGCGATGAGGCGGGTAATCTGGTCAAGCCGCGTCTGCCCGCCCGCATCCTCGGCCATGATGGCACGCAGTCGGCCCAGCATCTGGCGGCTGTCGGTCTTGAAATGTTCGCTCATGGGTGGCGATCCCCCCAAGCAGATTCAGGGATTGGCCAGACCCGGCGGCAGGGATGCTGTGGCCGGGTCAGGCCGCTTTGTCCAACTCGAACGCATCATGCAGTGCCTGCACCGCGAGTTCCATGTATTTCCGGTCGATCAGCACGGAAATCTTGATCTCGGAGGTTGCAATCACCTTGATGTTGATTCCTTCATCGCTCAGCGTCTTGAACATCTTGGCGGCAACACCCGATTGGCTGCGCATGCCGATGCCCACTGCCGAAATCTTGGCCACATTGGTATCGGCCACAAGGTCGTG
This sequence comes from Roseovarius mucosus, assembly GCF_002080415.1. Taxonomy (NCBI): domain Bacteria; kingdom Pseudomonadati; phylum Pseudomonadota; class Alphaproteobacteria; order Rhodobacterales; family Roseobacteraceae; genus Roseovarius; species Roseovarius mucosus. The sequence continues at coordinate 1,132,586 of NZ_CP020474.1, read as the reverse complement.
ATAGTTGATGTCGCCGCGTTCCTTGGCCTCGCGTAGCGCCTTCTCGGCGCGGATCACCTGATCCGTGGGGCACGAAAAGGTCATATCCGTGCGGCCTTCTTCGGCGATATTCTGGATGATCATATCGACATTCACGCCCGCCTCGGACAGGGGCCCAAAGATGGCGGCCGCGATGCCGGGGCGGTCCGCCACCGAAATGAGGGTCATTTTCGCCTCGTCGCGGGAATAGGCGATGCCGCTGACAACCTTTGATTCCATGATTTCCTCCTCGGCGCAGACCAGCGTGCCGGCCTCATCAGATGGTTCCTCGAAACTGCTGAGCACCCGCAGTTTCACATTATACCGCATCGCCAGTTCCACGGAACGGGTTTGCAGCACCTTGGCCCCCAGCGAGGCCAGTTCCAACATTTCCTCAAACGCGATCTTATCAAGCTTGCGCGCCTTGGAGGTGATGCGCGGATCGGTGGTATAGACCCCGTCCACATCGGTGTAGATATCGCAGCGTTCCGCATCAAAGGCGGCGGCAAAGGCCACGGCGGTGGTGTCCGATCCGCCACGGCCCAGCGTGGTGATGCGGCCCTCGGGCGAAACCCCTTGAAAGCCCGCCACAACGGCCACGCGCATGCCTTGGGCAAAGCGGCCATTGATGTTCTCGGTTGGGATTTCCTCGATCCGGGCGGCAGAATGCGCAGAATTGGTCTTGAGCGGCACCTGCCAGCCCTGCCAACTGCGCGCCGGGATGTCCATTTCCTGCAACGTAAGCGCCATCAGCCCCGCCGTCACATTCTCGCCCGCGCTGACCACGGCGTCATATTCGCGCGCATCATGTAAGGGCGCGATTTCATTGACCCAGCCAACCAGTTCGTTGGTCTTGCCCGACATGGCCGAGACGATGACGATCACGTCATAGCCCTTGGCCACCTCAAGGCCCACACGCTTGGCGGCGCGGCGGATGCGGTCGATATTGGCGACCGATGTGCCGCCGAATTTCATCACGAGAACGGGCATGGGTGCAGTCCTGAGCCGAAGTATCGGGCGCGGTTTACGCGCGGGCAGGGCGCTGCGCAAGGGGGTGCTGCGCCCGGAGCATCTATGCGCCGTCGGGACGCATCACCAAACAGGTGGTCGATCCGGTGGCATAGAGCCGCCCGTCGCTCAGCCCGCGCAATTCGCCGCGCGCCACGGCGGTCGAGCGGCCCTTGTGTTCAAGCGAGCCAATCGCCTGAACCGGCACATCAAGCGGCAGGGCGCGGGTGATATTCACCTTGTATTCCAGGGTTGTGTAGGTCTCGCCACGCTCGAGCGCCGTCATCACCGCGCAGCCCATGCAACTGTCAAGAATGGCCCCATACCAGCCACCATGCACGCCGCGCATCGGGTTGGTGGCGTCAAACTGTGCTGCCCCCTCGAACACCACATGACCCTGCCGCGCCTCAATCGGCCGAAAGCCCAGCGTCGCCCCAATCGGCGGGCAGGGCAAGCGGCCTGCGATCATATCCTCGATGAACCCCAGCCCCGTTCGGGCCAAAATGGCCGCGAGGTCCGGCAATTCGTCCAGCGATGTGGCGTGGTATGACGGCATATCGGCCCCTCCTGTCCCTGCGGGGTGCAGGGTAGGCGGGGCCGACTGTCTCGGCAAGCGCTCAGGCGACGTCGCGCAGCGTCACTTTGGGTGTGACACCCAAGGCATGGCACACATCGCGCGTCAGTTCCGGGCGATTGAGCGTGTAGAAATGCAGGTCTTCGACCCCACCATCCAGCAGGTCACTGCACAGTTCCGTGGCCAGTGCGGTTGCCAGCAGGTCATGCCGGTTGTCGCGAATGGCCTTGTCAAACGCCTCATCCAGCCACGCAGGAACCTGCGTGCCGCAGGACAGTGCGAATTTGCGCGCGCCGACCCAGTTTTCAATCGGCAGAATGCCGGGGATGATCGGCGCGTTGATCCCTGCCGCCGCACAGGCATCGCGGAAGCGGAAAAAGGTCTCTGCCTCAAAGAAGAACTGCGTGATCGCCTCGGATGCGCCCGCGTCAATCTTGCGCTTGAGCCAGTCGATATCGGCGCGTTGATCGGCCGCTTCGGGGTGCTTCTCGGGGTAGGCACCAACACGGATGGTGAACTTGCCGGTATCGGCCAGTGCGGAAATCAGCTCGCAGCTATTGGCGAACCCATCCGGGTGCTGAACAAACCCGTTCGATCCCTTGGGCGGGTCGCCGCGCAGGGCGACAATCTCAGACACGCCAGCTGCGGCGAATTGGTCGGCAATCTCCAGCGTCTCGGCGCGGCTGGCATCGACGCAGGTCAGGTGCGCCGCCACATTCAGGCCGGTGGCCTTGTGCAAGGTGCCCACCGCCTCGCGGGTCAATTCGCGGGTGGTGCCGCCCGCGCCATAGGTCACGGACACAAACCGTGGGTCGAGCGGCGCAAGCGCGTGGATCGTCTCCCACAGGCGAAACGAGGCCTCAAGCGTCTTGGGCGGGAAAAATTCAAAAGAGATACGCGGCGTTGTCATCTTGGGTCATCCCGTGCAGGAGTGAAATCTGTTGTCCTCTTGTTGCAGGTGCAGCAATGTGAGACAACTTCATTAAATTCATGGTTTGAATGAGGTTCACTAATAATGCATATCGAGTTCCGGCACCTGAAAACGATCCGTGCCATTCATCAGGCCGGCGGTTTGGCACGTGCGGCGGACCTGTTGCACATCACCCAATCCGCCCTCAGCCATCAGATCAAGGGGCTTGAGGATCAGACCGGGGTCGAGCTTTTTGTGAGACGTTCCAAACCCTTACGCCTGTCTGCTGCCGGTCAGCGCCTGCTGCGGCTGGCCGAAAAAATCCTGCCCGAGATCGAAGCATTGGAACAGGAATTCGAAGGCCTGCGCGAGGGCAGCGCGGGCCGCCTGCATATCGCGATTGAATGCCACGCCTGTTTCGAATGGCTTTTCCCTGTGCTGGAACGCTTTCGCAAAACCTGGGGCGAGGTCGATGTTGATATTCGCCCCGGTCTGGCCTTTGACGCGCTGCCCGCCCTGCAAAAGGAAGAGGTGGATTTGGTGGTCTCCTCCGACCCCGAGGATCTGCCGGGAATCAGCTTCAAACCGCTCTTTGATTACGAGCCGGTCTTTGTCGCCTCAAGCCAGCATCCTTTGGCGCAGAAACCCTATGTCGAGGCGGCTGACTTTCGCGATGAGGTGCTGATCACCTATCCGGTGGACCGCTCGCGGCTTGATGTCTTTACCGAATTGCTGACCCCGGCCAAGGTCGAACCCAAAAGCATCCGACAGGTCGAACTGACCGCCGTGATCCTGCTTCTGGTCGCCTCCAATCGCGGTGTCGCCGTGCTGCCCGATTGGGTGGTGCGCGAGGTCAAGACCAGCACGGATTACGTGACCCGCCCCCTCACAGCCACAGGCAAGACCAAACGCCTCTATGCCGCCATCCGCGACGATGACGCAGACAAGCCTTATATGGCCTATCTGCTCAAACTCGCCCGCGAAATCCCGGTGCGCCTGCAACGTGGCGATAAGGTGGGGGGCTGAGCGTCAGCCCTCTTCGTGCGGCGCCCCCCCGGCAAAGCTGTTGCCGTTGGTATAGTCGCAGGGGGCTTCCTGCATCTCCAGATGCAGGCCGGTGCCGTGATAGGGGTTGGCGCGCGCCAGCGCCTCATCCACCTCGATCCCCAGACCGGGGGCCTCTGGCGGGGTGATATAACCACCTTCAACCCGGATGCCGCCCTTGATCAGCGCATCATGGAACGGGGTTTCGATGCTCTCGCACATCAGGATATTGGGAATGGACGCGGCAAAATGCACATTCGCCGCCCATTCCACCGGCCCGGCATAAAGATGCGGTGCCATTTGCGCGTTATAGACCTCGGCCATGGCGGCCACTTTCTTCATCTCCCAGATGCCGCCTGCACGGCCCAAGGCCGGTTGCAGGATCGCCGCCGCGCCCTCGCGCAGCACAGGCGCAAACTCGGCCTTGGTGGTCAAACGCTCGCCTGTCGCCACGGGGATGCGCACCGCGCGCGCCACCTGTGCCATTGCACCCACATTGTCGGGCGGCACCGGCTCTTCATACCAGAGCGGCGAATAAGGCTCGATGGCTTGGCCCAGACGGATCGCGCCTGCGGTCGTGAATTGCCCATGGGTGCCAAAAAGCAGATCGGCCTTGTCGCCCACCGCCGCCCGGATTTTGCGGCAAAACTCGACCGACAGGGATATATCCGTCATCGCAGGCATATGCCCGCCGCGCAGCGTATAGGGGCCTGCGGGATCGAACTTGACTGCCGTATAACCGCGCGCCACGCAATCCGCCGCACTTTCGGCGGCCATATCGGCCGAGGTCCAGAATGGTGTGATCGGATGATGGGGCAGGGGATAAAGATAGGTATAGGCGCGAATGCGCGGGTTCATCTTGCCGCCCAAAAGCGCCCAGACAGGCCGCCCCCTCGCCTTGCCCAGAATATCCCAACAGGCAATCTCCAGCCCCGAAAAGGCCCCGATGGCCGTCAGGTCCGGGCGTTGGGTAAAGCCCGAGGAATAGACGCGGCGGAACATCAGCTCGATATTCTCGGGGTTCTCGCCTTCCATATGGCGGGCAAACACATCCTCGATCACCGCGCGCATGGCCTCAGGCCCGACGCTCGCGGCATAGCATTCGCCCCAGCCGGTGATCCCGTCATCCGTGGTCAGCTTGACCAAAATCCAATAGCGCCCACCCCAGCCGGGCGCGGGTGGTGCGGTCACGATGATATCGAGGTCTCTGAGCTTCATGGCTGTGTCCTGTTAAAACGCAAGAGCGGGGCACGCGGCATTTGCGGCCAGATGAAAGGCTGTCATTCAAACACAATCACATTACGCCGGGCCGACCCGGATTTTGTATCGGCGATGGCCTCGTTGATCTGGTCAAACCGCCAGCGCCGGGAAATCAGCTCGTCCAGCTTGAGCCGCCCTTGACCATAAAGATCGACCATCCACGGAATATCGCGGCGAATGACCGCCTCGCCCATCTTGGAGCCGACCATGGATTGTCCCATCGCAGCGAAACTCGCGGCTTCATAGCTTGAGGCGGCACCCGTATGGGGCATGCCGACCATGATCACCTTTCCACCCCCGGCCAGATAGCGCGGCGCCAGATCATAGGCCTTGGCCGCGCCCACGGTGACAAGCACCGCATCGGCCCCACGTCCCATCGCCGCCTTGGCGCTGCGCCACGGCTTTTCCTCGGTCGCCAAGACACCATCGGTCGCGCCGAATTCACGGGCGGCGGCCAGCTTGTCCTCGGTCATGTCCACCGCCACGATCCGCCGCGCGCCCGCGATGCGTGCGCCCTGAATGGCGTTAAGGCCGACACCGCCTGCCCCAATCACCACCACATCCTGCCCTGCGCGCAGATTGGCCGCATTGATCACGGCCCCCACGCCGGTAATCACCCCGCAGGCCAATAGGCTGGCCGCCGCCATGTCGATCCCATGCGGGATTTTCACGATCTGACTGTGATGCACCACAACAGATGTGGCAAAGGCCCCGCAGGCCATGGCCTGATGCAATCTCCCCCCCGAAAGCGTCGAAAGCGGCCCGTGCCCGTCGTCTTGTGGCGTCTCGCATCCCGTTGGGCGGCCCGTGGCGCAGGGCGCGCAGTGCCCGCAGGCGCGAATGAGCGTGACAACCACCGGATCGCCCAACGCAAAGCCGGAGACACCCGCGCCAACCGCGCTCACAATCCCCGCCGCCTCATGGCCATAAACGGCGGGCAGGGTGCCGCCCCAACCCCCCATCGCATAGGAAATATCCGAGTGGCAAATCGCCACCGCCTTGACCTCGACCTGCACCTCACCCGCCTCGGGCGCGCGCAGATGCACCGGTTCGATCACGAGAGGCGCGCCAAATTCATGGCATACGGCGGCTGTGATGGTCTGCATGGGGCCTCCCTTCCAATGCTGGGCGCAAGTGATCCGGATTCGCGTGTCACCGCAAGCGGGTTTCTATCAGGCGTGGCCGATATGCCCCGTGGCGCGCAGAAACTCTGACAGCAGCCGCGCGTATTCTTGCGGCTGATCCACCGGGGGCACATGCCCGGTGCGGCGCATCAGCTCGAACTTTGAGCCGGGGATTAGGTCCACCGTCTCGCGCACAAGATCGGGCGGGGTCGAGCCATCCTCGGCCCCCGCAATGCCCAGCGTGGGCAGGCGCAGGCCAGAGGTAGGCGTGTAGAAATCCGTGCCGGAAATGGCAGCGGCACAGCCGGCATAGCCCTCTGGATCATGCTGGCAAAGCCGCTCAAACCATGGCAAGTGCCTGTTTTCCTTAAGATAGCTGCGCGTGAACCACCGTTCACACGATCCGCGCGCCAGCTCTGCCATGCCGCCCGCGCGGCGTGCGGTGGCGATCCGCTCGGCCCAAAGCGTGGGCGTGCCGATCTTGGCCCCGGTATTGGACAGCACCAGCGCCCGAATGAGGTCGGGGCGCTTTACCGCCAGCCCCTGCGCCACCATCCCGCCAATCGAAAGGCCGACAAACATCGCCTCACGCACCTGCAAGTGATCCAGCAATCGCTCGGCATCGCGGATGAGCGCGCCCATGGAATAGGGGGCAGGCGGGGTCGAGGATTGCCCATGCCCGCGCGCATCATAGCGGATGATCCGCAGGCCGGGCGGCAACAGCGGCACCACCGCATCCCAGAGAAACGTGCCGGTGCCAAGCGCATGGGCAAAGACGATGGGCGCGCCCTCGGGGTCGCCTTCGTCGAGGTAATGCAGGGTCACATCGCCTGTATCAAACATCATCCGCGTCGCTCCTTGTCCTTTGGGCGCGACGCGGGGGCAGGTCCCCCCTGTCAGTGCGACACCACAGCAAGGCCCGCCAACACCATGGTCGCACCACCGATCTGACGCACGCTAAGCGCCTCGCCAATGAACCACGCATAGCTGAGCACGATCAGTGTTTCCAGACCGATGATCGAGATATAGACGACCCCAAGATCAACATGGCGCAGGATCTCGATTTCGCACAGTGCCGCCGCCCCAAAGCCAAGCGCAACCAAGCCGATTGCCGCGAGGCTGATCGTGGATGACCCCATCTTCAGTCCAATTGTCGCGATCGAATAACCTAGCGCCGACAGGACAATCAGAAAAATTGCCTGAGCATTTAAAACAGCCATAGTATCCTCCTGTGCCACAAGTCCGTGGCATTAAAATGTTTTTGGAGTGAATGATGGCGTTCTTCTGGGGTGAGTGTTGCAGCTTACCTTGCGTCAGTTCAAGTCCGGTTTTCCATACCGGCGCAGTATGACGCCGCTCAGGTTTGGCCCATGATCAGAGGTCAGACAGCAAAGCGGGACAGCGCATCGCAGAATACATCCGCATCGACATTGCCGCCAGAAATGGTGACGAAAACCGCCTCGCCCTCGATCTGATCGGCCCGAAAAAGGGCGGCCGCCAGCGCCACGGCACCGCCCGGTTCTGCCACCAGTTTAAGCCGGGAAAAGGCCAGCGCCACCGCGTGCAGCGCCTCATCCTCGCTCACCACCAATCCCGGACCGCACAGCCGCTGCATGATCGGAAAGGTGATGTTCCCCGGCTGCGGCGTGATGATGGCATCGCAGAGACTGCCCGCGGTGCGGGCGTTACGCTTGATCTCGCCCGATGCCAGCGAACGGGCGACGTCATCAAAGCCTTCCGGCTCACAAGGGCGCGCGCGCAGCCCCGGCGCGTCCGCCTCAAGCGAAAGGGCGATCCCCGAGGTCAGACCGCCACCGCCGCAGCAAACCAGCACATCGGCGCGGGTAATGCCCATGGCCGCCGCATCCTCGGCAATCTCCAGCCCGATGGTGCCTTGGCCTGCGATCACCTGTGGCTCGTCAAAGGGTTTGATCAGGGTCAGCCCGCGCTCAGAACTCAGCGCCGCGCCGATGGCGTCTCGATCTTCGGTCGCACGGTCATAAAGCACTACCTCGGCCCCCAGCGCGCGGGTGTTGTCGATTTTCATGCGCGGCGCGTCGCCGGGCATGATGATGACACTGGGCACCCCGAACTGCCGCGCCGCCAGCGCCACACCCTGCGCATGGTTGCCGCTGGAAAAGGCGATCACGCCCCGCGCACGGGTGCCCTCATCCAGCGCCGACACAGCCGAGCGCGCGCCGCGATACTTGAAACTGCCGGTATGTTGCAGGCATTCGGGTTTCACGAACACGCGCCGTCCCGCGATCTCGTCCAGAAAGGGCGAAGAGAGCAGCGGCGTGCGCCTTGCATGGCCCGCCAGACGGGTGGCAGCGGCGCGGATCATCGTGATGTCGGTCATTTTGTCAGGTCCAATAGGGCGCGTATTGCGCCGAGGGATTGCGGTTCGTCGAGAAAGGGCACATGGCCCCGGTCGGGCACGGTGGCGGTGATCAGCGCGGGATGACGCGCCTGCATTTTCTCAAAGGTCTCAAGGCTCAGAAGGTCGGAATTCGCCCCTCGGATCGCGGCGGTGGGAATATCGCGCAGCGCGTCGAAAAGTTGCCACAGGTCCACTGCTTCGCCCGCCCCCGCTTGCCCCACCAGCGCATCGCGCAGCCGCGCGTCATAGCGCAGGCCAAGCCCGCCGCCCGGTTTCTCATAGAACATGAACTCTGCCTGTTGCCGCCAGCGACTAAGCGGCACACCGGGAAAGCCAGCGGCATGGACATGGGCAAGCGCGGCGGCGCACTGCTCCAGATCGGCCTGCGCCGGCTCATTGCCCACGTAATCCATGATCCGCTCGATCCCGATGGGGGCCACCTCTGGCCCGATGTCATTGAGCACGACACCGCGCAGGCGTGCAGGCTGCCCATAGGCCAGCGCCATGGCGATCAGCCCGCCGCGCGATGTGCCGATCAGTATCACGCGCTCCAACCCCAGATGGTCCATCAGTTCAATCGCATCCTGCCCTTCGCGCAGGATGTTGTAAGACATGAAATCGGGCGCATGATCCGATTGCCCGCGCCCGCGATAATCCATGCAAATCACGCGGTAGCCCGCCAGATGCGGCGCGACAAAGCTGAAATCGGCGCTGTTGCGCGTCAGCCCCGCAAGGCACAGGATCGGCGCGCCCGCCCCCTCATCAGAGTAATAGAGCGACACGCCGTCCGAGGTGCTAAACCGCCCCATCAGCCGCGCACCAGATCGGGGATGCCTGTGAGGTCGCGCAATTGGTGGCGCGGTGTGGCGGGCAGGCGATCCACCGGATCACCCGCGCGGTTGACCCAAGCGGTCGTAAACCCATAGCCTGCCGCCGCAGACGCATCCCAGCCATTCGACGATACAAAAAGCACCTCATCCGGCGCAGAGCCAAACCGCTGCCCCACCAGATCATAGACCCCCCGCGCCGGTTTGAAGATGCCCACACTCTCCACCGAGAGCACATCATCAAGCACATCGCCAATCCCGGCAGAGTCTACTGCGCCTTGCAACATATCCGGCGATCCGTTCGAGAGAATGGCGGTCTTCATCCCCGCCGCTTTCAGCGCGGCCAGCATGGCGGGTACTTCGGCATAGGCCTCAAGCTCCCAATAGAGCTGCAAAAGCCGCGCGCGCAAGTCGCTGTCGCCCTGCAGCCCCTCCGCCTCCAGCGCCCAATCCAGCCCGTCCTGTGTGACCTGCCAAAACCCGGTGTGTTGCCCCATCACGGCGCGCAGCCAGGTGTATTGCAGCTGTTTCAGCCGCCATTTCTCGGCAATCGCGGGCCAGTGCCGGGCAAAAACCTCGCGTCCCGGCTCGGACGCGGCATTGCGCGCGGCGGCGGCCACGTCAAAGAGCGTGCCATAGGCATCAAAAATGCAGGTGGTAATCGGCATCGTGTCCCCTCGTTCGTTGCGCGCAGACTGTCACGGAACGTCAGAGGGGGAAAGACCCCGAACACCACGGCCGCGTCAGAGTTTGGGCATCGGTTTGCAAATCCGGATCAGCTTGCCTAAATTGACAGGTAGTCGTCTCAAGCACCCGCGCAATCCTTGCGTGGCCTTGCAAACCCATCCCCCTTCACAACAGATTGGAAATCCCATGACGCAGGTCAAATCGGGCGATACTGTCCGCATTCATTACACCGGCACGCTGGCCGATGGTGCCACCTTTGATTCGAGCGCGGGCCGCGATCCGCTGGAATTCACCGTAGGCTCGGGCCAGATCATCCCCGGCCTTGATGCCGCGATCCCCGGCATGACCGTGGGTGACAAGAAAACCGTTCAGGTGCCCGCCGATATGGCCTATGGCCAGCCGGATCCCAATGCCCGGCAGGCCGTGCCCCGCGCCGATATCCCGGCGGAAATCCCGCTTGATCCGGGCACACAGTTGCAGATGCAGACGCCGCAGGGTCAGGTGCTGCCGGTAACGGTGGCCGAAGTCTCCGACACCGAAGTCGTGCTGGATGCCAACCACCCGCTCGCAGGCAAGGACCTGACCTTTGCCATCGAACTGGTGGCCATCGGCTAGGCCTCCAAGTGCCAAGGGGCGCGACCGGAGTTTTCCGGGGCGTGATGCGCTGATCGAAACCACACCCGTCCCGGGCGTGACCCGGGACCTCACCGCAGCAGCGTGGAGGCCCCGGCTCGAAGGCTGGGGCGATGTGACCCCGATCAGGCGCAATCTGCTCTGATCCCGGTCGCGCGCGCCCTCATTTCATCAGGTTGTCAACATCCGCCAATCCGATGCCGGGGCTGTAGATATAACGCAGCTGCTTGGTCTTGCGCCCCGATTGGGTCCGCTCGGTCCAGATATATTCCATCGAACCGGGACGGCCTTTGTAGGTAAAGGACACTCTGGTCACTCGGATCGTCACCGTGAACCGCGTTGTCTTGCCGCCCATATGCTGCGCCATCTTGTAGCTTTTGGTCATGCCGCTGCTCCATGGGCCGACCGGCACAAAGCCGTCACCGGTGAAATATCTGTTGGCCGCGCCCGGTCGCTTGTCGAGCACCCGCGCCAGGGCCGTGCCATCCGGGCGCAGCGTGTAATAGCTGGTCTTGGTGCCGGATTTCTCACGTTTCGTGCGCACATAGATCGTCATGCGCTGGCCTGTCACCGGATGGGTCCAACGGCGCGGCCCCTGAATCCGCCGCGCCCCGACGGTGCGATCAATCCGATCCCCGAATTTCGCGCCGGGCACCCCCGCCCAGAGCCCAAACCCAAGCTGCGCCGATGCCCCTGGCAGCTGGATCACCGGCATATCCGGCACGCATCCGGCGACCGCCGTGACTGCGCCGCCAGCAAGTGCGGCGATGAAAGAGCGCCGACTGAGGTGTGGTGTCGTCATGACCCGTTCCTTTTCGTCATTCAATGAGCGTGTTGATGATCTCGTTTCGTGAAAACGTGCCGCCCCGCGAAATATTCCGGGGCAGGGGCAGAATTCTATCAAGCATCTGATATAAAATGGAAATTATGGTGGGCTTGACTGACGCCCATCGCCTCTTGGCGGGCGCTTAGCCGATATCGAGCAGCACCGCGCCTGCGCGCCCCGGTGTCATCACCGCCTCATGCGCTTTGGCGCAATCCGTCAGCGGCAGGCGCATCGCAATCTCTGGGCGCAGCGTGCCCGCCCCAAGTGCGGCATGCAGCCGGGCAATCGCCGCCTCGCGGGCGGGCCATGGCAGGATATAGATCAGCGTGATGTCGATCTTGAGCGCCTTGAAAAGATATGGCCCAAACGGCAGCGTCGGTGCTATGTCCTTGCCTGATCCATAGGCGGCGATGGTGCCGTTGGGGGCCATCACCTCGGCCAGCAAAGCGGCGTTCTGGCCAAACTCCACCTCAATTGCACGGGAGACGCCGCGCCCATCCGTCGCCGCCATGATCTGTGCCGCCAGATCCGGATCGGCATAGTCGAACACATGGCGTGCCCCGGCCGCGCGCACCCGCTCCATCGCGGGGGCCGAACAGGTGGCGATCACCTGTGCCCCGGCGGTATGGGCCAGTTGCACGGCATTATGCCCGACCGCCCCCGCGCCCCCCGAGATCAGGATCGTCTGTCCCGCCACATCGCCGCCGCCAAACACCGTCTGCACCGCCGTGAGGCCGGGAATACCAAGCGTCGCGCCGACCTCGAACGACACCTCATCCGGCAAAGGCACGGCTTGCACCGCAGGCAGGGCGATGAATTCGGCGGCGGTGCCATGGCTGCGTTGCCACTGACCGTTCCAGACCCAAACGCGCTGCCCGATGCGCCCCGGATTGACGCCCTCGCCCACCGCAGCAACAACGCCAGCCCCGTCCGAATGTGGGATGATTCGCGGATAGGCCGGTTTCGTGACACCGGGGCGGCTTCCCGCCCGCGCCTTGGCATCCGACGGGTTCACCCCCGAGACATGCAGTCGCACCAGCACCTCGCCCGCAGCGGGCGCAGGCGTGTCTGTTTCATGCAGGCTCAGAACATCATGCGCCGCGCCAAAGCGCGTATAGCTGACCGCGCGCATGCTGCGCGGGATCACTTGGTCCGGCGCAGGCGGATCACCACATCCACCGAGGTGATCTCGGCCCCGTCCGGGGCCTTGGGTAGACGTGCGATTTCCAGCTCGCTCGCCGGGGCGTCGCTCAGCCGATTCTCGTCTTCCCAGTAAAAATGCGGATGATCGACGGTATTGGTGTCAAAATAGCTCTTCGAGCCATCCACCGTCACCTCTTGCAGCAGACCCGCATCGCAAAAGGCGCGCAGCGTGTTATAGACCGTAGCCAAGGACACCGCCTCGTCACTGTTTTGCGCGTCGGCATAAAGGCTCTCGGCGGTCACATGGCGGTGTTTGCCATCGCCGATCAGCAAAGTGGCCAGCGTCATGCGCTGCCGCGTGGGCCGCAATCCTGCATCGGAAAGCCATTTTCCGGCAATCGTTCCGGCCTCAGTGGTCATCGTGTCATAGGCTGTCATCGTCTCGTTCATCCCGTGTTTCATCCAATATAGTGCCTGCATGGGGGTGGTTTCAATTAATTTCCTGCACTGGGCAATTCGAGGTGCGGTGATGTCGCAGGCTTGCATGCGCCTTTTGCAGGATGATAGAGGGGGCAGTGACCGGTATTTGCAATGAAGGGGGCCGCCTGCATGGCCGATTATCCAAGCAGCTTCGACCGTGACGACCTGCTTAAATGTGCCCGGGGCGAGTTGTTCGGACCGGGCAATGCCCAGTTGCCCGAACCGCCCATGTTGATGATGGATCGCATCACCGAGATTTCCGGTGATGGCGGTGCCCATGGCAAGGGGCATGTGGTGGCAGAGTTCGACATCACCCCGGACCTGTGGTTCTTCAAATGCCATTTTCCCGGCAACCCGATCATGCCCGGCTGTCTGGGTCTTGACGGCCTCTGGCAATTGACCGGCTTCAACCTTGGCTGGCGTGGCTGGCAGGGGCGTGGCTATGCGCTGGGCGTGGGCGAGGTCAAACTCACCGGCATGGTGCGACCCGACCGCAAGATGCTGACCTATTACGTGGATTTCACCAAGGCGGTGCAGACACGGCGCCTGACCATGGGTGTGGCCAATGGAAGGGTCGAGGCGGATGGCGAGGTGATCTATCAGGTCACGGATATGAAGGTCGCGCTGTCGGAAAACTGAGCGGACACAGAGGGGCAGGGCGAATGCGTGGATGGATTGCGGCCCTCGTAAGCATCATCGCCTATCCCGCCACCGCCTGTCCCGAAGGCCAGACAGCTTTCCTCACCTGCGACATGGAGCGAGGCAGCAAGGCGCTCAGCGTCTGCCGCAGCGAGACCGAGGTCAGTTACCGCTTTGGCCCCAAAGGCGGCACGCCAGAGCTGGCGCTGACACGCCCCATCGGCGACGGGGCCGAACTCGTGCCATGGCCCGGCATCGGTCGCACCATCTGGGAGGCGGTGCGCCTGCGCAACAACGCCGTGATTTACGAGGTCTATGCAGGGTTCGATAAGTTCGACGCAGTCGACGACAGCAAACCCGACAGCCGCTTTGGCGGCGTGGTGGTGTTGCAGGACGGCAAAGGCGAGATTGCGCACCTTAAATGCCGCGCCGGAACCGTAAATTACAGCTTTTGATCCCGCTTCGTCCCCATGATCTGGGGCAGTAAAATCCCCCCTACCCAAAACCTTGCGGCTGGCCTATAGTGGCTGTGGATAACTGGGCATCAGACCCATGATCCAAGAGGCAAGGACAGAAAAGGGGGACGGCCAATGCGCTGCCCGTTTTGCGGAAATATCGACACACAGGTCAAGGATTCGCGCCCAGCGGAAGAGCATGTCTCGATCCGCAGGCGCAGGTTTTGCCCGGGCTGCGGCGGTCGTTTCACCACCTATGAGCGCGTGCAACTGCGCGATCTGGTAGTTGTGAAATCCAATGGTCGGCGCGAGGATTTCGACCGCGACAAGCTGGAACGCTCGATCCGCATCGCGCTCCAGAAACGACCCATAGAGCCCGAGCGCATCGAACAGATGATTTCGGGCATCGTGCGACGGTTGGAAAGCATGGGCGAGACCGATATTCCCTCGAAAACCGTGGGCGAGATCGTGATGGAAAGCCTCGCACGGATCGACACCGTGGCCTATGTGCGCTTTGCCAGCGTCTACAAGAACTTTCAGGAAGCGGATGATTTCGACCGCTTCGTCAGCGAATTGCGGCCCGAGGACGCGGCCCATAATCCCAAACCGGACGCGTGACCGGCGCCGACGCCCGCTTTATGGCGCTGGCCCTGTCGCTGGGGCGGCGGGGGATGGGCCAATGCGCGCCCAACCCCGCCGTGGGTTGCGTCATCGTGCAGGGCGGGCGCATCGTCGGGCGTGGCTGGACCTCGCCGGGCGGGCGGCCCCATGCCGAACCTCAGGCGCTGGCACAGGCGGGGGAACTGGCGCGCGGGGCCACGGCCTATGTCTCGCTCGAACCTTGCGCCCATCACGGCCAAACCCCACCCTGCGCCGAGGCACTTATTGCGGCGGGCATTGCGCGGGTCGTGGCCCCGTTTGACGACAATGACCCGCGCGTCGCCGGCCGGGGCTTTGCCATGCTGCGCGCGGCGGGCATCGAGGTGCGCACCGGCGTCATGGCAGAACAGGCCGGGCGTGATCTGGCCGGGTTCCTCATGCGCAACGAAATCGGGCGGCCCCTTGTGACGCTCAAACTCGCCTCGAGCTTTGATGGCCGCATCGCCACCGCGACCGGACACAGCCAATGGATCACCGGTCCAGAGGCGCGGCGCGTGGTCCACGGCCTGCGCGCCCGCCATGACGCGGTGATGGTGGGGGCAGGGACCGCGCGGGCAGATGATCCGCAACTCACCGTGCGTGACATGGGCGCGCGCCGCCAACCGGTGCGGGTCGTGGTCTCGCGCCGCCTTGATCTGCCGCTCCTCAGCAATCTCGCCCGCACAGCGCGCGATGTGCCGCTCTGGCTCTGCCACGGGCCACATGTCGATCCGGCGCTGGTCAAGGCTTGGCAGGGCATTGGCGCACTGCTCTTGCCCTGCGAGGTGACACAAGGCCAGGTCGATCCAGCCTCGGTGCTCCATGCGCTCGGGGCCGAAGGGCTGACGCGGGTCTTCTGCGAAGGTGGCGGGGCGCTCGCGGCATCGCTCCTGTCGGCAGGGCTGGTGGATGAGTTGGTGGGCTTTACCGCAGGCTTTGCCATCGGGGCCGAAGGTCTGCCGGGCGTCGGCGCTCTGGGCCTCGCGCGGCTGGACGAGGCCCCGCGCTACCGGCTGGTAGAAACCCGCGCGTTGGGCGGCGATGTGATGCACCGCTGGTCCCGCGCCTGACGCCAAGCCACGCACCCCACCCGGTGTTTGATCTGACAGGGTTTGCCACCGCACGCCGTCCTTCGACGGCGCGCGCTCGCGTGCCTTATTCCGCCGCGATTGCCAGCGCGTGATACGCCTTGATACGCTGGCAGGGCGACAACACCAAAGGGCGCGGCTTGATCGCGCGCACATTCATGTCCAGCACTACGATCTTGTCGCAAAGACCGTTCTCTCGCGTGTTCTTCTCGACGGTTTCGAACTCTGTTGAGGTCGCAAAGGCGATCTCATGCTGAAGCCCCATATGGTCGCGCAACCGCGCGACATAAGCCAGCCGCGGATGGCCGTCGACTGCGGCAACGCGACGCTCCCGCGCCAGCGCGAGAAGGTTGGGTCCAACAGCAGGGTCCTTGATCGGCGTATGTCCAGACAGAGTTTCCATGGGTGTGCCCTTTACCAAGTGAGGTGGAAATGAAGTTAGGCTGTGAGAGACCGTCGCAGAGGTATCGAAGGTGATCGACATGCCCGACAGGGGCGACAGCCCCCGGAACGCGCGTCGATGAGACTGGAATTCAAGAGACCGCCATCCGTCAGACTGGCACGGCTGCCTCTGTATTCGTAGACGATTTTCAGCGACTTACGCATTTGGATTTGGCCTCGCGCGTGTGTGGCAACGTCTTGCACAACTTCAGTATGCACCTAGCCTGCGGGCTTTGCATGGTCTCCAAAGATACTTTGAGTGATCTCTCGACAGCGCGGCGCGCCTTTGCGCTGGGCCGCCCCCATACCCGACAGGTCGCGAGCCCGCGCCGGACATTCTTGCAGGTCGCGCCTAGCGCGTTAGAAACTGCGGCCTTCGGGCCGCAGTCTCAAGCACGCGGCAAGTGAGGGGCTCAGCCCAGTTCTGCCAACCGCGCCAAGGCTGCGCGCAGTTTGCTGTCCTCTTCCTCGCGCAGGGCCAGGTTCTCGCGCGCCTCTTCCACCACCTCTTCGGGGGCAGAGGCCACGAAATTGGGGTTGTTCAGCCGCCCGCGCAGCCCGCCCAATTCCTTTTCCAGCTTGGCCAGCGTCTTTTCCAGCCGCGCCTTTTCCTCGGCCACGTCAATGATATCGGCCAATGGCAGGCCAAAGCTGCCGCCCTCTACCGCCACGGTGACACAGCCCTTGGGGAAGCCATCCACATCGCTCAGGCTCTCAACCCGCGCCAGACGCTTGATCATCACCTCATTGCGCGCCCAGGCCGCGCGCCCGGCCTCGTTCAACTCTGTCACCAAGAGCGGCACATAAAGCCCCGCAGGCACATGCATCTGCGCGCGCGCCGAACGGATTTGCTCGATCAGGGCAATCACCCAATTCATCTCGCGGTCCGCCTCGGCGTCGATCAACTCGGCCCCATAGGTCGGCCAATCGCCATGCACCAGCATCTTCGCGCGCGTGCCCAGCGTGCCCCACAGCTCCTCGGTCACAAAGGGCATGATCGGGTGCAAAAGGATCAGACATTGGTCAATGACCCACGCCATCGTCGCCTGTGTTTCCGCCTTGGTCGCGGCATCGCCATCCAGCAAAAGCGGCTTGGAAAACTCGACATACCAGTCACAGACCGTGCCCCAGACAAAGGCATAAAGCGCGTTGGCGGCATCGTTGAAGCGGAAGTTTTCCAGCGCCTCATCGACGGCGGCACGCGTCTTTGCGGTCTCGCCGATGATCCATTTGTTGACCGTCGCGGTGGGGGCGGGCACCGTGCCCGCGCTGCCCACGGCGCCATTCATCTCGGCAAAGCGCGCGGCATTCCACAGTTTCGTGGTGAAATTGCGATAGCCCGCGATGCGCTCTTTGCTGAGCTTCAGATCGCGCCCCATGGCCGCCATCGACGTCAGCGTGAACCGCACGGCATCGGTGCCATAATCCTCGATCAGGTCGAGCGGATCGAGCACATTGCCAAGGCTCTTGGACATTTTCTTGCCCTTCTCGTCGCGCACGAGAGCATGGACATAGACATGGGCAAACGGCTTTTGCCCGACCACGGCATATTGCATCATCATCATCCGGGCGACCCAGAAAAAGATGATGTCAAACCCGGTGATCAGAACCGAAGTGGGGAAGTATTTCTGCAATTCCGCCGTATCCTCGGGCCAGCCCAGCGTGCCGATGGGCCAGAGGCCAGAGGAAAACCACGTGTCGAGAACGTCGGGATCACGCCAGACCGGATAGACCAGATGGGTCGGGTCTTGGGTGGCGGTGTAATCGGCCAGCGCACTCGCCAAACGGTGCAAGGCGGCCTCGCGGCTCTCGACCTCGACCACCTGCATCGACGCCAGCGGCACCGGCAGATTTGCCAGACGGTCGTGAAACGCTGCCGTAACTCCCTCGAAATCGGCCCCGCATTCCATCAGCGGCCCCAAATGCCCCTCATTCAACAGCCGCAGCATCTCTACCAGATCAAGCGTGCCATCACCCTCGTCATCGTGGAACTCCGGCGCGCTCAGGTCAAAACCATACCACACCGGAATCTGATGCCCCCACCAGAGTTGCCGCGAGATGCACCAAGGCTCGATATTCTCCAGCCAATGGAAATAGACCTTGCGATCACTCTCCGGCAGAATCGTCACCTCGCCCGAGCGCACGGCATCCAGCGCGGGGCCCACGATCTTGGCGGTATCGACAAACCACTGATCGGTCAGCATCGGCTCGATCACCACCTTGGAGCGGTCGCCAAAGGGCTGCATGATCGGCTTGGCCTCGACAAAGGGGACCAAACCCCCGTCATCCTCGGGCTCGCCCCGAGGATCTTCCGCCTCCTGAGATCCTCGGGTCGTGCCCGAGGATGAAGCAGGCACCATCACCGCCAGCCCTTCGGCCGTGATCTCCTCGACGACACGCTTGCGTGCCTCGAACCGGTCCAGCCCACGCAGATGGTTGGGGATGAGGTTGAGCGTATCAATCTCTTCGGCCGTAAATGCAGCCCCTTCTGCAATCTCCTGCGCGCGCGCCGCGCACTCGGCATAGGGCGCGCCATCGGCCCGCATCTGCGCGCGCGTGTCCATCAGGCGATACATCGGGATGCCATTGCGGCTGGCCACGCCATAATCGTTGAAATCATGCGCGCCGGTGATCTTGACCGCACCCGAGCCGAAATTGGGGTCGGGATACTCATCCGTGATGATCGGAATGAGGCGGCGATGTTCCTTGGGCCCCACCGGAATTTCGCAAAGCATGCCGACGATGGGCGCATAGCGCGCATCCGACGGATGCACCGCCACCGCCCCATCGCCCAGCATGGTTTCGGGCCGCGTCGTGGCGATGGAAATGTAATCGCGCGTCTCGCGCAGGGTCACATTGCCGTCGGCGTCCTTTTCGACATACTCATAAGTCTGCCCACCCGCGAGCGGATATTTGAAATGCCACATATGGCCCGCCACCTCGATATTCTCGACCTCCAGATCGGAAATCGCCGTCTCGAAATGCGGGTCCCAATTGACCAGCCGCTTGCCGCGATAGATCAGACCCTTGTTGTACATATCGACAAAGACCTTGATCACCGCGTCATGGAAATTGCCCTCTTCGCCCGCAGGCGCGCCCGGCGCGCCCGACATGGTAAAGGCATTGCGCGACCAATCGCAGGAGGCACCCAACCGCTTTAACTGATTGATGATCGTGCCGCCCGATTGCGTCTTCCACTCCCAGACCTTCTTGAGAAACTCCTCACGCCCCATCTCGCGCCGCGTGGGTGCGCCCTCGGCGGCCAGCTTGCGCTCGACCACCATCTGCGTGGCAATCCCTGCGTGATCCTGCCCCGGTTGCCATAGCGTGTCATGGCCCCGCATCCGGTGCCAGCGGATCAGAATATCCTGCAAGGTGTTGTTGAACGCATGGCCCATGTGCAAGCTGCCCGTCACATTGGGCGGCGGAATCATGATGCTGAATGTTTCGGCCCCCGGCGCGGCATTGGCCCCAGCCCGGAACGCGCCCGCATCCTCCCACGCCTGATAAAGCCGCGTCTCGGCCTCGGCCGCATTGAATGTCTTTTCCATCGCCATGACGTCGTGATCCTGCAAAATCGAGGGTTTGCCCTGCTCTAGCGAATGTGACGGCAAAGGAAAAGGCGCGGTGCGGGAAAATCGACCCGCCCCCGGTTTCACCGTTCCGCAAATACGCAAATCCCGGCCGCGCCTCACGCGCCCCGGTCAAGTTTCGTGCTCAGGTGAATAAGGCTCTCTGATCCGCGCACGCCCTTGGCCTCGCCGATCCGGTCCAGCGTTTCATCCAGCGCCTCGGTGGTCTCGGCCTCCAGCGTCACAATAAGGTCGAACCGCCCCGAGGTGGTATGCACCCGCCGCACCTGCGGCAAGGATTTGAGCCGCGCCAACACCGCAGGGCCAGAGCGCGGCTCGATACTGACAAGCGCGGTGGCGCGCAGGGCAGGGCGGGCGCTCTGGCTCAGCCGCACGCTATAGCCCGTAATGATCCCGGCGTTTTCCAAGCGCTCCAGCCGCGCCTGCACCGTGGTCCGCGCCAGACCCAGACGGCGCGCCAATGTCGCCACCGGCAGGCGGGCGTTTTCCTGCAAGAGCGCGATCAGCGCGCGATCAGTTTCGTCGGTTTGCATTGTGCCTCCGTCAATACGACGAAAATTTCCTGCAATCTATACGAAACGCCGCCCTGAATCGACGAGATTTCGCAGCACACTCAAAGAAAACACGCAGCAGATTGAGGTATGCCCATGAAAAACGCCGCCCCTTGGTCCGATCCGCGCGCGCATCTGATGCGCCAAACCCCCGATGCGGCGTTGCTCTATTTCTCGCCCGACCAATTGCAAGCCACCGCACAGGCCTTTCAGGCCGGGTTTCCGGGCCTTGTGACCTATGCGGTCAAGGCCAATCCGGGGGCCGAGGTGCTGGCCAATCTGGTGGCGGCGGGCATCACCGCCTTTGACGTGGCCAGCCCCGAGGAAATGCGCGCCGTGCGCAGCGTTTGCCCGGCTGCCGTGCTGCATTACAACAACCCCGTGCGCTCTGTCCCCGAGATCGAGGTCGCGGCGCACATGGGCGCGCGGTCCTATTCCATCGACGACATGCGCGAATTGGACAAGCTGACGGGGCGGATTGCACCGGATGCCGAAATCACCGTGCGGCTTGCCCTGCCGGTGCGGGGGGCTGCCTATGATTTCGGGGCCAAGTTCGGCGTCGGGCCAGAGCGCGCGGCAGAGTTGCTGCGCGTGGTCGCAGACCGTGGCTTTACCCCGTCAATGACCTTTCATCCCGGCACGCAATGCGCCGACCCGGTCGCATGGGGCGCTTATATCGGCGTTGTGGCCGAGGTGGCGCGCAGCGCTGGCGTGCGTCTCGCGCGGCTCAATGTGGGCGGCGGCTTTGCGTCGCATCGCACCGGGACCATGCCGAACCTTGGCGCAATCTTCACCCATATCGGGGCCGAGGTCGCCCGCGTCTTTGGCGCGGATGCCCCGGCGCTGGTGTGCGAACCGGGCCGCGCCATGGTGGCCGAGGCGTTCAGCCTTGCCGTGCGCGTCAAGGCGCTGCGCGAGACCGGCGCGATTTTCGTCAACGATGGCGTCTACGGCGGCCTCACCGAAATCCGCGACATCGGCGCGCCCGACCGGATCACCGTTCTGGCCCCCGACGGCACGCCGCGCACCGGCGCGCCGCACCCGCGCGTGGTCTTTGGCCCCACCTGCGACAGCATTGACCGGCTGCCCGATCCCTTGCCCCTGCCCGGTGATCTGGCCGAGGGCGATTATCTGCTCATCGCAGGCATGGGCGCCTATACCCGCTGCCTCAGTACCGATTTCAACGGCTACGGCCTGCGCGACGTTGTGACCGTGGCGCATCTGTAACGCGCGGCTCACGCCGAATTTCATGGAATCGCAACGGATTTCTGCGCAAACTTACCCCAAGGCCCGGTCGCGCCCGTGATGCAATGGGCGCGCTTTCGGGCGGCAAAGGCGGTGCGTCATGTCATGGCGGGGATGGACCAAAAGCATTCTGGATTGGCTGCGACCGGGGCCAAGCGCGGGGCATCCGGCCTTTGGCCACCGGCGCGGCCCGGTCAATCATGTGCTGATCCTCGATGGCACCATGTCGAGCCTGACACCGGGCTATGAAACCAACGCTGGCCTCACCTATAAATTGCTGCGCGAGGTGTCTGGGGCCAATCTCTCGCTCTATTACGAGGCGGGGATTCAGTGGCGCGACTGGCGCGCAACCGGCGATATCGTCATGGGGCGCGGTATCAATCGCCAAATTCGCCGCGCCTATGGCTATCTCGCCAATCGCTACCGGCCCGGCGACCGGATATTCCTGATGGGCTATTCGCGCGGGGCCTATGCGGTGCGCTCGCTGGCGGGGGTGATCGACCGCATCGGCCTTTTGCGCGCCGAAGAGGCGACCGAACGCAATGTGCATCAGGCCTTTCGCCATTACCGCTGCACGCCGTCGGGCCGCGCCGCACAGGCCTTTGCCCGCGCCCATTGCTACGGCGACACCCATGTCGAGATGATCGGCGTCTGGGATACGGTCAAGGCGCTGGGCCTGCGCATCCCGATCCTGTGGCGCTATCGCGCCGACGCGCATGGCTTTCACAATCATCACCTCGGGCGCACCACGCGGAATGGCTTTCACGCGCTGGCCCTCGACGAGACACGCAAGGCCTATGCGCCCGTCCTCTGGGATTGTCCGCCCAATTTTGGCGGCCATGTCGAACAGGTCTGGTTTCGGGGCTGTCATTCGGATGTGGGTGGGCAACTCTGCGGCATCCACGCCGCGCGCCCCCTTGCCAATATCCCGCTGGTCTGGATGCTCGAGCGGCTAGAGGGCTGCGCGCTGCCATTACCCCAAGACTGGCGCACGCGCTTTCCGCAGGATGCAAACGCGCCCTCCGTCGGCACATGGGTGGGCTGGGGCAAGATCTTTGTGCTGCGCGGTCCGCGCGTGGTGGGGCATGACCCATCCGAGCGTCTGCACGAAAGCGTGGGTGGCCTTGCCCCCCGCCGTTGGGGCGGCCCGCGCCTGACCGGCATGGTCAAGGAACAGGGCGGCACCTGAACGTTCTGCGCCTCACGCTTTCGGGCCGCCCGTCTCTTCCAGTTGCGACAGCAGCATGGTCTGCAATTCCGCCTCCAGCTCTCGCGCGCGGGTGATATAGGCGTCATTTTCCACGGTCGGGCGCGCCGGGTCCCACAGCGCCGCCAATTCCCGCACCGATTGGCGATCATGCTGGTAAAATGTCTTTTCCAGCTCCGCAGCCTCGAATTCCGTCAGCCCCATGTTTTCCAGCACATAGCGCCCCGCGCGCAACGAGCTGTCAAACATCTCGCGCACGATGTCATTGGCCCCCGCCTGATACAGCCGGAACACATGCGTGCGGTCATAGGCGCGGGCGATGATATGCAGGTCCGGGCGCTCGCGCCGGGCAAAGCTCACAAGCCGCACCGTCGCTTCGGGATCATCCAGCGCCGCGACCAAAACCCGCGCCCGCGCCAACCCCGCCGCATGCAACAGGTCAGGCCGCGTCGGATCGCCAAAGAACCCCCGCACGCCAAACCGCCGCATCCGCTCGATGGCCAAAAGGTCGTGATCCAGCACAACGGTTTCAAACCCGCTTGAACGCACCAGCCGATTAACCACCTGTCCAAAGCGCCCGATGCCCGCGATGATCACCGGCCCGGTCTGATCAATCGTATCGGCCTCCGGTGCCTCGCCCCGCTCGCGCAGGTTTCGCGACAGGACATCATAAAGAATGAAGAGAAGCGGCGTGATCAGCATCGTCAGCGCGATCACCAACAGGATCACCTCGCTTAACCCGGCAGGCAGCACATGCTGCTGCACCGAAAAGGCCACGAGAACAAAGCCAAATTCGCCCGCCTGCGCCAGCGACAGCGTAAAAAGCCAAAGATCGCGCCCGCGCAGCGCAAAAATGCGCCCCAGCACATAGAGGATTGCCCCTTTGGTCACGATCACCGCAAGCGCCAATCCCACGATCAACACCGGCGCACCAAAAAGCACCGTAAAATTGATCCCCGCCCCCACGGTGATGAAGAACAGCCCCAACAGCAGCCCTTTGAAGGGGGCAAGATCGCTCTCCAACTCATGTCGGAATTCGCTATTGGCCAGCACGACACCGGCCAGAAACGCCCCCAACGCAGGCGAGAGGCCAACCAGCGTCATCAGGAATGAAATCCCCACCACGATCAACAGGGCAATCGCCGTGAACATCTCGCGCAGCCGCGCGCCATGGATAAAGCGGAATACCGGCCGGGTCAGGTAAACCCCCGCCAGCACAATCGACGCCACCGCCGCAATCGTGACCAGTGTCGCCCCCCAACCGGGCAAAGAGGCGATGAAGCTTTGCGCCGCCTCATGCGGCCCGCTCGCGCCATGCCCCGCCTCAGGCGCGCCGCGCGACAAAAGCTCGCCCATGATCATCTCGGGCGTCTTGGGCAGGGCCAAAAGCGGCAAAAACGCCAGCATCGGGATAACGGCAATATCCTGCGTCAGCAGAACGGAAAAGGCTGATCGTCCGCCCTGCGTCTGCATCAACCCCTTTTCCGACAGGGTTTGTAAAACGATGGCCGTGGAGGAGAGCGCAAAGATCAACCCCACCGCCAAGGCCACGCTCCATCCCATCCCCAAAAGGTAAAGCCCCGCCACCATCACCGTCAGCGTTGTCACGGTGATCTGCAATCCGCCCAGACCCAGCAAGCGGTGCCGCATATTCCAAAGCGCGCGGGGTTCCAGTTCCAGCCCAATGAGAAACAGCATCATCACCACGCCAAACTCGGCGACATGCTGCAATTCTGCGGTCTCATGCCCGCCCACCAGCCCGAAAACCGGCCCGATCAGAATGCCCGCAGCCAGATAGCCCAGCACCGATCCAAATCCCAACCGCGCCGCAATCGGCACGGCGATCACAGTGGCGGCAAGGTAAACCGTGGCCTGAAACAGGAACCCGTCCATCAGCGAATAAGGGCGTAGGTCATTATCCTACCCCTTCGGCATGCGCAGCACCACGTCGCGCCCGCGTTTGTTATAGCGCAACTCGGAATCACCAATGGCTGAAACCTGCCCCCCATCCAGCCGGTCGCCCACCTGCACCTTTTGATACCGACCATTCGCCAGCCGCACCAGCGCGCGGCGGCTTTGCGGGCTGCCGTAGACGCCGATCAGATTGACGTTGCGCAGGTTGATGGCATTGGCCTCGGTGGCCGATCGCGCAACCGAGGCGGTTGTGGGAATATTGGGGGCCACCCGCGCGGCAGCGGCGGTCTGGATTTCGGGTTCCTCATCCTCGCCCGGCGTCGCCCGGTCCGGCTGCGGCGCGCGCGCGGCCTGCTCTAGCTCTTGTGGCCGCACCTTGGGCTTGATCGACGTGCCAACAGCCTGCGGCAGGCTCTCGGCGACAGAGCCGCGATTGGCCTCGATCAGCGCGGCGGCCAGCGAGGCGGAGCTGATATCGGCGGGCTGCACCTCTGGGGCGGGCGGCGGGGTCGCCGCCGCCGCCGCTGCCTCGATCACCGCTTGCGGGCGCAGGCGCGGACGCAGCGACGCAAGCTCGGACCGTGTAAGACCCGAGAGCGCCCCGCGCTCTTGCTGCTCGATCAGGTTCTCGGGGCGGGTGCGGGGGCGGATACCGCCCAGTCGCGCCGCCTCGGCGGCGGTCTCGGCGCTTTGCTCCAATCCGGGAACCGGCAGCGCGCGGGTAGGGGTCTCGGGGGGGCGCACCGGCGGCGGCCCGGCCCGCACCAAGATACCGTCAGGCGTCAGCGCACCCTCTGGCGTGGCCTGCACAAAGCCGCGTGCATCACGTGTGAATTGCGTGCCCGGCGGCGCGGGCGCGGCCGGGGTCTCGGGGCGACGGTCAAGCACGGTCTCAGACGCCGGGGGAAGGGCCACGGCATCCTGAAAGTTTACGGCCTCGTCAATCGAGGTCAGGTAAAACTCATCCAGATCGGTAGTATCCGCCTGCGCGGGCGGCTCGGGGGCCAATGGCCAGATGCCCGTGGCGGCATAGCGCGCCATCATCTCATCCGGCGTCAAGTCTTCGGGGGGCGGTGGCGTGGTCGCAACTGCCTCTGGCTCTGCCTCTGCTTCGGGGGGGATAATCTCCGGTACGGTCTCTGCTTCAACCCCAACGGCGATTTCCGGCTCCGCCTCAATCGGTGGCGTCAGCGCGATTTCAGGCGCGCTCTCAACCGAAATCTCTGCCGGATCGCTTCCGCCAAAGATCGTCGACCACGCCGCCACGCCCACCAGTAAGAGCAGCAAAAGCGCGGTCAGGATCAGCCCCAGAAACCGGGGCTTGCCACGTGCTGTGGGCTGGCTGCGTGCGCCAAACACCGTCAGACGCTCCGCCTCATCCGCAGGCTTGGCCACAACCCGCTCAGGGGCCGTCGTCTTGTCCCGGCGCGCAAGCAGCCCGGCCAGGCCCGCTCCCTTTGCCGCTTCGGGCGCAAGGCTTGCGGCGGCCAGATCGGTCAGCGCCGGATTGGCCCCGCCGGTCAAAAGCGGCGCAGCGCCCGGTCGCGGCAACTCTGGGGCAGGGGCGGTATCAGGCAGCGGTGTGATCCGCGCGGCACCTTCCAGCTTGGGTGCCCCGGCAATCGGCGCTCCCCGCTCGGCCCGGACGCTGGAAAACGACAGCGCCGGCAGGTCCGGTTCAGCCTTGAGCGCAGGGGCCGCGGGCTTGTCCGGGGCCGCGGGCGGCGCAGGGGCAGGAGCAGGGGCAGGCACGGGAGCGGTGTTCGGGGCCTTGGGTGTGGCCGCAGCCGCGTCCGCCGCAGGCGCGATGACTGGCGCGGCACTGGCCACGCTCTCCACCGGCGGTGGTGCCTCGGGCAGGCGCGCGCTGCCCAGAATACGCACCGGCGCTTCGTCGCGGTCCACGCCCCGCGCCTGCGCCGCCGCTCCAAAGAACGGCTCGCCCGCAAAGCGATCTGATTGCGGCCGCGCGACAAAGCTCACCGGGTTGAACCGATGCTCAGCGGCAAAGGCCTCAGCCTCGTCCAAGGTCTCGCTTGCCACGGCGGCGATATAAAGCCGCCCGTCCTCCACGCTCCAGTCATAGACCAGATCATCAATGTGATAGGGCGTCGCCCCTTCCAAGGCTTCGGCGGCGGCCCGGTCATAATCCCCGTCGGGCGCGCTTGTGGCGGGCAGATCCATGTATTTGATCTGCTCGTCCGGAATGATCAGCTTGGTGGACAATCCCGACGGGTCAAGCAGCGCCGCCTTGGCCCTAAGCGCCGCCAGTTCCCCCGCCAAATCCTCCGCATCAAGCGGCACATCGCCGACAAGATGCCAGCCCGCGCTGCCCGCGCGGTGCAAAAGGCCGATGCCTTCAAACGAAAGGGACAGGGCAAAATTCGGTTTCATGGGGAACGCTTTAACACTCGTCCGACATCGGCGGGAGTCCTTGTTCTCGATCCCCCCATCCTACAGCAGCTTCGCGCCGAGGCCAACCATCCGGTCGAGCCCCGGCGCAAGGCCGATTATGCACTCGCCTTGGCCAGCGCCTGCTCCAGATCGGCGATGATGTCTTTGGCATCCTCGATTCCGATGGAAATCCGCACCACATTGGGCGCGGCCCCGGCGGCGGTCTGTTGCTCGGGCGTAAGCTGCCGATGCGTGGTCGAGGCGGAATGAATGATCAACGACCGTGTATCACCCAGATTGGCAACATGGCTAAAGAGGTTAAGGCTATCCACCAGCTTGAGACAGGCACCATAGCCCCCCTTGAGCGCCACGGTGAACAGCCCGCCCGCCCCCTTGGGGCAAATCCGCGCCACCCTGTCATGCCAGGGCGAAGATTTGAGACCCGCATAGGTCACAGCCTCAACCGCCGGATGCCCTTCCAGCCAGGCCGCCACCTTTTCCGCGTTCTCGACATGCCGCGCCATGCGCAAGGACAGCGTTTCGATCCCCATCAGCGTGTAATGCGCCGCCTGCGGATTGAGCGTCATGCCCAGATCGCGCAGCCCGATGGCAATGCCGTGAAAGGTGAACGCCAAGGGGCCAAAGGTCTCGTGGAACTTGAGCCCGTGATAGGCGGGTTCCGGGGCCGAAAGGGACGGGAACTTGTCCGACGCGGACCAATTGAAATTGCCCGAATCAACCACCACACCGCCCGTGACCGTGCCATTGCCGGTCAGGAACTTGGTCATCGAATGCACGACCAATGTCGCCCCATGTTCGATCGGACGGCAGAGATACGGCGTGGCCGAGGTGTTATCGACAATAAGCGGCAGACCCGCCTTGTCGGCCACCGCCGCCACCGCATCGAGATCGGTGATATAGCCGCCCGGATTGGCAATGGATTCGCAGAACACCGCGCGGGTATTGTCGTCAATCGCGGCCTCAATGGCCCCCAGATCGTCGAAATCAACAAACTTGGCCGACCAGCCAAACCGCTTGATCGTCTGGCTGAATTGCGTGATCGAGCCGCCATAAAGCCGCGTCGAGACCACCACATTCAACCCCGGACCCATCAGCGGAAACAGCGCCATGATCTGCGCCGCGTGGCCCGAAGAACAACAGACTGCGCCCGCGCCCCCCTCTAGCGTGGCCACCCGCTCTTGCAGCGCGGCGACCGTGGGATTGGTCAGGCGCGAATAGATATACCCCACCTCTTGCAGGTTAAACAGCGCCGCCGCGTGATCGGCATCGCGAAACACATAGGCCGTGGTCTGGTAAATCGGCACCTGCCGCGCGCCTGTGGCCGGATCGGGCCGCGCGCCCGCATGTACCTGCAACGTGTCGAATCCGTATGTCATTTCAGCGTCCTCCCGCGTCATATACCTTGCAAACCCGGTTAAGGCATCGCTAGGTGCCATGCAACGGGCATGAGGAGACATGATATGGCACATCCCTTTCATCTGGCAATCAATGTAACCGATCTGGGTGAGGCGCGCGCCTTTTACGGCGGGCTCTTGGGCGGCATCGAAGGGCGCTCCACCGAGACATGGGTCGATTTCGATTTCTTCGGCCATCAACTCAGCCTGCATCTGGGCACGCCCTTTGCCACACAAGCCACCGGCAAGGTCGGCGATCACATGGTGCCGATGCCGCATTTCGGCGTGGTGCTGCCGCTCGACATCTGGCGCGGTGTGGCCGAGCGGTTAACGGCGGCGGCGGTCGATTTCGTCCTCCCCCCCTCGGTCCGGTTCGAGGGGCAGCCGGGCGAGCAATGGACGATGTTCTTCCGTGATCCTTCGGGCAATCCGGTGGAACTCAAGGGCTTTGCCGATATGACGACGGTCTTTGCCGCCTGACGCTTCAATAGGGGTGGTCGCGCCCGTCCCAGGTTTGAAAACACCCCGTTGATGCCAAATCCAGCGCCGCGAACCGTGCCACAAGCCCGGACGTGGCCTCTTCTACCGAAATCTCCGCCGAATCGCCGCCCATCTCGGTGCGCACCCAACCGGGGTGATAGATGCCCACGGCAATGCCATCGCCCGCAAGGTCACTGGCCAGATTGCGCCCGAGATTGAGCGCCGCCGCCTTGGACGCCCGATAGATATAGCTGCCCCCCGGCGCGCGGGTGTGGCTGGCCATCTGGCTGGAAATGATCGCGATTTTCGCGCCCTTGCCCGCCCGCAGATGCGGCAGAAACGCCTGCACGGTCAGAAACACGCCCGTTACATTGGTGGCAAAGGTGTCGGCCCACATCTGCGCCGCATAGCCCTCTGCCAATGCCTGCCCCTTGTCGAGGTATACGCCCGCATTGCAGATCAAAAGGTCCACCGCCCGACCGCCCAGCCGCGCGGCAAGTGCCGCACAAGAGGCGGGATCGGTCACATCCAGCGCCAACTCCCCCTCCGACGGTCTGCGCGCCGTGGCAGTCACCTCATGGCCCGCTTGGCGGTAATGATCGGCGAGGGCGCGCCCGATGCCACGATTGGCACCGGTGATGAGGATATGCATGACGGGGCCTTTCGGTCAGTTGGATTTGCGGCGCGGCACAAAGGGCAGGGGGGCCACAGGCACGCCATCCTCGATCAGCTTGCGCGCCTCTTCGGGTTTCGCCTCGCCATAAATGGCGCGTTCCGGGGCCAGCCCATCATGCATCTCGCGCGCCTCCCGCGCGAAATTAAGGCCAACATATTCTGAATTCTGTTCGATCTGCCGTTTGAGCTGCGCCAGCGCCTGTTCTTCTGGGGTTGGGGCCGGGGCAGGCACCTTGTCGGGCGCAGTATGCAGGCTGGGGGCCATCAACGCCTTTTGCACCTCAGTGCCGCCACATACGGCGCATGTCACCATGCCCGCTCCCTGCAGCTTGTCAAAGGCGGCAGCGGATTGAAACCAACTGTCGAACTCGTGCTTATCCGCGCATCTGAGGGTGAACTTGATCATTTCCCGGTCCATCGCATCGCCGCCGATAGTTACGCCGCCCGCCGGGAATTTCAAGCTATGCTTTTGATCTTGCAGCCCAAGCGCGGGGGGCCAACCGGGCACGCGGCGCATGATTAAAGCCTACGAAAAGAATCGGAATTGACATACCTGATTGTTTAAGTCAGAAAAGAGGGGCCAAGCCAGCCCGGTCCTGCGGTCAGCCCGGCCACCCTGTAACAAAGGACCGAAACACCATGTCACTTCTTCATACCAGCCCGGCGAGGGCCTTCGCATGATCCGCGCTCAGACCAAATCCGATCCCGCTTTGGTGGCCGAGGCCCCCTGCCACGATGCGCGCGCCCTCACCAATGGTGCCAATACCGCGCTTATCGTGCTCGACGGGCAAATCTACACCCTGCGCATCACCCGCGCGGGCAAACTGATCCTGACCAAATGAAACACGCGCGCGACCTGACCGGCCAGATGCCGGTGGACCAGATGGCACAGTTGGACGGGCTGAACGGTCTGACCGTGGCCGCGCTGCGCGCCTGGAACGCGGGCGGCGCGCTGCGCGCCCATGCGCTCCTGTGTGATCGCATGGCCGAACCGATGGCGCTCGCCGCGTTCGAGGCGTTGCAGGACCTGACCGAGGTGTTGGGCCCGCATATCCGCCGCCCGCTGCGCTGTCATGCGCCCAACTGCACCTGTGTCGGGCTGGACGAGGCCGCCTTTGCCCGCTTTGTCCAAGAGGCGGCCTTGGGCGACCGCGAAGATGCGCTTCTTCTGGCCAGTATTCTGGTGCAACCGCGCGCCATCCTGCCTCTCACGGATGCGGCGGCGCGCTTGGGCCTCTGCCTGCACCGCGCAGCGCTGCGCGCACCGCAGTCGCGCATCCCCGAACCTGCCAGCGCAACACGTCACTAGCCGTAAAAGGGACTGAACCGATGATCATCTGTCATTGCATGGCCATCACCGACGCCGACATTCACCGCGCGATGGACTGGATGCGCGCGGCGGATGCCGAGACGCTGATCACCCCCGGCAAGATCTACCGCGCGCTGGGAAAGCGCGCCGATTGCGGCGGATGTTTGCCGCTCTTTGTTGACACCATGCGTCAGGCCGATAGCCTGAGCATACCCATGCACCTGCGCGGCCTCCGCCGCGCATCCACACAGGGAGAACCACATGAAGGGCGACGCCAAGGTCATCGACTATCTCAATCAGGCTCTGCGGAGTGAACTGACCGCTGTCAGTCAGTATTGGCTCCACTACCGGCTGCAAGAGGATTGGGGCTATGGCCGTATCGCCGCCAAATCCCGCGCCGAAAGCATCGAAGAGATGCAGCACGCCGACAAGCTGATCGAACGGATCATCTTTTTGGGGGGGCATCCCAACCTGCAAAAACTCGACTCGCTGCGTATCGGGCAAAACCTGCGCGAAACGCTCGAGGCAGATCTTGCCGCCGAACACGACGCCCGCACCCTCTATATCGAGGCGCGCGGCCATTGCGAAAGCGTGGCGGATTACGTGTCCAAAAACCTCTTTGAAGAGCTGATCACAGATGAAGAGGGCCATATCGACTTTCTCGAAACCCAGATCGACCTCTATGACCAGTTGGGGGCCGAACGCTACGGCCTGCTCAACGCAAGCCCGGCGGATGAGGGTGCGTAAATAGAGGACACTCCGCAGCAAGCGGGGGATTAGGTTGCGCCGTCATTGGCCCCAATCCCCCGCGCGCATGGCACCGAAGGTGCCGCGCGGTGTGCATGGGGGCAAGCCTACCACTAGGATAACTGCAGAGGTTTTGTCGTATAAGCCGACCTCTAAAACACCGCATGCGCCCCCAAATCCACCCGCGCGCGGCCCGAGATCACCTCTTCATAGTAATCGAACAGCCTGTCCTGCCCGGTTTCGGGCGTGGCCTCGGCGTCATAGGCCCCCGCTGCCGCATCCCAGACCAGCATCGATTCGGTAGCGTAATAGCGCCCGATCCGCGCCAGTTCCGCCTTGGCCCGCAACCGTGGCAGCACGCGCCCGCCCAAGGACAGCCCGCCGATGATCGCATCCATCATGCCCACCGGCACCTGCCGCAGACTCACCGGTTTTCCCAACCGCTTGAACAGCCAGTCGGCCTGATCGCGCGGGGTGATCGCAGGGCCGGGCCCTCCAATCGGCAACACCTTGTTCCAGCGGTCCGGCACGTCCAGACAGCCCGCCAGATAGTCGCCCAGATCCCGATCACTGATCGGCTTGCACGCCGTCAACTGCCCATCCCCGAACACCAAAAAAGGCTTGCCCGCCTGCACGCGCGCAATCTGCCCCGACAGCGATTTGAAATAGGCCGTGGGCCGCACGATCGAATAACGTAGGCCAGAGGCGATGAGCCGCGCCTCAAAGGCCAGCTTGGCCGCCTGAAACGCCAGCATCGGCTTTTGCACACAAATCGCCGACAGTAGCACCATATGCTGCACCCCCGCCGCCTGCGCCGCCTCGAGCGCCACAAGATGCGCATCGTGATCCACCGCCCAGGCATCGGCGGGCAAGCCGCTGCGCGACGCCATGCAAGACGCCAACGCTCTGAACTTGGCACCGTGAAATCCCTCGCGGGCGAGGTCCGAAATCTCCCCCCGCCACAGCGTGACCCCGGCGGGCAACCCCGCCGCCTTCGCCCCCGGTCGCAGGGCACAGACCACCTCATGCCCCCGCGCCACCAGCGCCGCAACCGCAGCCCGGCCAATCGTGCCGGTGCCGCCCAGCACCAGAACCCGGCCCCCTCCGGCCCAAGCCTGCGTCTCATTCATTTTGGTGATACCTCCCCGCACCCCTTTGCATTTTACCCGCCCTGCCTATCTGCTATACTTCCCACGACCCAGAGGAGCATAGCCCATGGCACATACAAGACGAAAGCTGGCCGAACTCGATCCGGTCTGGGGGCAGATCGCCCAAGAGGCCAAGGCCGCCATCGCCGATGAGCCGCTCTTGGGCGGGCTGATCCATTCCAGCGTGCTGCATCACGGCACCTTCGAATCAGCGCTTGCCTATCGCATTTCCCTCAAACTCACCTCCAACGAGATGCCCGAACAGATCCTGCGCGAGATTTGCGACAAGGCTTTGGCGTCTGACCCGTCCATCGGCCTTGCCGCCCGCGCCGATATCGTGGCCGTCAATGACCGCGATCCGGCCTGCGACCGGTTCCTCTTGCCGCTCCTCTTCTTCAAGGGCTTTCAGGCAATCCAGGCCTATCGCATCGCCCATTGGCTCTGGACGACGGGCCGCCGTGATCTTGCGCGCTTTTTCCAGATGCGCGCCTCCGAAGTGTTCGGCGTCGATATTCACCCCGCCGCCCGCATCGGCAAGGGCATCATGATCGACCACGCCCATTCCATCGTGATCGGGGAAACCGCCGTGGTGGGCGACAATGTCTCGATGCTGCATTCCGTCACCTTGGGCGGCACCGGCAAGGAAGAAGAGGATCGTCACCCCAAGATTGGCAATGGCGTCCTGATCGGGGCCGGGGCCAAAGTGCTGGGCAATATCCGCGTCGGCAATTGCAGCCGTATCGCCGCAGGCTCGGTCGTTCTGCAAGAGGTGCCCCCCTGCAAGACCGTTGCAGGCGTGCCCGCCAAAATCGTGGGCGAGGCTGGCTGCGATCAACCCTCGGTCAAGATGGATCAGCTCTTGGGCGTGCGCGGCACTGACGACGACGCGAGCGACTGACGATCATGCACGGCCTCTGGCTGTGGCTGGCACCGGTCGTGCTCTTGAGCCTGTCCAATATCTTCATGACCTTCGCGTGGTATGGGCACCTCAAGTTTCCGCATGTCGCCCTCTGGCTTGTCATCCTGATAAGCTGGGGCATTGCGTTGATTGAATATATGCTCGCGGTGCCCGCCAACCGGCTTGGGCACCGCGTCTATTCGGCGGCGGAACTCAAGACCATGCAAGAGGTGATCACGCTGGTGATCTTTGCGGGTTTTTCCGTGCTCTACCTCAAGGAACCGATTACCTGGAACCACGCGCTTGGCTTTTCGCTGATTGCGGCAGGGGCTTTCGTCATATTCCGCGCCCCGCTCTGACCGGGCCACCTGCGCCCATTCGCCTCTTGCCGCGCCGCGCCCGATTTGGGATAAGACGCCAGCTATCATCTCACGGAGAGTCCCATGTCTGCGCGCATCTACAAACCGGCCCGCACCGCCATGCAATCCGGCACCGGCAAAACCCGGCACTGGGTTCTGGAATTCGTGTCCGAGACCGCGCGCGAGGTGGATCCGCTGATGGGTTGGACCTCCAACGCCGATACGCAAACCCAAGTGCGCCTGCGCTTCGAGACCAAAGAAGCGGCGCTGCAATACGCCAAGGAACATGGCATCGACGCCGTGGTTCAGGAACCGCAGGCCCGCAAACCCAATATTCGCCCCGGCGGCTATGGCGATAACTTTGCCACCAACCGCCGCCAAGTCTGGACGCACTAGGCACGTTTCGTCTGATCAGGTTCACACCGCCCCGGCCCCAGAGCCGGGGCCTCTGCGCTGACCCGGCGAGGTCCCGGATCAAGTCCGGGACGGGTGCGGTTTCGATAGGGTGTAACGTGCTTTAAGCAGTCAGCCCCGGCACAGAACGCGAAACGCCCCGGAAATCTTCCGGGGCGTTTTCGTTTTCAGCGTTGATCCTGAACTCAAGCGGCGCGGAACAGGTCCGAGCGTGCCGCAAGATCAGCCACCAATGTGTCGCGCTTGAGACCCAGTGCTGCAAGCCGCTGATCGCTCGCCATTGACAGCGTTTCAACCTCATGGGCGAAGCGGTTGGCGGCAACGACCGACTTGAAGAAACCGTCGATCAGGCGCAGCGGCGCCAATACAAAGCGCCCGACATTCCCAAACCCCGGTGCCGGAACATTACTGTGGGACGAATAGGCCATAACTGTGCTCTCCTGAGAATGCCGCGTCTGCAACATAATCTATGTTGCGGCGCAGCATTTTTCCATACCACAGTATGCAAACCCGCTCTGCGCGGGCGGCATGGCTGGCGAGGTTTAAACCTCTCCAACCCGTGCCGCGCGCCCACCGCGGCGCTTGCGCAGCAGGGAGGCACGGTCAGGCAGCGCCTCCATGATCGCGCGCCGCTCGTCCGGGGCCATTTTGGTCCAGCGGGTGATCTCGTCGATCGAGCGAAGGCATCCCGTGCAAATCCGCGCCTGCGGATGCACCACACAGATTTTCACGCAAGGGCTCTCGACTTCATTGCGTGCCCATGGGCTTTCATCTGTCATGCTCTGCCCTCATATGCCCCATCCGGTCCAACACCCCTTGCAGGATATAGGCCGCCGCGATGTTGTCGATAACCTGCATACGACGCTTTCGTGTCGCATCCGCCTCCAAAAGCGCCCTTTCCGCGGCAACAGTCGACAGCCGCTCATCCCAATAGCCAATCGGCACCTCTGTCAGGCGCGACAGATTGCGGGCAAACGCGCGGGTGGATTGCGCGCGCGGCCCCTCGCTGCCGTCCATATTGCGCGGCAGGCCAAGGATGATCCCGCCCACCTCGCGCCCCGCCACGATCTGCAACAGACGCGCGGCATCGTCGGTAAACTTCACCCGCTTCACGGTCTCATGCGGGCTTGCCACCGACCAGAGCCGGTCTGACAGCGCCACGCCAATCGTCTTGGTTCCCAGATCAAGGCCCATGATCGCCCGACCCTGCGGCAGGGCTGCGGCGAACGTGGCGATCTCCTCAAGGATCATTCCGCGACGCCCGCGCTTGCCGCAGCAGCGCGCACAACAGCCAAACGCTCCGGCGCATCGGCAAAGACCGCTTGCGCCTCGGTCCAGACCTCTTGCGCCTTGTCCTGTTCCCCCAACACGCCATAGGCATTGATCAGCCGCGCCCAATCCTGCTCGGTGCCGCCCTCGGTGGACAGCCGCTGCGCAAGGCCCGCCACCATGCCGCGGATCATCTCTTGCTGCGCTTCAGGATCCATGTCTTGGGCTGCAGCTATATCCGCCGCCGATGGCCCCGGCGCATTGGGCGCGTCCTGCTCGGGGGGCAGCGTATACCGCACCCCGGCGCGCCCCGCCAATTCCTCGATCTGCGCCCGGATGGTGGGCACCCAAGGGGCCTCTGGCGTGCTCTCGTTCAGCAGCGTCTCCCACAGGCGGAACGCCGCATCGGGCCGATCCACCTGCATCATGTAGAGCCCAAGGTAAAACCGCGATGACGGCTCTCGCCCATCCCGCTCCAAGGCCGCGCGCAACGCTGTCTCTGCCTCCGACGACACATAGCCGCCGCTGGCATTGATCATCAGATCCGCCAGCATGGCATAATCCGCCGCACTCGCCGCCT
Source organism: Roseovarius mucosus (assembly GCF_002080415.1). Taxonomy (NCBI): domain Bacteria; kingdom Pseudomonadati; phylum Pseudomonadota; class Alphaproteobacteria; order Rhodobacterales; family Roseobacteraceae; genus Roseovarius; species Roseovarius mucosus. The sequence goes on along the minus strand of NZ_CP020474.1, from coordinate 1,096,212 downwards.
CGCCCTTGACCGCAATCAACTGCGCTTGCGCCTGCCGCGCCGCCACCAGATTGCCCAGCGCCGCCTCGCTGCGCACCAAGAACCGCAACCCTTGCTGATCCTCGGGCCGCTCGGCCACGGTCTTGCGCAACTGCTCGATCAGCCTGATGTAATCCTCGTTCGTGCCCTCGGGCACCCCGGTCTCGCCGGGGCCAAATCGCTCCTCTGCCGCCGCCTGATCCAGCCGCGCCGCCCGCGCCGCATCCGAGGCCGCAATCCGCGCCGCCATCGGCAAATCCTGATAGCCCGGCGCGCCGATCCGGTCATAGATCAGAACACCGCCGCCCGCGATCACCGCCACGATCACCCCGGCCATGATCACGCCCGCGCCGCGCGGCTGCCCCCCGCTTTCGCCGCCCTGACGCAATTGCGCATCCGCCGCCAGCACTTTGCGCGAAATCTCGGCCCGCAACCGCTCGGCATCCTCTGCCGCGATCACGCCGCGCGCGGTGTCGCGCTCGATCTCTTTCAACTGATCCCGGTAGACCTGCAAATCATAGGCGGCAGGCGGCGCTTCGCCGACCCGCCCGCGCAGCAGCACAAGGCCCAGAACGGCACTCACGCCAATCGCCAAACCCGCAACGGTGATCCAGAAACCCATGTCTTTTCCTTCTATGTTGCTCTCATGTAACCGCCCATGCGCCCGGAAAAAAGGGCCAAGCCGTCGCATCCGCGCGCCCAGCCCGCGCCCCGATGTCGCAATGTCGCTATTGATACCGTTTCCGCCGCCCGGAGTATCCTTTCAACCGGCCAGCTGACGCATTACGGTGCCAGTCGCATCCAAGCCCGAATCCCGCCAACTCCAGAGAGCGCGCATGAAACACTATTCCGCCTTTGCCGTCGCCCGAGAGGCCCTCCGCTACCACATGGGATGGGAGCGCGCTTGGGCCTCGCCCGAGCCGAAAAAGAAATACGATGTCATCATCGTCGGCGCCGGGGGTCACGGCCTCGCCACCGCCTATTACCTGGGCAAGAATTTCGGCATCACCAACGTCGCGGTGCTGGAAAAGGGCTGGCTTGGGGGCGGCAACACGGGCCGCAACACCACCATCATCCGCTCGAATTACCTGCAAGACCCCTCTGCCGCGATCTACGAAAAATCGCGCAGCCTGTATGAGACCCTCTCGCAGGACTTCAACTATAACATCATGTTCAGCCCCCGTGGCCTGATCATGCTGGCCCAGACCGAACACGAGGTGCGCGGCTACCTGCGCACGGCCCATGCCAACGCCCTGCAAGGCGTCTCGACCGAATTCATCTCGGCAGCCCGCGTCAAAGAGATTGTCCCGATCATCAATCTCGACGGGCCGCGCTATCCGGTGCTCGGCGGCCTCTATCAGGCGCGCGGCGGCACGGCACGCCACGATGCGGTGGCATGGGGCTATGCCCGCGCCTGTTCCGCCATGGGCATGCATATCCTGCAAAAATGCGAAGTCACCGGCATTTCGCGCGAGAATGGCCGCGTGACGGGTGTGACCACCAATCGTGGCGACATCGGCTGCGATAAACTCGGCATCGTCGTCGCGGGCCACTCTGGCCACCTTGCCGATATGGCGGGCTTCCGCCTCCCCATCGAATCCGTCGCCCTTCAGGCGCTGGTGTCGGAACCGATCAAACCCTGCATGGATTGCGTCGTCATGGCCAACACCGTGCACGGCTATATGTCGCAATCCGACAAGGGCGAAATGGTTATTGGCGGCGGCACCGACGGCTATAACAACTACACGCAGCGCGGCTCGTTCCACCATATCGAGGAAACCGTGCGCGCGCTCATCGAGACCTTCCCGATGGTCGCCCGCCTCAAGATGCTGCGCCAATGGGGCGGCATCGTCGACGTCACCGGCGACCGCTCGCCGATCCTCAGCAAAACCCCGGTCGATGGCATCTTCATCAACTGCGGCTGGGGCACCGGCGGCTTCAAGGCCATCCCCGGCTCCGGCTGGGGCTTTGCCGAACTGATGGCCAAGGGCCACTCGCCCCTCTGCGACGAATTCGGCCTCGACCGCTTCTATCAGGGCCGGTTCATTGATGAATCCGTTGCCGCTGGCGTTGCCCACTAAGGAGGACTTGAACCATGCTGATCCTCACCTGCCCCTGCTGCGGCGTAACGGGCGAAGAGACCGAATTCCACCAAGGCGGCGAGGCGCATCTCAAGCGCTTCGGCCCCGGCTCGGCGGACGATGACTTCCACACCTATATGTTCGCCAAGGAAAACCCCAAAGGCGCGCATTTCGAACGCTGGCGGCATAACAATGGCTGCGGCAAGTGGTTCATCATGGCCCGCGATACCGTAACGCTCGAGGTCTACGGCAGCTACCCCGCCCAGACCCACGAGCCGCCCCAGCATATCCGCGATGCGATCACCGCCAAACGCCCCGGCTGGACATGGCGCGAATTCGCATGAGCCTTCACCGTTCGAAACATACTCACAACACCACGCCCGCACCGGGCACGAGGGTTTAAGACATGAGCACGCGTCTGGCCAAGGGTGGCCGCCTCCTCGACAAGGGCCGCGCCCTTCACTTCACCTTCAACGGCAAACGCCTCAAGGGCCATGCCGGCGATACACTCGCCTCGGCGCTTCTGGCCAATGATCAGATGCTGGTCGGGCGTTCGTTCAAATACCACCGCCCGCGTGGCATCGTGGCAAGCGGGGCCGAAGAACCCAACGCGCTCGTCCATCTGGGCGAGGGTGCCCGCATGGAGCCCAACCAGCGCGTCACCACCACCGAATTGTTCGATGGTCTGACCTGCACCAGCCAGAACCACTGGCCCAGCCTTGAGTATGACATCGGCGCGGTCAACACACATCTCGCGCGCTTCCTGCCTGCGGGCTTTTACTACAAGATGTTCATCCACCCGCGCCCCTTCTGGAAACATGTCTACGAACCCTTCATCCGCCAATCGGCAGGCTTGGGTAAGGCCACCAACCCCGGCGATCCTGATCGGTATGAGCATTTCTATCACTTCTGCGACGTGGCCGTGATCGGCGGCGGTGTGGCCGGTCTGCAAGCGGCAGTTGCCGCGGCCGAGGCCGGGGCCAAGGTCATGCTGATGGAACAAACCGCCCATTGGGGCGGCCGCGCGCCGGTTGACGGCGGCGAGATTGACGGCCAATCGGCCGAGGACTGGATCACCGCCACACTCGCCAAACTGCGCGACATGCCCAATGTCACCCTGCGCCTGCGCTGCATGGGGGCAGGGGTCTATGACCACGGCTATCTCTTGGGCTACGAGCGCGTGAATGACCACGCGCCCAGCACCGATACCCCCCGCCACCGCCTCTGGCGCATCCGCGCAGGCCAAATCATCACCGCCACCGGCGCGATTGAACGCCCGCTCAGCTTTGCAGGCAATGACATCCCCGGCGTGATGCTCGCCTCTGCCATCCGCGATTATGCGGTGAATTACGGCGTTTCCATCGGCGACCGCACCGTGGTTGTCACCAATAACGATGACGCCTACCGCACCGCGATCACGCTCAAGAAATTCGGCCTCGAAATCCCCGCCATCCTTGATGCCCGCCAATCGGGCGGCGGCGCGCTTGCGGCAGAGGCCCGCGCGCTTGGTATCCGGGTCGAAAACGGCAAGGGCATCGCCAAGGTCAAAGGCGGCAAGCGCGTGACCGGCGTCGCCATTTGCGCCCAGGCTGGCGAAGGCGCTGTGCTGGAAGAGATCAAATGCGACGCGGTCGCCATGTCCGGTGGCTGGTCGCCGGTGGTCCATCTCTGGTCCCATTGCGGCGGCAAACTCCTCTGGGATAGCGCGCAGGCGCATTTCCGCCCCGACCCCGCCAATCCCCCGCGCGGCGCGAAAGGAGAGGCCTTCGTTGTGGTCGCAGGCTCTGCCAACGGCTATCTTGATCTCGCGGCCACGCTCACCGACGCCGACACCGCAGGCAAGACGGCAGCGGCGGCCATGGGCCACAAGCCCAAATCCACCAAGGCCCCCACCGCCACCGCCACAGATGAGGCGGCACTCGAGGCGGTCTGGCTCATGCCCCAAGGCGCCAATATCAAGCTGCGGATGAAATCCTGGCTCGATTACCAGAACGATGTGAAAGTGTCCGACGTCCAGTTGGCCGCCCGCGAAGGCTACGAATCCGTCGAGCATGCCAAGCGGTACACCACGCTCGGCATGGCCACCGATCAGGGTAAGCTCAGCAATATCAACGGCTTGGCGATCCTCTCGGATGCCCTTGGCCAGCCCATCCCGCAGACCGGCACCACCACCTTCCGCCCGCCCTATACGCCGATTTCCCTGTCGGCTATCGCAGGGGCGGCGCGCGACGCCGTGTTCCAGCCGATCCGCAAAACCCCGATCCATGGCTGGCACGAGGCCAATGGCGCGCATTTCGAACCCGTCGGCCAGTGGCGACGCCCCTATTGCTTCCCCAAGGGCGAGGAAACCCACCGCGACGCCGTCAACCGCGAGATCAACCAGACCCGTGCGCGCCTTGGCCTGCTTGATGCCTCCACCTTGGGCAAGATCATCGTCAAAGGGCCGGACGCAGGCCGCTTCCTCGACATGCTCTACACCAATGTCATGAGCAGCCTGAAGCCCGGCAAATGCCGCTACGGCCTCATGTGCAATGAAAACGGCTTCCTCATGGATGACGGCGTGGTTGCCCGCATCGACGAAGACACCTTCCTCTGCCACACCACCACCGGCGGCGCGGAATCGATCCACGGGCATATGGAGGATTGGCTGCAATGCGAATGGTGGGATTGGAAGGTCTACACCGCCAATGTCACCGAGCAATATGCGCAAATCGCCGTCGTTGGCCCCAAGGGCCGCGAAACGCTGGCGAAACTCACCTCCGATGACCTCAGCAATGACGCGCTGCCGTTCATGGGTTGGGCGGATCTTACGCTCGCGGGCATGCCGGTGCGCGCTTATCGCATCTCCTTCTCGGGGGAACTCAGCTACGAATTGGCCGTTCCCGCCAGCCAAGGCCGCGCCCTCTGGGATGCACTCCTAGAGGCCGGGGCAGAGCATAGCGTAACGACCTATGGCACCGAAGGCCTGCACGTCATGCGCGCCGAAAAGGGTTTCATCATGATCGGCGATGAAACCGACGGCACGGTGATCCCGCAAGATCTCAACATGGGCTGGGCCATTTCCAAGAAAAAAGACGACTACCTCGGCAAACGCGCGCAGGAACGCTCGCATATGGCCGATCCCAACCGCTGGAAACTGGTGGGTCTGGAAACGCTCGACGGCTCTGTTCTGCCCGATGGGGCCTATGCCACCGCCCCCGGTCACAACGCCAATGGTCAGCGCATGACCCAAGGCCGCGTCACCTCGACCTATTTCTCGCCCACGCTCGGGCGCGGGATTGCCATGGGTCTGGTGCATAACGGCCCCGACCGCATGGGCGATGTGCTCGATTTCCCAAAGGTGGACGGCGGCATCATCAAGGCCAAGATCGTCGATCCGATTTTCTTCGATAAGGACGGGGAGAAACAGAATGTCTAACGCCGTGACCGCCCTCAACGGGGCCAACTATCAGGGCCTCGCCACCATCGCGGATCAGGGCCTGACCGGCATGATCACCCTGCGCGGCGATCTTGCCAGTGCCGGGATCAAGGCTGCGGTCAAATCCGTTACCGACCTCGATGTTCCCGCCCAGCGTCAGGCGCTGATGGGCAAGGGCACTGCCGCCCTCTGGATGTCACCCGACGAACTCCTGCTTCTGTGCCCCTATGCAGAGGTGAACACGCGAATCGCCGGTATCGAAGCCGCGCTCAAGGGCCATCATTTCCTTGCCGTTAACGTTTCGGACGCCCGCACCTTCCTGCGGATCTCCGGCAGCGGCGCGCGCGAGGTTCTGGCCAAGCTCTGCCCGGTCGATCTCTCGCCCGAGGCGTTCACCCCCGGCATGTTCCGCCGCACCCGCATGGCACAAGTGCCGGCCGCCTTCTGGCTGGATGAAACCGGCACATTCCACCTGATCTGCTTCCGCTCGGTCGCAGACTACGCCTTTGAACTTCTCAAGGTCTCGGCCCAACCGGGCGGCGAGGTCGGGCTTTACGCCTGACCAAGCCTTCCTGACTGAAAAACTCCGATATACGGGGTTGACCTTTGCCGGGTCGCCCCACCATGTAGGGGCATCGGAACGAGAACCTCAACAAACAGGGGGCCCAAATGGCTTTTGAACTTCCCGATCTTCCCTATGCCCATGACGCGCTGGCCGGTCATGGCATGTCTGCTGAAACCCTCGAATATCACCACGACCTGCACCACAAGGCTTATGTCGACAACGGCAACAAGCTGATCGCGGGCACCGAATGGGATGGCAAGTCGCTTGAGGACATCATCACCGGCACCTATGACAAATCCGCCGTGGCGCAGTCGGGCATCTTCAACAACATCAGCCAGCTCTGGAATCACAACCAGTTCTGGGAAATGATGAGCCCGACCAAAACCGGCATGCCCGGCGAATTGGAAAAGGCCCTGACCGAGAGCTTCGGTTCGGTCGACAAATTCAAAGAGGCGTTTTCTGCCGCCGGTGCCGGTCAGTTCGGCTCGGGCTGGTGCTGGCTCGTCAAAGACGCGGATGGCGCACTCAAGGTCACCAAGACCGAGAATGGCGTCAACCCGCTCTGCTTCGGCCAGACAGCGCTTCTGGGCTGCGACGTGTGGGAACATTCCTACTACATCGACTTCCGCAACAAGCGCCCGGCCTATCTGACCAACTTCCTCGACAATCTGGTCAACTGGGAAAACGTCGCTTCGCGGATGTGATCGACCTTCAGTGTTACGCCAAAGCCCCCCACTCCGTCGTGGGGGGCTTTTGCTTTTGAAGGTCCTGAAACACCGCTACGCATCCGTTCCCGCGCGACTGGCACCGAAGGTGCCGCGCGGCTCCCGCCCGTGGTGTTAACCGCTTTTAAACATCCCACTGAAGTTAGGGGGCGGTGCGCTCAATCTAGAACACACTCGTCCCGGGCTTGACCCGGGACCTCGCCGAGGCGGGGTGGAGGCCCCGAGGCGATGTGACTCCGATCAGACCCAACGTTCTCTAAGGCGCAGGGCCGCGCAAACCGGACTCTGCCGCCAGACCTTACAAAATCACCTTACAAACCTTACAGAGCTTGAGGTTTGCCCTTGCCCCCACCGGCCACATGCGGCAGCACTCGGGCAACGGATCTGAAGGACGGACATCACATGCGAGAGGCGACCAAGGGTATTCTGGCGATGGTCGCCACCTGCACTGTCTGGGGCCTCTCGGGCATCTATTACAAGCTGCTCGATCATATCCCCCCGATTGAAATTCTCGCCCACCGCACCCTCTGGTCCTTCATCTTCTTTGCGCTCGTGCTCTTGGTTCAGGGGCGAATTTCCGTTTTGCGTCAAACCCTTGGCGCGCGAAAATCGGTGCTTTTGATCGGCTTTGCCGCGCTGATGATCTCGACCAATTGGTTCGTTTTCATCACCTCCATTCAGATCGGCAAAGCGGTCGAAGCGTCTTTAGGCTACTACATCTTCCCGCTCGTCGCCGTTCTCTTGGGGGCCATCGCCTTTCGCGAACGCCTTGGAAAGGCTCAGCTTTTTGCCGTGGCCCTCGCCGCGACGGCGGTGATCACGCTGACCATCGGTCTTGGCGTCCCGCCTTGGATCGCGCTGATACTGGCAACCAGCTTTGGTTTCTATGGCCTTGTTAAAAAAGGGCTTTCTGTCGGCCCCGTGGTCTCGGTCACCGCCGAGGTGCTGTTGTTGTCCCCCATTGCCTTGGGCGTTCTGTGGTGGTTCCACTCTGACGGGCACGGGGCCTTCGGCACCAATTGGCACGACAGCCTGCTCTTGGCCTTCTCCGGCATTCTCACAGCCTCGCCGCTCATCATGTTCAGCTATGCCACCAAACGCATCACATTGGCCACCGTCGGGCTGGTTCAATACATGAACCCCAGCCTGCAATTCCTTGTTGCAACACTATTATTTCGCGAAGCCTTCAGCTTCTGGCATGCCATTGCCTTTGGCATGATCTGGTCTGCTTTGGCAATTTACACCACCGCCAGCCTCCGTCAGGACAGGGTGGCGCGCAGGGCGATCCTTAAATCCTGAGGTGTTTCAAGGCTCTGGACAAAGGATTTCACATTCTCACCGGCGAAACCCTGCCTCACCACATGATCCAGTATCTGCATCAAGGGTGTCCAGTATCCATTTGTGTTTAAAATGAAAATCGGCTTTTGATGCAATCCAAGCTGACGCCATGTCAGCACCTCGAAAAACTCATCCAGCGATCCCGCGCCACCGGGCAGAACCACGATGGCGTCAGAATTCATGAACATCACCTTCTTGCGTTCATGCATGGTCTCGACCACAATATATTGGGTCAGATCCCGCTTGCCGACCTCCCAAGACACGAGATGCGCGGGAATAACGCCAAAGGTTTCACCGCCTGCGGCCTGTACTGCGCGCGCCGTGGCCCCCATCAAACCGACATCCCCCGCGCCATAGACAAGCCGCCAGCCCTCTGCGGCCAACATCTGGCCCACGGCATTTGCTTCTTGCATATATATAGGGTCGTGGCCGGGACGTGCGCCGCAAAAGACACAGACAGAACGCGCGGCCATGAAATCACTCCGGGCACATGCAGGGTTGTTTTGACCCGTGATAGCCTTGTTGCTATTCTCGGACAACCGGCCAAAGCGCCGCGAGAGGGGGATTTTTAAAAATATGAGCAAATTCGGTGGCTTAGGCACTGGATCGGTTATGGGGCTCGGCGGATTGGCCGTGGTCGGCGCAGTTATTGCGGCGCTTTGGTTCCGCGCTCAGCCCGCGCCCGCCCCAGAAACACCTCCCGTGGTGGAAACGGTCGAGGCCCCAGCCCCCGCGCTGCCTGATCCTGCCCCGACCCCGCTCATGCCCGAAGCACCGACCATCGACACCTTCCGGTTGGAACCCGGCGGCCAGATGATCATCGCCGGTCAGGCAGAGCCGGGATCACAGGTTTCGATCCTTTTGGACAACGTCATGATCGGCTCGGTTCTCTCTGATAATGCAGGGAAATTCGTGCAGTTCCTCGATCTGCCCGCCAGCACCGCACCGCGTGTTCTCTCCCTGCGGACGCGCTCGGACCCATCGGGGCCAGAGCTTGCGTCGCAAGATGAAATCATCATCGCGCCCACTCCCGTTGACCACGCCGAGGCTTCGGTGCCCGTTGCGGCCCCTTCTGTAAGCTCCGAGGTGCAAGCCGTTGCATCCGAAGAGAATTCTTCGCCCCCACTGGCCGAGTCACAAGACGCTCCACAACCCAGTCAAACTGTGCTTCTCACCGATGAAACCGGTGTGCGCGTGTTGCAAACCCCCGCTGCGGAAACGCCGCCCGATGTCATGTCAAATGTCGCGCTCGACGCGATCACCTATTCCCCCGATGGCGATGTCGAACTCTCAGGCCGGGCGCAAGGTACTGGATTCGTTCGGATTTATATTGACAATAATCCGGTTGTGACCTCTCCAATATCCTCCGCAGGGGATTGGGCAACTGCCTTGCCCGAGGTTGATACCGGTGTCTACACCCTGCGCGTCGACGAGGTTGACACCACAGGTGCGGTGACGTCGCGGGTGGAAACCCCCTTCAAGCGCGAGGATCAGGCTGTGCTGACCGCCGCCCAAACCGCAGAGAGCACACCAATCCGTGCGATCACCGTTCAGCCCGGCTCAACCCTCTGGGCAATCTCCCGCGAGGCCTATGGCGAAGGTCTGCTCTATGTCCGCGTGTTTGAGGCCAATCGCGACCGCATCCGCGATCCGAACCTCATCTACCCCGGCCAAGTCTTTGCCTTGCCACAATAATCCTTTCTGGCAATCTCCCCGCCTCAGGGCTATCTCTCCATAAGGGATTGAAAAGGCCAGCCTATGCGCCACGCCAGAATTACGACATCAGACGCTCCTGCAAAGGGCTGGCGCACTATTCGCCGTGTCGCGCCCTATCTCTGGCCTGCCGATCAGCCTTGGGTCAAACGCCGTGTGGTGTTCGCGCTGATGGCTTTGGTGGTGGCCAAATTGATCGGTGTCGGAACCCCGTTTTTCTATAAAGCCGCAGTCGACATGCTGGCCGGAGAGGGACAATCCGCTGCCTGGATGTTGGGGGCCGGGGCGGTTGGCCTGACCGTCGCATATGGCATGGCGCGCCTCATGACGGTAAGCTTTCAGCAACTGCGCGATGTGATCTTTGCCCGCGTCGCACAGCGCGCCCTCCGCGCGCTTGCCCTCAAGACGTTCCAACATATCCATTCAATGTCAATGCGTTACCACATCACGCGCAAGACGGGTGGCCTCAGCCGGATTATCGAACGTGGGGTGAAAGGGGTCGAGTTCCTGCTGCGGTTCCTGCTCTTTTCCATCGGTCCTCTGGTGCTGGAACTGGCACTTATCGGGATCGTTCTCGCGGTCATTTTCGATATCTGGTATCTGGTCGTGGTCGTCGCCGTGATCGGCACTTATGTCGCCTTCACCTTCAAGGTCACGGAATGGCGCGTCCGCCTGCGCAAAGAAATGAACGATCAGGATACCGACGCCAACCAAAAGGCGATTGATAGCCTGCTGAACTTTGAGACCGTCAAATATTTCGGTGCAGAACGCCGCGAGGCCAACCGCTACGATGCGGCCATGGCTGGCTATGAGAAAGCCGCGCTTCAGACCTCATACTCATTGGCCTTTCTCAACTTTGGGCAATCCCTGATCATTACGGGCGGGTTGGTCATCGTGATGGTCATGGCAGCGGTGGGGGTTCAATCGGGCTCTATGACCGTCGGCGACTTTGTCATGGTCAACGCCTATATGATCCAGATCACCATGCCGCTCAACTTTCTGGGCACCGTCTATCGAGAGATCCGGCAAGCTCTGGTCGATATGTCTGAAATGTTCGATTTGTTAGAGCAACAAGGGGATGTTGAGGATAAGTCTGGTGCAGATGTTCTAAAAGTAACAGGTGCCGCCGTTCGATTAGAGGCGGTAGATTTTGGATATGACACCAATCGACCGATCCTAAAGGGCGTTACGCTTGATGTTCCGGCGGGGCAGACGGTTGCGGTGGTTGGGCCCTCCGGATCGGGCAAGTCAACCATCGGGCGTCTTCTTTTCCGCTTTTACGATGTGCAGGCGGGGCGTGTTCTGATCGATGGCCAGGACGTGCGCGATGTCACGCAAGCAAGCCTTCATGCCGCTATCGGCGTGGTGCCGCAGGACACGGTGCTCTTTAACGACACCGTTGGCTACAACATCGGATATGGGCGCGCCGGGGCCACACAGGCCGAGATCGAAGAGGCCGCGCGTGCGGCCCAGATTCACGATTTTATCGCAAGTTTGCCCGAGGGTTACGCGACGCAAGTGGGGGAACGCGGCCTCAAACTCTCGGGTGGTGAAAAGCAGCGCGTGGGAATCGCACGCACTCTGCTTAAAAATCCACCAATCCTGCTGCTGGACGAGGCGACGAGCGCGCTCGACACTCAGACCGAACGGGAGATCCAAGGGGCTTTGGCGCGTGCGGCCGAAGGGCGCACCGTGATCATGATTGCGCACCGCCTGTCCACCGTCGCCAATGCGGATAGAATTGTCGTTTTAGATCAAGGGGTTGTTGTCGAGGAGGGGACGCATTCAGACCTCTTGGCACGGCAGGGGCGCTACGCCGCGCTCTGGCAACGGCAGGCCAGTGAGGATGCAGAAGAGGCGGCCTGAGCGACCTGTCATCGGACAGTTACTTTGTCCCATTAGACATCCCATCATGAAGCGCTACATATCGCACTTGTCAGGGTGCAATGACGATATATAGTGAAGTGAGGACGGGGTCAGGTGCCCGCTCTGGCACCTGCGCCCCCAACGACCGGGGTGAGAGGACAGTCAGTCAGATGGACGGCGATTTCAGGACCGAATTTGTAAGAGAGCCTGCATCCTTGCGGCATTTCCCGGCACTTGTGCTGAATGCGGATTATCGCCCGCTCTCTTATTACCCGCTGTCGCTCTGGACTTGGCAAGAAGCGGTCAAGGCCGCGTGGTCCGACCGGGTGGATATCGTGGCCGAATACGATCACTGGGTCCGAAGCCCAAGTACTGTGATCCGCATACCGTCGGTTATTGTGCTGAAAGACTACGTAAAACCCCAAAAGCGCGTGGCCTTCACGCGCTTTAATTTATTTCTGCGCGATGACTTCATGTGTCAGTATTGCGGTTCCAAGGGCGATTTGACCTTTGACCACGTCGTGCCACGCGCGTCCGGCGGGGTTACAAGCTGGGAAAACGTTGTGGCGGCCTGTAGCCCGTGCAACCTGCGCAAAGGCTCCAAAAGCCTGCGCCAATCCGGCCTAAGCCTGCGCAAACCGCCGCGTATGCCGGGGGCAGAGCAGTTGCGCAATCAAGGGCGCAAGTTCCCCCCAAACCACTTGCACGACAGTTGGCTCGATTACCTCTATTGGGATGCCGAACTCGACGCTTGACGCGGGATCTTTGTTTGCTGGCCAACGCTTGCATCTTGCCCCGGTCCCGGCGCAAATATGCGCCCAGAGGCGACGGCGGGGCAAAGGCCCCAAGGGAGAGCAGGATGATTCCGGTCAGAGGATATGCGGGTGCCAAGGTTGCGGTGCTAGGGCTTGGACGTTCCGGCCTATCGGCGGCCCGTGCGCTGCGCGCAGGCCATGCCGAGGTGCTGGCTTGGGACGATAGCGAAACCGCGCGCGACACCGCCGTTGCCGAGGGGTTTGCCATCGTCGATCTGGCGCGTGCCGGTGCGTTTGACGGGGTGGCGGCGCTGATCGTCAGTCCCGGCATTCCGCATCTCTATCCCGTTCCCAACCGTGTCATTGCCGCAGCACAAGAGGCGGGCGTTCCGGTAGACAATGATATCGGGCTCTTTTTTCGCTCGTTGGCCACTGACGATTGGGATGGCTTTGACGTGACGCCCAAGGTGATCGCCGTCACAGGAAGCAACGGCAAATCCACCACTTCGGCCCTCATTCACCATGTGTTGACCGAGGCGGGACGGGCGGCGCAACTGGCGGGCAATATCGGGCGCGGGGTGCTGGACATTGATCCGCCCGAAGACAGCGGCGTTGTGGTGCTCGAACTGAGCAGCTATCAGACCGATCTGGCGCGGGCGCTGACGCCAGATGTGGCAGTATTCACCAATCTTTCGCCCGACCATCTTGATCGTCATGGCGGATTGGGGGGCTATTTTGCCGCCAAACGCAGGCTTTTTGCCGAAGGAGGGCCGGACCGGGCGGTGATCGGCGTCGATGAGGCCGAGGGGCGCTATCTGGCGGGGCAGATGGCCGAGGGGCCGAATGATGACCGCGTTATCCGTATTTCGGTGGATCGCAAGCTGAGCGGTTTTGGATGGTCGGTGTTTGCGCGTAAGGGGTTCCTCAGCGAATATCGTCATGGGCGTCAGGTGGGGTCGATCGACCTGCGTGAGGTCAAGGGCCTGCCCGGATCGCACAATCATCAGAATGCCTGCGCCGCCTATGCGGCCTGTCGAACCTTGGGTCTGGCCCCCCGCGTGATCGAGGCGGGATTCCACAGCTATGCCGGTCTGCCGCATCGTAGCCAGCGGGTTGCGGAAAAAGATGGCGTCATCTTTGTGAATGACAGCAAGGCCACCAATGTCGACAGCGCGCTCAAGGCGCTCTTGGCGTTTGACAATATCCGTTGGATCTGTGGCGGGCTCGAGAAAGACGGCGGATTGGGCGGACTGGCCCCCGGCCTTGCGCATGTGCGCCGGGCCTATGTGATCGGACGCGAGGCGGCGCAGTTCGCCATTGGGTTGGGGGCTGTCGATACCGAGGTATGCACCACGATGTCCGAGGCGGTCGCCCGCGCTGTCCGCGATGCAGAGCCGGGGGATGTGGTGCTCTTGGCACCGGCTGCGGCGAGCTTTGATCAATATGACAATTTCGAAAAACGCGGCGAGGATTTCATGGCGCAGGTGCATGCGCAGCTTGGGCTAGGGGCATGATCCGGCTCGATCATCTGGCGGTCGCAGCAGAGAGCCTTGAGGCGGGGCGCGCGCATGTCGAGGCGGCGCTTGGGCTGCGCTTGCAGCCTGGTGGCCAACATGCGCATTTCGGCACGCATAACCTCTTGTTGGGATTGGAGGAGGGTCTCTACCTTGAAGTGATCGCGATTGATCCGGACGCCCCTGCGCCAGCATATCCGCGTTGGTTCGATCTGGATCGTTTCAGCGGCGCGCCGCGGCTTCACAACTGGATTTGCGCGGTCGAGGATCTGGAGGCGGCGCTGATCCAATATCCCGGGGCGGGACAGGCCGTGGATCTGGCGCGGGGTGATCTGCGGTGGCGCATGGCGGTGCCGGATACTGGCGTGCTCCCGATGGACAATCTCTTTCCGGCGTTGATCGAGTGGCAGGGCGCTGCACATCCGGCGACCCGGCTTGCGCCCTCGGGCGCGCGGTTGCGACGGCTGGTCGTTTCACATCCAGAGGCGGCGGCATTGCGTGACATGATAGGAGCGCAAGTGCGGGATGCGCGCGTGGTGTTCGAACCGGGCGCCGCTGGTCTGCGGGCCGAAATTGAAACCTCCCATGGTATGAGGGTGCTGCGATGATCCTCAGACAGGCAGAGCCGCGCGACATTACCGCCATCCTTGCCTTTTGGAACCCGCTTATTCGTGACACCTCAGTCACCTTTACCACCGTGGAAAAGACACCCGAGACATTGGCGGCTGACATAGCCAGTCGGGGCGCTGCGTTTCAGGTGGTTGAAAAGGCGGGGGCGGTGCTGGGTTTTGCCAGCTATGGCGCGTTCCGGTCGGGGCCGGGCTATGCCCATACCGCCGAGCATACCGTCATTCTGGCACCCGAGGCACGTGGGCATGGTGTCGGGCGGGCACTGATGACGCGGCTGGAAGACGTGGCGCGCACAGCAGGGCTGCATGTGCTGGTCGCAGGGGTCAGCGGCGAGAACGTAAGCGCCATCGCCTTTCACCGGGCTATCGGTTTTGCAGAGGTGGCGCGTATGCCCGAAGTGGGGCGGAAATTCGGCCGCTGGATGGATTTGGTACTTTTGCAAAAGACCCTGTGACGGTTTGCACTGACAGGGCCGGTGAATGGGTCTAGGGTAACGCCCATGTCGATCTGGGTCCGCATCTCCGAAGCCCTATCGGCCCTTGCCAATGGCGAGGGCCTGAGTGCTGTTTTCGACCGTCTTCGCACGCCACCAGAACGCAGCGTGGCCTTTACCATCGCGGTGATCGCACTCTCGGCCAAGATGGCCAAGGCAGACGGGCAGGTGACGCGCGACGAGGTCACGGCGTTTCGCGAGGTGTTCCAGATTGCTGAGGCGGATGAGGGAAACGCGGCCCGCGTCTTCAATCTCGCGCGGCAGGATGTGGCCGGTTTCGAGGACTATGCCCGTCGCATCGCTCGAATGTTCGAAGGCCAGCCCGGAACGCTCTGTGACCTGATGGAGGGGCTCTTTCACATTGCCATGGCAGACGGGGTCTATCACGCGAAAGAGGATGAATTCCTCGCGCGCGTGGCCGAGATTTTTGCGCTGCCCGCGTCGTCTTTTCGCACGCTGCGGACGCGGTTCGTGCCAGATGCCACGCCCGACCCATGGTCTGTTCTGGGGGTGACCCCTGACATGCCGATGGAAGACGTGCGCAAAGCCTGGCGGGATTTGGTGCGAGAGAGCCACCCCGATCGCATGCAGGCGCGCGGGGTGCCACCAGAGGCTGTTCGTCTTGCAGAGCGGCGTTTGGTGGACATAAACCGCGCTTGGGAAGAGATCAGCGAGGCCCGCACTCATGCGGATCGCCACCTATAACGTTGAATGGTTCAACGCGCTCTTTGACGATCAGGGCCAACCCCATGACGACGGCAAATGGTCCGCGCGCTATAATGTGACACGCCGCGACCAGCTTGCCGCGCTCGGGATCGTGTTTACCGCTCTGGATGCAGATGCGGTGCTGGTGGTTGAGGCGCCGGATGACAATGGCCGACGCAGCACCGTCAAGGCGTTGGAGAGTTTTGCAAAACTGATGCAGCTTCGGGCGCGGCGGGCGCTGATCGGCTTTGCCAATGACACCCAACAAGAACTGGCGCTGCTGTATGATCCGGACGTGCTGACTGCGCGGCATGATCCGCAAGGTGCGACGACAGCGGGCGGGGATATGCCACCGCGGTTTGACGGGGTGTTCCGGATTGACCTAGACATCGACGATCGCGCGGATCGGGTCGAGTTTTCCAAACCGCCGCTCGAGGTGGAATTGACCACAATCTCGGGTCGGGTAACCCGCCTGATCGGGGCGCATCTCAAATCCAAGGCCCCCCATGGTGCCGTGGGGCGCGATGAGGCGATCCGCATCGGGATCACCAATCGTCGCAAGCAATTGGCGCAGGCGGTGTGGCTGCGTCAAAGGATCGAGGCCCATCTTGCAACGGATGACTCTCTGATTGTGCTGGGGGATCTCAATGATGGTCCGGGCCTTGATGAATACGAGCATCTTTTCGGGCGCTCGTCGGTCGAGATTATCATGGGCGAAGGGCAAGACGCAGCTGCCGCGCTCTATGATCCGCATGCGCGCGGCGCGCTTTTGCAGCGGTTTGGGGTGGTCCATACCTCGGCAAGGTTCTACTTGCGCGACCAGCGTCGGTATATGCAGGCATTGCTGGATTATATCCTGATTTCGCCTGATCTCATGGCGCGCCGGCCGGTCTGGCGTATCTGGCATCCGTTCGATGATCCGGTTTGTTGGGACAACAAAGAATTGCGCGATGCCCTGCTCATGGCGTCGGATCATTTTCCTGTCAGTCTCGATCTCGAATTGTGATCTTAAATTCGACACTCGGAGCGATTATATGATCTTTATTAGACCGTTAAACATGATCCGAACCGCCTGTCTGATATCCGCGCTTGTGGTATCGCCTGTTGCCGCGCAGGACGCGGCAGAGGAAGAGGGGCGTTCCCTGATGGAAGAGGGGGCGCGCCTTTTTTTCGAGGGAATACAGCGGGAAATGGGACCGGCACTTGAGGGGCTTCGTGACCGCGCCCAAGAGATGGAGCCTGCTCTACGTCAGTTTGTTGAGGAAATGGGGCCTGCATTGCGCGACCTGATGGGCGAAATCGGCGACCTCAGCGCCTTTCATGCGCCCGAAGTGCTGCCGAATGGCGATATACTTCTGCGTCGCAAATCACCGCAGGACGTGCAGGATACGCCCGCGCCAGAGGGTGAAATCGAATTGTGATCGCGCTATTTCGGCGTTTTGATCACGATGCGCGCCGAAAGTGTTGCGGCGAGCGAGGCAAACCGCGCCTGCGCCACTTCGCCAAAGAGTGGCACCGCCTCTGCAGATAGGCGTAATTCCAGCACCTTTTTTTGCGGAAACCACCGCAATTCCCCAAGTTGGGCATTGCGCTTGAGCCAGAGCATCGCGGCAAAGCGCATGGCCTTGCCGAGAACTTCGGCTTCGTGACGGTCCTTTTCGGTAAGCAGACCGTCTAAATCGGCAAAACGGCTGCCTTCGCGTTTGTTTGAATAGCGGTGCAAAAGGGCAAGGCCCAGATACACCCTCTCGGAGTGTTTGAGCCCGCCCAGATTGGCGCGCGTGGCATTGTCAAAACAAACTTCAGCCCGGTAATCGGGATGGGCGCGCCAACTGACATCATGCAAGAGGCAGGCCGCGCGGATCAGGCGGCGGCGCTCGGGCTTGGCAGATTTAAAGAGCGGCAGGATAAAATGATAAATCACCTTGCCAAAACCGGGCAGGCGCGCATCCTTTTGTTCGGCGAACCGACAGGCTTCGATCAGGGGGTCACGGTCGCGCAGCATCTGCGGCATCTGCTCGTAAAGCAGACCCTCGCGGATACCATAGCTCGATACGGCGATGTCACGCGGCTTGAAGGTCTTGACCAACTCTCCCAGAACTTCGATCGCCTGCGGCACTAGCTCGATCCGCGCCATAGACACGCCGGATTGCGCCCGGAGCGTTTCGAGGTCCAGCTTTTCAATGTATTTTATCGTCGCGCGCACGTCAGCCGGGGTCATGCGGTATTCATGCAGCACATGCAGCGGGTATTTGCGCCGCACCATGTCAATTCGGGCAATCGCCCGCCACGACCCGCCCACCAGAAAGAGGCGATTCTTTTGCTCGCCCAGTTCAGCGCGCATAGCGGTCAGCGTCTTGCGAATATAAGCACGGCGTTCTTTCTTGCCGCCCTTGAGGTCGCGCAGTTTGAGAGGGCCAAGCTGTGCCGACACCCGAGTGCCCACGGTGCCGCCATTGATTTCGGCAAGCTCCATGGACGAACCGCCGATGTCGCAGACAAGGCCGTAAGAGCCGGGCCACCCCAAGAGCACGCCTTGCGCTGATAGTCGTGCCTCTTCGCGCCCGTCGATGACCCAGAGTTTGAGGCCCGTTTCCCGCTCGACATCGGCGCAGAACTCTGCGCCGTCGCTGGCCTCGCGCACGGCGGCGGTGGCGACAATAACGAGGGGTCCCGTGTCCATTCCCTCGGCCAGCATCTTGAACCGCTTGAGCGCCTCTAGGGCGCGCTTGCGCCCCGTTGGGTTGAGCCGACCGCTTTCAGACATGCCTGCGCCAAGGGCGCACATGATCTTTTCGTTGTAAAAATAGGCAGGGCTACGGGCGGCACCGTCAAAGACCACAAGGCGCACAGAGTTCGAGCCCACATCAACTACGCCCACGCGGCTGAGCGCGCGCGCCGTTGGGCTATCGAACAGGGGGCGGCCAAATGGGCCGCCGTCGGGTTCTTTTGGATCGTTGGTGCCGTCCATGTCCGTCCCAGTCTTTCGCGCCCCCTCTATGCGACAGAGGCGCGCGTGGGTCAATCATCCGTGTGCGTCAGCTTGGGCACATCTGACGCCCCGGCAGAACCCCGGCCCGACAAAGAGGGGTTTTCCATAAAGAAGCGATGGCAGTTAAATGCAAACGTGCCCTCGATCGCTGGCGGACGAGAAAAGCTGCCATCGGGTGCCATGACCCAGCTTTGCGCCACATCCGCCATATTCGCGGCCATGACCTGACTGACGATCTGTGCTTTGACGGTCGGGTTCTCGATCTCGACCAGGGTTTCCACCCTGCGATTTAGATTACGCCCCATCCAGTCGGCTGACGAGATGAAGACACGCGCCTTTTTCGACGGCAGTCCCGCGCCATTGCCAAAACAGACGATGCGAGAATGTTCGAGGAACCGACCAATGATAGATTTTACCCGGATGTTGCTGGACAATCCCTTGATTCCGGGGCGCAACCCGCAGATGCCACGCACCACGAGGTCAATCTTGACCCCCGCCTCAGAGGCGGCATAGAGCGCGTCGATGATATCGGGCTCAATCAGCGAATTCATCTTGGCCCATATCGCAGCCGGTTTGCCTGAGCGGGCATGTTCTGCTTCGCGATCAATCAGTTCCATCAGGCGCGGTTTGAGCGATTTCGGCGAAATGGCAAGATTTTCAAGCCCCTCAGGCTCTGCATAGCCCGAGAGGTAGTTGAACACTTTGGTCGCGTCGCGTCCCAGTTTGGTATCACAGGTGAAAAAGCTAAGATCGGTGTAAATGCGTGCGGTGATCGGGTGATAATTGCCGGTGCCGTAATGGGTATAGGTTACCAGATTGTCGCCCTCGCGGCGCACGACGGTGGAAATCTTGGCATGGGTTTTGAGGTCTATAAACCCATAGACCACATGCGCCCCCGCACGTTCCAGCCGCCGGGATTGCCGGATGTTCGCCGCTTCGTCGAACCGTGCCTTGAGTTCGACAAGCGCGGTGACCGATTTGCCATCCTCCGCCGCCTCGCAGAGCGCCTCGACAATGGGCGAGTTGCGAGAGGTGCGATAGAGCGTTTGCTTGATCGCGACAACATCGGGATCGTGCGCCGCCTGCGTCAGGAACCGCACCACCATGTCAAAGGTCTCGTAGGGGTGGTGCAACAGCATATCTTTTTGCCGGATCGCCGCGAACATGTCGCCGCCGTGATCCTGCACCCGTTCGGGCACTCGCGGTGTAAAGGGCGGCCACAAAAGATCGGGGCGCGAGTCGAGCACCAGTTCCTTGAGATCGGCCAGTCCGATCATACCCTCGACCTCGACCACCTCTTCCGGGATGACATGCAGTTCCTGCATGATCACGCGGCGCAGATCCTCGGGCGCATTGGCCGAAATCTTCATGCGGACCACTTCGCCACGGCGGCGGCGCTTCAACGCCACCTCGAACTCGCGCACGAGGTCTTCGGCCTCTTCCTCGACTTCTAGATCGCTGTCGCGCAACACGCGAAAGGCACAGTGGCTCTTGTAGCGATAACCGGGAAAAAGGCTGTGAAGATGCAACAAGAGCAGCTCTTCTAGGGGCAAAAACCGATACGTGCCCTCGGGCGCGGGCAGGGGGACGAACCGGGCGATCTGTTGCGGGATGGGCAAGAGTGCTTGAAGTGGGCGTTTGTCTGCCTTGCGTTCAAGTTGAAGCGCCAAACTATACCCGAGATTGGGGATGAACGGGAAGGGATGCGCCGGGTCAATCGCCAAGGGTGAAAGTACCGGAAAGGTCTTGTTCAGAAAGACATCGGCGAGATACTCCTGATCTCCCTCCTCAACGGAGCTGTGATCGAGGATCGAAATCTTTTCTGCTTCCAAATCGCGGCGGAGTGTATCGTAGGTCTGCTGCTGAGATGCGAGCAGCCTGCGGGCGTTTTCGTTGATCAACACAAGCTGCTCTGCTGGCGATAAACCATCCGCTGCTGGGGTTGTGTTACCCGCCTGCGCCAACTCCCTTAGACCGGCCACGCGCACATTGTAGAATTCATCAAGATTGGTGGCGGAAATCGACAAAAACCGCAGCCGTTCCAACAAGGGAACGCGGCTGTTTTGCGCTTCTTCAAGAACCCGCCAATTGAACCCTAGCCAACTGAGTTCACGATTAAAAAAGCGCCCCGGGCCGTGCAGGTCCAGATCGGACAATTCGACAGCTTCGGGCGTGGGATGTTTGAGAAAATCTGCTTGGGTCATGGGGGCCTTATGGCGCTGACATGTAACGGAACGGTGACGTAGCGTGGCGTTAATGCGCCAATTTGTCCAGCACTTGCGAGGCGAGTACACGGGTGATTGCGCGGCCTTCCGCGAGTGCTGCCGCATCGAGCGCCGCGACCACCTCGCGTGCTGCGTCAAACGAGCGATCTATCCGCCGCGCGAGATAGGGGATCGTGTCCGGGCTGGGGGCAATCTGGCGGTCGGCAAAGAGCTTGGTCAGCACGGCCGCCAAGAGCGTATCATCTGGCGCGCGCAGTTGGGTAAGCATCGTGCCCTGCATGCGGCTTTGCAGATCAGGCAATACGAGCGGCCATAGGTTCGGTGGCTGCCTCGCTGTCAGCAACAGCGAATGCCCCTCGGCCAATACGAGATTGTGGAGATGGAAGAGCGCCTCTTCGGAGGGGCGATTCCCTGCTATCTGATCGGCATCCTCAACCACAATTGGGCGGCTAGCGAAGTTCGGGATATCTGCCTGAGCTATGTGCTTGGCGGCGATCATCTGAGCTCCGGACAGGGCTGCCCAGACATGCGCCAGATGGGTCTTGCCCGCCCCCGAAGGTCCGGCAAGAATAAGTTTGCGTCCGGGCCAACCTTGCCAGCCTTCGATCATAGCCACAGCTTCGGCATTCGCGGGTGACACAAAGAAATCCTCACGCCCCAGTGCGGCGCGCACCGGCAGGTCAAAGCTGAGTTGGCGTGGCATCATTCGCGATCAATGCTTTCCAATCCGCGATAGAGACGGCTGTCGCGGTATTGTTCCAAAGCAAAGCGGGCAATGACACCAAGCGATGCCGCGACCGGCACAGCAACCAGCATGCCGACAAAGCCAAACAGCGCACCAAAGGCCGAGAGCGCGAATATGAGCCATACTGGGTGCAGGCCCACCGAAGACCCCACCAGCTTGGGTGTCAGGAAATTCCCCTCGATCACCTGTCCCGATACAAAGACGGCAGCCACCAGACCAACGCTGACCCAATCCCCCCAGAACTGGAACAAGGCAAGACCCACTGCCAGCACGCCGCCGACGATAGACCCGACATAGGGAATAAAGGTGATCAGGCCTGCAATCGCCCCCACCACAAGGCCGAACTGCAGCCCGACAAGCATCAGGGCAACGGCGTAATATGTCCCTAAGATCAAGCAGACCGTTCCCATCCCGCGAATAAAGCTCGCCAGAGTATTGTCAATCTGCCCCGCAAGACGGCGGATCACCGGCGCATGGTCGCGCGGCAAGAGATGGTCAATCTCGGCGATCATATTATCCCAATCATAGAGAAGATAAACGGCCACAACGGGAACAATCACCAAAAGGATCAAGATGTTGACCATAGAGGCCGCAGAGCTGAGCAAGGTTTCCAGCAATTGCCCGCCGCGTTCGCGAATGGTTTCGCCCAAGGACAGCAGGGTCTTGTTCAGCGCCGAGTCGGGCTCGAACAGGGCGGGAAAGTGAGTGCTGAGAAAGCCGTGCAAATCGCGGGCCAGTTCCGGTGCCACATTGAACAGCGCCACCGCCTGATTGACGAGGCTTGGCACGATCAGCAGAACAATAACCACAAACGCGAGAATGGCGATCAGCGTGATGACCACGACCGACGCTGCACGGCTGAGGCCCATTCGCTCGAGGCGATCTGCGACTGGATCAAGGAAATAGGCAATTGCCCCGCCGAGGACAAAGGGCAAGATCACATCCCCCAGAAACCAAAGCAGCACAAAAAACACGGCCGTAGCCGCGCCCCAGTATTTCATTTGTTCCCGGACGGGGAGCGCCATGGTTCGCCTCCTGATGCCCGCCCTATGTCATGGTTTGGGCGGTAGGTTTCAAGGGGAAAGGCAGGGAGGGCGAAAACCCCGGATGCTGTGTATCGCGCCGTGTTGGGCGCGATACATGTGTGGTGGGAGAGATAACTCTCTGTCGGTCGCTGCTGTCGCTCAGGCGAGAACGATATTGGATGCCGACTCGCGGCCGTCGCGGCCTGCCTCAATGTCAAACTTGACCTTTTGGTTGTCGGCAAGGCCGGTCAGGCCTGCGCGCTCAACCGCGCTGATGTGTACAAAGACATCCTTGCCGCCGCCGTCGGGCGCAATGAATCCATATCCTTTGGTGGCATTGAACCATTTCACGGTGCCAGTCGCCATCTTACTGATTCCTTCTGTAACTGTTGCCCGCGGGAGTGCGGCAACCCGGCAAAGTCATACAAGATCGAGTGACTGAGCCGAAAAGGACAGATGGTCGATAGTTGTAGCGTCGCACGGGGAAATATGCAGTTTCCCCGTGCAAAAATCAAGATTACAGAACCGTGACGACCGTACCGATTGGAACGCGATCATATAGATCCTGCACATGCTCGTTGATCATTCGGATGCAGCCATTCGAGACGGATTGACCGATCGACGATGGCTGCGTGGTTCCATGAATGCGGTAATAGGTGTCACGACCATTCTGGAACAAGTAAAGCGCACGAGAGCCTAGCGGATTGCCAGCACCGCCGGGCTGAACATAGTCATTGCCCTTGAAGCGGCCATAGGTGCGCGGATCACGCTCAATCATCTCATCGGTGGGGCGCCATGTTGGCCATTGTTTCTTGACGGCGATGGTGGCGGTGCCGGTGAATTCCAGCCCTGCCTTGCCCACGCCTACGCCGTAGCGGCGCGCGCGACCGGGTTCTGTCACGAAATAAAGAAAATGCGCGCGCGGCAGCACAATAAGCTGGCCGGGTTGATAGACGGGATCAAACGCCACCTCTTGTGGCAGGAATCTCGGGTCAAGTTCAAAGGCATTGGCAAGGGATGCGGTACCCAAGACGGCAAGGCCAGTGGCCATGAATGTGCGGCGATGGATCATCAGAACCTCCTGAAATAATGCCTCGATTATACGATGAGTGGCAGCGGCGTTAGAAATCAAAACGCGCGGAAGCCCCGCGTTCTAACCAAAACTGTTGCACTCGGGTCGCGCACACGCCTTAAACACTGTCCCGATGGGTGGCACGAGAAGGTGAAAGCTGGCGACAGATGGGCGCGTAGCCATCACGCTGGGGCATTGGCGACGGGCCTTGCAGGGAGCCGCAGCGACCGGCCAGGTTATGTTGATAGCCCCAGTCTGCGTTCGCGGCGGATCACGGCGAGGATCGTCGCAATCGCCGCTAGCGCCGTCGACAGCATCAGCCCCAGCAGGGCAAAGGCCCCACTGCCGGGGGTCAGCATCGTTCCTGCGAGCGCCGAGAGACCTGCCCCGATGCCGATCATCAGCGCGCCCGACAGGCCGCTTGCTGTGCCTGCGAGGTCAGGACGGATCGAAAGGGCACCAGCAGTAGCATTCGGGATGACCATGCCATTTCCAAGCCCCATGAATGTCATGAGCCCAAAGAACGTGAGCGGTGTGCCAAGGCCCACAAGGAACAGCATAAGATTGAGGGCTATGCCGCCTGCATTGAACAGTGTGCCCCAAAGCACCATGCGGTTGATGCCAATTCGGGTGGAAAACCGCCCTGAGACGAAATTGCCAAGGAAATAACCAATCGCCGGAGCACCGAACAATAGACCGAGCGTAGAGGGGGGCAGCCCGAACACCCGGTCTCCTACAAAGGGCGCACCGCCCAGATAGGCAAAGAATGCACCTGAACTCAGCCCCGCCGCTAACGCATATCCCCAGAACCGGCGCGAGGTCAGAAGAGCTGGATAGTCACGGAACTGCTGCATCAAGGTTCGGCCCGACAGCGGCGCTGTCTCGCCCAAATCTCGCCAGCAGACGAAGAAAAGCGCAGCCCCCAGAACGAAAAGTGCCCAGAAGTTCGCTTGCCAGCCAAAAGCCTCGTCCAAGAGCCCGCCAAAGGCCGGGCCGATCATCGGTACCACCGCCATGCCCATGGTGACGTAGCCGATCATCGATGCTGCGCGGTCTTGGGGCACCATATCGCGCACGATGGCACGAGATAGCACCATGGCGACCACCACGCTTGCCTGAACCATGCGAAAGGTCAGAAACACCGTGATATTCGGAGCAAAGATGCAGCCCAAGGTGGCGACTAAAAAGAGGCCAAGACCCCAGAGAATCACCGGTCGCCGCCCCCATCGATCCGAAATCGGCCCCATCAGCAGTTGCAGCCCGGCATTGACCCCAAGATAAAGTGCCACTGACAACTGGATCAGCCGGTATTCGGTGTTGAAATACGCGGTCATCCCCGGCAGGCTGGGGAGGAAAATGTTCATGGCGAGGGCCGACAGCCCCGCCAACAGGATCAGTGTCGTGATATGCGGCGGGGTGGTGCGGTCGAGATACTTGGGTGTCTGAACGCGGGTCATGCGGCATGGCTAGGAGTGACCTGCGGGGAAGTCCATGAGGCAGAGCGAAAATTCGCAAGTTTACAGATTTCCAAATTATGCTTTGCGATGATTTGCAAATTTGCCCGATTCTGCTTTGAGCCACTCCTCACAAACTCTATGCTGCGCGCAACATCGCAAGGGGAGTGCCATGAAAGACATCCTTCAGGAATTGGAAAATCGCCGCGCCGAAGCCCGGAAGGGCGGTGGTGAGCGCCGTATCGAAGCCCAGCACGCCAAGGGGAAGCTGACAGCGCGCGAGCGGGTCGAATTGCTGCTCGACGAAGGCAGTTTTGAAGAGTTCGACATGTTCAAGGCGCATCGCTGCACTGATTTCGGCATGGAGAAAGAGCGGCCCTACGGCGATGGTGTCATCACCGGGTGGGGCACGATCAATGGCCGGATGGTTTACGTCTTTTCCCAGGATTTCACCGTGTTCGGTGGGTCTTTGTCGGAAACTCATGCCGAAAAAATCTGCAAGATCATGGATATGGCGATGCAGAACGGCGCGCCTGTCATCGGTATCAACGATTCGGGTGGCGCACGGATTCAGGAAGGTGTTGCAAGTCTTGCGGGCTATGCCGAGGTTTTTCAACGCAACATCATGGCCAGCGGTGTGGTTCCCCAGATCAGTCTGATCATGGGCCCTTGCGCGGGTGGCGCGGTCTATAGCCCGGCTATGACCGATTTCATTTTCATGGTGCGCGACAGTTCCTACATGTTCGTGACTGGCCCTGATGTGGTCAAAACCGTCACCAATGAGGTGGTTACGGCCGAGGAGCTGGGGGGCGCATCGACCCATACACGCAAGTCGAGCGTCGCCGACGGAGCCTTTGAAAACGATGTAGAAGCCTTGGCTGAAGTTCGGCGCCTTGTGGATTTTCTGCCGTTGAACAACCGGGAAAAGCCGCCGGTGCGGCCCTTCTTCGACGAACCGGGCCGGGTTGAGCAAAGCCTCGATACGCTGATCCCCGACAACGCCAATACGCCCTATGACATGAAGGAATTGATCCTCAAGGTTGCGGATGAGGCGGATTTTTACGAGATTCAGGCCGAGTTTGCCAAGAATATCATCACCGGATTCATTCGTCTTGAAGGGCAGACCGTGGGTGTCGTGGCCAACCAACCCATGGTGCTGGCCGGTTGCCTCGACATCGACAGCAGCCGCAAGGCTGCGCGCTTTGTCAGGTTCTGCGATGCCTTTGAGATTCCGATACTTACACTTGTGGATGTGCCCGGTTTCCTGCCGGGGACAGGGCAGGAATATGGCGGTGTAATCAAGCATGGCGCGAAACTTCTGTTTGCCTATGGCGAGGCGACAGTGCCGAAAGTGACTGTCATCACCCGCAAAGCCTATGGTGGGGCCTATGACGTGATGGCCTCCAAGCATCTGCGCGGTGATTTCAATTATGCTTGGCCAACGGCAGAGATTGCGGTCATGGGGGCAAAAGGTGCCACCGAGATCATTCACCGGGCCGACCTTGGATCGCCAGAAAGGATCGCGGCGCATACCAAAGATTACGAAGCCCGCTTTGCCAACCCGTTTGTGGCCGCCGAGCGTGGCTTTATCGACGAGGTGATCCAGCCGCGCAGTACACGCATGCGTGTGAGCCGTGCCTTTGCATCCCTGCGCAATAAGAAACTGAGCAACCCATGGAAAAAGCACGATAACATTCCGCTCTGAAACGGGCGAGAATTGGGGCCAGATGAAGCACGGAGGGCAGGATGGGGCGCAGCCGCTGGCATGTGATCGAAGACGAAGATGGCGCTCTGACGGTGACGCGGAGACTGCCTGTGCGCTTCGATTTGGCGGTGGAGACCATTCTGGAGGGAACGACCGGGCGACGGAGACTGGCGCATTTGGTGCGGCAAGATCTGTGGCGGTCGCTGCAATCGCTGCGCGGCTTTGCCCCAGCCGTGCAGGTGTGCCGGGATGGGGCGGTGATGCAGGTGCGGGCTGGAGGGGCCGTGGCCGGGCGGTTTGATCGCGCCGCATGCGAGGCGTTGATTGCCCGTGTGCTAGAGGATGCGGCGAATCGCGCGCGCTGGATGGCGCGGCTGTGAGGAGACGGGTGAGACATGCTGTGGCGCTAAGCGTCGGGTTGGCTCTTGCCCAAGGGGCGGCAGCGCAGGA
Organism: Roseovarius mucosus; assembly: GCF_002080415.1. Lineage (NCBI taxonomy): Bacteria > Pseudomonadati > Pseudomonadota > Alphaproteobacteria > Rhodobacterales > Roseobacteraceae > Roseovarius > Roseovarius mucosus. Next base: position 1,068,723 of record NZ_CP020474.1, on the reverse strand, counting down.
GGAGGCGCTGCCGCTACCCTCGGGACTGACGGCGCAAGTTCAGGAGGTGCTGACCGACCGTCCGGGTCTGGGCCTGACCTATCGCTTTCGTTTTGTGGCTGAAGGATTCGCTGGGGTTGGTGACAGCGAGGCGGAGTTGGAAACGGTGCTGGCCGATCTTGTTTGGCTATGCGAGAGCTACGCCTTGCCGCGATTGGCAGTAACCGGGCCTGTGCCCGCACAGGTTGTTATTTCATTGGCGGATCGACCGTCGGAATTCGGGGTTTTCGACCCTGATGTCACTCAGGTCTTCGAGGCCTACAGGCCGCAGGAAGGCGCCTGCATCTGGGAGATGTTTTAATGAGAACGCAAAATCTTGCGCCACGAAATCAACGCCTTGGAGGTACTGAGGCTTTGGGGACACAGCCGCACGGGATTGGTGATGACAGATGTTCAAATCCTGAAATTTCCGATAAGCTGCGTCGAGGTTGCACCCAAGCGACCTTTACCTCGCCCTTGAGACGGGCAGGGACAACGTGTCCTTGCGCGTCTCTTCATGAAGTTACGAGAGACAGGAGAAATACATGTCGAAGAGCCTTAAGAGCATTCTCGCAATCGGTTTCATTGCCGTTGTCGCAGCATGCGCACAGCCTGCCGAAGAAGAGTTCGTTGTGGTTGAGCCGATCACAACCGAGCCCGTTCAGACCGGCAAGTACAAGTAAGCCCATTGGGCTAGGCGCGGGACGGGCTCAAGGGTCCGTCCCGCCCACAAGACCATATACCACATGGCGCCTCTTTGGTTCGGAGGGCGCAACATGTTGAAACATCGCGGTTTTCCTGGTCGTCTACCAAGCACGGACTTTCAATTCACAATCAGACGCGCGAATGCCAAAGGGGCCACTCCCTTGGTTGCGCGTGAGCGTTACCGCGACCGTAAGCCTGCTGATAAACGGGCAGACGCGGCTTTTGTGCGCGCGATTTGGGAGTGTTTTGGCGAAGAGCCGTTTGAGCGCGGCAATCTTGATGCCGGGCGGTTAAGCTGGCTTTTGGGCCGCGAGGTCAAGCCGGTCGATGACCCCTTTGATCCCACAAGTTACGAGGCACTCTTGGTCTTGGACCTAGATGTTGCGCGCGAGTCATTTCCCGAGGTGTTCGTGTGACCCTAGCGCGCCCTCATCACCCCAGGGCGAGGACCCCGCGCTGCAGGATGCGCGGCGTTCTGCCTAGAGGCATTGAAAATCGGCAAAGCTCTGCTCATGCGAGTATCGCTGCGAGACTGTGTTTGGCCTGTGGATCGAATGCAGGCAGAGTGACCTTAGTGGCGGGAGTCCTTTCCCCAGAGGTATTGACATTGCGTCGGTCCTGCCGCCCTTCCCCCTGGGGGCGATCCTGTACGGGCGTGCATGGATCGCCCTCTTTTTCTGTTGAACATTCGATACTTGCGGTTTCCGGCGCAGATGGGCGGGGGTTCGCCGATGGTGTGTGGAGACGATGCAATCGCTTTGACGCGGCCCGCTTGGTGACGTTCTATGGCGTGGATTTTTCATGCGATCTGACAAGAGGACATCCCATATGCAAAGACTTCGAACACATCTCCTGCCGCGTGGCCTTGCTCCGACCCTTGGTGTTTTGGCGCTTGGCGCTTTGGTGGCCTGTGGTGACACGGTTCCAGAGCAGGCGCTTATCGGTGGCGGTGCGGGCGCTCTTACAACTGCGGTGGTTGGCGGCAGCGTCATCACCGGTGCCGCAGTTGGGGCCGCGGGCAACGTGGTCTTTTGTCAGGCCTATCCGAACCGCTGCTGATGATCTGAGCCCGAACCGTTCTGCGAACGGTCTGCCAGCCATCCAAGACCAGTTATTTAAAACCACCGGTGCGTTTCGCGCCGGTGGTTTTCTTGTTGTGCCAGAAGAAATCCGGCGCGCCGCCTAAAGGCCGCGCCGATAAGAGAGGAAGGGACGGAAGATGTTCAAGAAGATATTGATTGCCAACCGGGGCGAGATCGCCTGTCGCGTGATCAAGACCGCGCGCAAGATGGGGATTGCGACGGTGGCGATCTATTCCGATGCGGATCGCAACGCGCTGCATGTGCGCATGGCCGACGAGGCGGTTCATATCGGTCCGGCGCCTGCGTCCGAGAGCTATATCGTGATCGACAAGGTGATGGCCGCGATCAAGGCCACCGGGGCAGAGGCGGTGCATCCGGGCTATGGATTTTTGTCCGAGAACCCCAAATTCGCGCAGGCGCTGGAAGCGGCAGGCGTGGCCTTTGTCGGGCCTCCCGTAAAGGCGATTGAGGCGATGGGGGACAAAATCACCTCGAAGAAAATCGCGCAAGAGGCAGGCGTTAGCACCGTGCCCGGCTATATGGGCCTGATCGCCGATGCCGAAGAGGCGGTGACCATCTCAAATCAAATCGGCTATCCCGTCATGATCAAGGCCTCTGCGGGCGGCGGCGGTAAGGGGATGCGCATCGCTTGGAATGACGAGGAAGCGCGCGAGGGCTTTCAAAGTTCCAAGAACGAGGCGGCGAGTTCTTTTGGTGATGATCGCATTTTCATTGAGAAATTCGTCACCCAACCGCGCCATATTGAAATTCAGGTGCTCCGCGATACCCACGGTAACGGCATCTATCTGGGCGAGCGCGAGTGCAGCATTCAGCGCCGGAACCAGAAGGTGATCGAAGAAGCGCCGAGCCCGTTTCTTGATGAGGCCACACGCCGCGCAATGGGTGAGCAGGCCGTGGCACTCGCGCAGGCGGTGGGTTACGCCAGTGCAGGCACGGTGGAGTTTATCGTGGATGGACAGAGGAATTTCTACTTTCTCGAAATGAACACGCGCCTCCAGGTTGAACATCCTGTGACGGAATTGATCACTGGCGTCGATCTTGTGGAACAGATGATCCGGGTTGCGCATGGCGAGGCGCTGAGCCTCAAACAAGCGGATGTAAAGCTGACAGGCTGGGCGATGGAGAGCCGTCTCTATGCCGAAGACCCATATCGCGGGTTTCTGCCATCCATCGGTCGTTTGAGCCGGTATCGCCCGCCCGAGGAGCTGGCGATGGACGGTGCTGTGGTGCGCAATGACACGGGCGTGTTCGAGGGCGGCGAGATCAGCATGTATTACGATCCGATGATCGCCAAGCTGTGCACTTGGGGCCATACCCGCGCCGAAGCGATCGAGGGCATGCGCGTGGCTCTGGACAGCTTTGAAGTTGAGGGCATTGGGCATAACCTGCCGTTCCTGAGCGCCGTGATGGATCATCCGCGCTTTGTCAGCGGCGATATCACCACGGCCTTTATCGCCGAAGAGTATCCCGAGGGTTTCACTGGCGTAACTCTGCCGGAAGAGGCGCTGCGCGCGATTGCGGCAAGCACGGCGGCGATGCATCGGGTGGCTGAAATCCGACGTACGCGGGTATCGGGGCGCATGGACAATCACGAACGCCATGTCGGTGAAGACTGGGTTGTGTCCTTGCAGGGCAAGAGCTTTGCCGTGGTGGTGGCGGCGGATCGTGAGGGGGCGACGGTGCGCTTTGAAGATGGTGACACCCTGCGCGTCACTAGCGACTGGACACCCGGCGATCAACTGGCGCGGCTTGATGTGGATGGCCGGGCGCTGGTGCTCAAGGTCGGAAAAATCAGCGGCGGGTTCCGCATCCGCACGCGGGGCGCCGATCTCAAGGTCCATGTGCGCACGCCGCGTCAGGCGGAATTGGCGGCGTTAATGCCCGAGAAACTCCCACCTGATACGTCCAAGCTGCTGCTCTGTCCGATGCCGGGGTTGATCGTAAAGGTCAATGTGGCAGCGGGCGAAGAGGTGCAGGAGGGGCAGGCACTCTGCACGGTGGAGGCGATGAAGATGGAAAACATCCTGCGCGCCGAGCGTAAGGGCGTGGTGGCAAAGGTGAATGCGGGGCCGGGTGACAGCCTTGCAGTCGATGATGTGATCATGGAGTTCGAGTGAGGGAATGCACCTGACCCTGCGCCATGACCTGCGGCTGCTTTCGTGCCTTGCTGCTATCGCTGTCGTTGCCGCTTGTGCGCGTGACGCAGAGGCGGCGCAGCGCGGGCGGCTGGCAGCGTGGTTTGCGTTGGGCGAAACAGTGGAATTTGCGGCGACGATGCAGTGTGCCGTGGGCCTCTATCGCGTAACGGATGGGCGGATCAAGGCGGCGATGCCCGTGGTCGGGTCAGCGTCAGAGATGGCGCGCGCCCTCGCCGCGCGTGGTCAGGCGGCTTGGATCGCGCCGGGGCTGGCCCCCGATGCGGCCATGGTGGCCATGGCCAATTTCGACCGGCCTATCGGTATGGCTATGCGACGCGCAGGCCTTGAGGCGCGCGCCTGCATGGAAGCGACAAGCGAGAGCGCCTTTCATCACATCTTGGGTCAGCCGGGTGCCGTGATGGCATGGGAGGCGCATGTGGGCGCACTCATGCTGATGGACCCTGCCACAGGGCTTTTGATTGTGGCGATTGGGGCCGGATGATGGTGTGCGAGCATCAGCTATCGCCGGGACGCTCCCGCAGTTCCTGTTGGCGCATTGGCAGTTTGTCGATGGTGCGGACGATCTCGCGCACATGCCACGGCGCGGGCTTGCGCAGGTATATCACCCCGTCCTTGCCGATAAGCACAAGGCCAAATCCACGAGGGCGCAGCATCTTGCGCAGGTCCGAGCGCGCGTCAGGATCAGTGTCGGTGATCACCACCACATCAAGCGAATTGAGCACATCAAGCCGCTGGGTGATATACGCCATCTGTTCAACATATCGCGGATCGGCGGGCGTATCGGCAAAAATCACAAGTGGGCGCTTGAGCCAGAGAAAATCCTTCAAATTGACAGTATCTGCCGAGAGGATCGAGGCAGACGCGGGGCCCGTATCGCTGTCCTGCGCGGTCGCTGGCAGCGCGATAAAGAGAGCCAAAACAAGGGATAAGATCGTTTTCATGGGGTCTCCTGTCGGTCAAGATATAGGCTGGATGACGACGATTGCGAAGGGTGAATGGCAAGCGCACGGAAATTTTCCGAAGTTAAGCGCATGGTCAGGAATGGCAGGCAGGATCGAGACCAATCGTTTGCGGTCGCAAGGGGCGGCCAATCGAAAGGTCAGACCTGACATGGACATCATCCTGCATCTGGGCGCGCATCGCACCGCCTCAACCTCGTTTCAACACTATATGCGCGCCAACGCGCGTACTTTGGCAGCGCAAGGCCTGTGCTATTGGGGCCCAGAGGTGACACGGGACGGTGTGTTGAGTGGGGTCATCCCGGCATCGGGCCTTGCCACTGCCACCCAACAGTTGGACCGCGCGCGTGGGCGTATCGCCCTTCGACTTGAAGAGGCGCGCACGCAGGGCATGACCCGTGTGTTGATCAGCGATGAGAATATGATCGGCTCAACCCGGCGTAACCTGCGACACGCGCGGCTCTATCCCGGCATTGGCGAGCGTGTGGCGCGGTTCGCCCATGCTTTTGACGGGCGGATCACGCGTGTGGCGCTGTCCGTGCGCGGACAGGATAGTTGGTGGGCGTCGTCGCTGGCCTATGGCGTGGCGCGGGGGCACGGTGTGCCGGGGGTCGATGACCTTGACCGGCTGGTGACGGTCAACCGGCATTGGCGCGAGGTGATCACTGATCTGGCCTGTGCGCTGCCCGGTGTCGACCTCGTGATCCTTCCGCATGAAGTACATGCCGGACGCCCCGAGGGGCGGCTGCGCGCGATAACCGGGCTTGCAGAGGTGCCGGTCAAGGCGGCGCGGCTCTGGCTCAACCGCGCGCCGGATCTGGCGGCGTTACGCCGTGCTGTGGCCGCGCGTGGCGGCGATTTGACACAATTGCCCGAGGGCGAAGGGCGTTGGCAGCCCTTTGACCGGGCACAGCGTTTGGCCCTGCAAGAGGCCTATGCCGACGATCTCTTCTGGCTTTCGGCCGGGGCAGATGGGGTGGCGCGACTATCAGAAGAAACCGGATCAGATGAGGCGGGGAAACACCTGCCCTCTGGCCAGATTGGAAGAGGACATCGGAATGGCGACGAAGAAAGACGATTGGCGTAAACTCGCGGCGGCTGAACTGCGGGGGCGCGCACCCGAAGACTTGACGTGGAACACGCTCGAGGGGATTGCGGTTCAACCGCTTTATACCGCAGAGGATGTGGCGGAGCTGCCGCATATGGGGAGCATCCCCGGAAAGGCGCCCTTTACGCGCGGCGTCAAGGCCACGATGTACGCAGGCCGCCCCTGGACGATCCGGCAATATGCCGGGTTTTCGACGGCCGAGGAATCGAACGCCTTTTACCGCCGCAACCTTGCAGCCGGACAGCAGGGGGTCTCAGTCGCCTTCGATCTGGCCACGCATCGCGGCTATGATAGCGACCATCCCCGCGTCGAGGGGGATGTCGGCAAGGCAGGTGTGGCGATTGACAGCGTCGAGGATATGAAAATCCTCTTTGATGGCATCCCACTCGACAAGGTTTCCGTGTCGATGACGATGAACGGCGCTGTGATCCCGGTTTTGGCCAGCTTTATCGTCGCCGGAGAAGAGCAAGGCCATGATCGGGCGCTGCTCTCGGGCACCATTCAGAATGACATTCTCAAGGAATTCATGGTCCGGAACACCTATATCTATCCACCTGCACCCAGCATGCGGATTGTGTCGGATATCATCGGCTATACGGCCCAACACATGCCAAAATTCAATTCGATCTCGATCTCGGGCTATCACATGCAAGAGGCGGGCGCGAACCTTGTGCAGGAATTGGCCTATACGTTGGCCGACGGGCGCGAATACGTGCGTGCAGCCATCGCTGCGGGCATGGATGTAGACAGCTTTGCGCCGCGTCTTTCGTTCTTCTTCGCCATCGGCATGAACTTTTTTATGGAGGCCGCCAAGCTGCGCGCTGCGCGCCTGCTCTGGCACCGGATCATGACCGAATTCGGTGCCAAGGACGAGAAATCCAAGATGCTGCGCACCCATTGCCAGACATCCGGGGTGAGCCTTCAGGAACAAGATCCCTATAACAACGTGGTGCGCACCGCCTACGAGGCGATGAGCGCGGTTCTGGGGGGCACGCAGTCGCTGCACACCAATGCGCTGGATGAGGCGATTGCCCTGCCTACAGATTTCAGCGCGCGCATCGCCCGCAATACGCAGTTGATCCTGCAAGAAGAGACTGGCGTCACCAAGGTGGTCGACCCGCTGGCGGGGTCTTACTACGTCGAGAGCCTGACGCATGAGTTGGCCGAAAAGGCCTGGGCCCTGATCGAAGAGGTCGAGGCCATGGGGGGCATGACCAAGGCGGTGGAATCCGGCATGCCAAAGCTCCGCATCGAAGAAACCGCGGCGACCCGGCAGGCCATGATCGACCGGGGTGACGAGGTGATCGTCGGCGTCAACAAGTATCGCAAGGACAAGGAAGACCCGATCGATATTCTGGATATCGATAACGACAAGGTGCGCGAGGCGCAGATCGCCCGGTTGGAGCGTATCCGCGCGCAAC